>JAIPAP010000011.1 GCA_021740045.1 Bacteroidales bacterium
ACAGCATCATATCCAAAACGGCATGGGCCGTCATAGCAGTCACCAAACCGGTATAGCGAAACAAATATCCCATTCCGGCGATAAAAACAACCATCACCACACCGTAAATACTGATCCGCCAGTTGAACGGATTGAGATACCCGTGCAGAAGTACAAAAAGAATGGCTGTAGTCCATAGCCCGATCAAGGGCTGCAAGGCGCCGCGGAAAAAGATCTCCTCGCCTATTCCTGCACAAAGCGATACAAATATGATCCCAGCGGTATCTAGGTTCAACCGGGAAACAATACGGTGATAAAATTTCCGCTCATCGGCAAAAAAGGGGCGTGAAACAATATAATTGGCGATTAATGAGGCGATGAACCCATAAGCTGCGCCGGTGAGTATTTGCAAAGGAAGCCTCCAACCTTGTCCGAGAAGCTGTGAGAATTCAATCCCCTGAACATTTTCGATGATCAGGATGCCAAAACCCCCGAAAATGATGATGGTTATAAGGCCGAGAAATAATACGATCTGGTTCCTCATCTCACAGCTTTCTTTTAAACAAAAATAAGTACTCGTTGAAAATTAAAGCCAATCAAATTATTAAATTATAAAGCAAATGCTTTTTTTAGTTTATTATAGAGCATTTACTCTATATTTAAATATTATAGATCATTTGATCTATATTTGTTTATTATAGATCATTTGCATTATAATTAATAGTAACCCTAACCCTCATCACAGGGAGATTGTTTATATATTTTCTTACTGGCTTGTAGCTCAATATATTCCTCTTGATATCATATTATGATAAAATCAAAAAAACACCTTTACTTTGTATAAAAACATTCATAATGAAAAGGACTCTATCAATATACGCACTATTAATTTTTTGCCTGATAACTTATTTCACTCAGGCTCAAGAAACTGATACGATAACCAAAACAACCATTGGACATACCGAAAAACTCCTCGGATTGGAACTGGAGGAAAGCGAGCGGGACAGCATGTTGCAGAATATTCAATCCTTACGAGGTGACTATGAACAAATAAGAGGCTATGGACTAAAGAATTCGGTAGCTCCGGCTCTGCTTTTTAATCCCCTTCCCCAAGGCTTTAAACCTGATACAACGCAACAGCCCATTCAATGGCAACCGGAGGATAATATCGAAGTCCCTGAAAATAAGTCAAAACTGGCTTTTATGCCGGTATACAAATTAGCTTCTTTACTAAAAAACCGTAAGATCACCTCCACTGAATTGACCGGGCTATACCTGGACCGCCTCAAAAAATATAGCGATACCTTGAGGTGTTTGGTAACCCTCACCGAAGACCTGGCCCTTAAACAGGCCCGAAAAGCTGATGCAGAAATCGCCAACGGCAACTACCGCGGGCCGCTCCACGGCATTCCGTATGGCGTTAAAGACCTGTTGGCTGTGAAGGGCTACAAAACCACCTGGGGCGCTATGCCATACCGCGATCAGCAATTGGATGAAACAGCCACTGTGGTTAAAAAGCTGGAAGAAGCCGGCGCTGTATTGGTTGCCAAATTAAGCATGGGTGCATTGGCGATGGGGGATGTTTGGTATGGTGGCGTTACCAAAAACCCCTGGGATTTGGAGCAAGGCTCAAGTGGTTCTTCGGCCGGTTCGGCAGCAGCTACCTCGGCAGGGTTAGTGGGATTTTCCATTGGCACCGAAACCTATGGTTCCATCGTTTCTCCTTCCACCCGTTGTGGAGTAACGGGTTTACGTCCCACCTTCGGAAGGGTAAGCCGGGCAGGAGCTATGGCGTTGAGTTGGTCGATGGATAAGATCGGGCCTATTTGCCGCTCGGCTAAAGACTGCGCAATGGTATTGGATGTTATCAAAGGGGTTGATGCCGGTGATCCTACAACCCGCAAAGCTGCTTTTAATTTTGATCAAAATAAGGATATTAAAAATCTGAAAGTGGCTTATATCAAGGAATTCTTTTACGAGGATTATCGAAGCCGAAAAAACGACAGCCTTACCCTGGCAAAAATCCGCAGTTTGGGCATGAGTCCTGAGCCGGTGGAATTTCCTGATGATCTTCCGGTGAACAGCATGCTGATTATACTGGATGCTGAAGCTGCTGCTGCTTTTGATCAATTAACCCTTAGCGATCAGGATTCCATGCTGCGGGCACAGCACCGCAATGCCTGGCCCAATATTTTCAGATATTCGCGCTTTATCCCGGCAGTGGAATATGTACAAGCCAACCGGTTGCGGAGCCTGTTGATAGAGCAGATCCACGAATTTATGCAGGATTACGATGTGGTGATCACCCCATCTTTTGGCGGGAACCAATTGCTAACGACTAACCTTACGGGCCATCCGTGTGTTGTGATCCCCAATGGCTTTGATGAGAAGGGCCATCCCACCAGCATCAGCTTTATCGGTAACTTATATGATGAAGCTTCCCTGCTGGAATTTACCCATTATCTGCAACAGCATACCCAATGGGAAGAACAACACCCGGCATTTTTTAAGTAAGCAGAGGACTGCAGATTGAAGATTGGAGAATGTTTTGCTACCACCTACCAACTACGAGCTACCACCTACCAACTACAAACTACAAACTATATATAAACTTTTTGGGCTTATTCAGTAGATTTTTTCTATCTTTACAATTCCAATAAAACCTTTTGATTAACCAAACATCCAAAAACCATGAGAAATATTATTGTAAGCCTTATCCTGATTATCATGCTTCCGGGATTTATGATGGCTCAAGAAAAAGAAAAACCCTCAAGGGAATTGAAGTTCAGTGCTTATTTTTCACCGGATTATACGTACAGAATTCTAGAAGGAGATGGCGAAATACCCAAATCATTAATTCCCATGCTTGACTCACTGGAGTCTCCCCGCTTTGGTTATACAGCCGGAATTGGATTAGAGATTCCTATCAATCCCAAATTCGCATTGACCACCGGTATTGCTTTAAGTGATAAAGGAGAAAAGTATAAGCAGTCGTCTTTTGTGATCATGGAACCGGATTCACTATTAGAAGATCTACATCGTGTCGAAATAATTCATCATTATTATTTCATTGAAATCCCGGCGAATATCCAATACAATCTGCTCACTGGTAATAAACTTTCCCTATACGTAAAAGGTGGGTTATCTTTCAATTTTTTTGTAAACCATAATCAATCAATAACCTATTTTTATAAAGACGGTTCAGAGGAAGAGTTTAGCAATGACCCGGATAACAAGGGTTTTAGCACCTTGAGTTTTGGAGCAATAGCGGCTATAGGAGTTCGCTATCAACTCACCCCACAATTTGAGTTAATGGCAGAACCCATTTTTAAACACCATTTCACCTCCATTAGCGAAACCGATTTAAAGCAATACCCGTATTCCATTGGAGTGAATGTGGGAGTGGCATATGAGTTTTGAGCTGGATCAAGAAATCTAGCTTGTAACCCAAGGACTTGAAACTTTAAACTCACTTACTTTTCATATTTTCGCCATTCAATAATCAATGTCGACGAAAAAGAACAGCATGAACTACAAAGCAGACCCAACACGCTATGAGAAAATGCCCGTTCGAAGGTGTGGAAAAAGTGGATTGATATTGCCGGAGATCTCATTGGGCTTATGGCACAACTTCGGGGGGATCGATGTATTTGAAAACGGACGGGAAATCATTCTGAAAGCCTTTGACTCAGGCATTTTTCATTTTGATCTGGCCAACAATTACGGACCACCTCCCGGTTCGGCCGAGGAGAATTTCGGAAAAATCCTGAAGCAAGACCTGGCGCCCTACCGCGATGAGCTTGTTATTTCAACCAAAGCGGGATACCGCATGTGGGAAGGCCCTTTTGGTGAATGGGGCAGCCGGAAATACCTGGTGGCCAGCCTCGATCAATCCCTTAAGCGCATGGGACTGGATTATGTGGATATCTATTACTCCCACCGTTTTGACCCCGATACCGATATTGAAGAAACCCTTTACACCCTTCATACACTGGTTCAACAAGGAAAGGCTTTATATGTAGGGATTTCCTCCTATTCGGCCGAACAAACCCAACAAGCCGTTGCTTTCTTTAAGGAATTTAAAACTCCCTTTGTTATTCATCAGCCACGCTATAATATGTTCGACCGTTGGATTGAAAACGGTTTGGTGGAAGTGCTGGAGAAAAACAAGTTGGGAAGTATTGTTTTCTCTCCATTGGAGCAAGGCCTGTTAAGCACTAGATATCTCGATGGAATCCCTGGTGATTCGAGGGCTGCCAGAGGAACCGGAAATTTCGATCAAACCGATATAAGCCAGGAAAAACTGGAAAAGATCAAGCAACTGAATGAGTTGGCTCAAAACCGCGGACAGACTCTAGCCCAAATGGCACTGGCCTGGATACTCCGGCTACAAAGTATAACTTCAGTGTTAATTGGTCCAAGCCGTTTAAGCCAGATGGAAGAAAACATCAGGGCATTGGAAAACAAGCAGTTTTCACCGGAAGAACTGGACCGGATTGATGAGATAATGGCCAACTAAAAATTATATCGACTATAAAACAATTACTTACAAGTTTTATTCAGATAATCCCAAACTTTAATTTTTGGAATCGATAATTCTATCTATTTTTGCGAATTGAAGAAAGAAAGATATGCATAAACTAATTCAAAATACAAACTGGTGGTGGCTAAGCTTATGGGAACGCTTCCTGTAAGAAGGCCATAGCTATGTTTAAAATATAGAAAAGGGCTTCCGCACAGGAAGCCCTTTTTTTTATGCACAAATTTTTAATGTCTAATAAAAACTAAAAATGATGAAACAAAAGAAAATTGTACTAAACGAAGACCAAATGCCGACGCATTATTACAACATTGTAGCCGACATGCCCAACAAGCCACTGCCACCACTAAACCCGGAAACAATGGATCCCATTGGCCCCGAGGCGCTGTCCGGTATTTTTCCAATGGAATTGATACAACAGGAGGTTACGACCGAAAGGTATGTGGAGATCCCGGAAGAAGTAAGGGACATCTACAGGAAATGGAGGCCCACGCCCATGTACCGGGCATACGAACTGGAAAAGGCCCTGGATACTCCGGCCAAAATTTACTACAAATATGAAGGAGTAAGTCCATCCGGTTCACATAAACCGAACACAGCAGTAGCTCAGGCATACTACAACAAGCAAGCCGGTATTAAAAAGATTACCACCGAAACCGGCGCGGGACAATGGGGCTCGGCCTTAAGCTTTGCCTGTTCGCAATTCGGGATGGAATGCGAAGTGTATATGGTCGGATTAAGCTATCACCACAAACCCTATCGCAAGATCATGATGAACACCTATGGCGCCGATGTTTATGCATCGCCATCGAACCGTACCAATGCCGGCCGGAAGGTACTGGCAGAAAACCCCGATTCACCGGGTAGTCTTGGCATTGCCATTTCGGAAGCTATTGAAATGGCAACAAAGGATGAAAAAACTAATTATGCGCTGGGAAGCGTGCTTAACCACGTATTAATGCATCAAACCATCATTGGTGAAGAATCTATAAAACAAATGGAAATAGCAGGTGATATGCCTGATGTAATTGTTGGTCCTTTTGGTGGAGGCTCCAATTTTGCCGGGATCAGTTTTCCATTTATTCGTAAAAACATCACCGAGGGAACCAATATCCGGTGCATTGCCAGTGAGCCGTCATCCTGTCCTAAATTAACCCGCGGGCAATTCCGCTATGACTTTGGCGATACAGCAGGTACAACACCACTGTTACCCATGTATACATTAGGTCATGAATTTATCCCAGCTCCCGTGCATGCCGGAGGATTGCGTTATCATGGTGCCGGTGTGGTTGTGAGCCAATTACTAAAAGACAAGCTCATAGAAGCAGCAGCCCACGATCAGGTGGAAGCCTTTGAGGCAGGTGTGCTGTTTGCTAAAACCGAAGGCATATTACCTGCCCCGGAAACCAATCATGCTATAGCCACAGCTATTCGTGAGGCTAACCGTTGTAAGGAGGAAGGAAAATCAGAAACCATCCTGATCCATCTATGCGGACATGGTTATTTTGACCTGAAGGCTTATGAAGATTTCCACGCCGGCAAACTCACACGCCATGAGATCACCGAAGAGGAAATCAAAGCCTCATTGGATAAACTGAATATCCCCGAATTGGTATGAAATCCAATACGAGTTGGTTGGGTTAGTAATTGAAAAGCCGGAACTTCTTTACAGATTTTCCGGCTTTTATTTTGGGAGCACTTCGAAATAGCAGGGAGCATGGTGCATGGAGTTCGATGATGTAAGCAAGAGCTAAGAGACCGAAACCCAAATTGAGTGATTCTCGCTAACCGCCTGCCCCGATCCCAAAAACTTTCGGGACGGGGATTAAGAAAATGTAAGAAACGCAATCCCCAATTTTAAACTTTAAATGCCGAAAAAACAGAAATCTTTGATTTCGTATTTTTTCGTGCATCCTCGAAAATTTTAAATTTTCGGGACTTAGAACCGAATACTATATCCCCGCCCCATCTACATACCTTTGATCTAGTGGGCGTTGCTGAATGATCTTGGATTTGGGGGGAACATTTTTGGTCACCCAGATGTTACCGCCTATCATGGAGCCCTTACCAACAGTGATGCGGCCCAGAATAGTGGCATTGGCATAGATCACCACATCATCTTCCACAACGGGATGACGCGGAATGCCTTTGATGGGATTACCGTTTTCATCCAGCGGGAAACTGCGGGCACCAAGGGTTACGCCTTGATAGACCTTCACGTTATTGCCAATTTTAGAGGTCTCCCCTATCACCACGCCGGTACCATGATCGATGGCAAAGTGCTCACCGATCTCTGCCGCCGGGTGAATATCGATACCGGTTTCGGAATGCGCCATTTCGGAGATAATACGCGGGATAAGCGGGACATTGATTTTGTAGAGTTCATGCGCTACCCGGTGATTGGTCATTGCCCTGATGGACGGATAGCTGAAGATGATCTCCCCCTGGCTTTTGGCTGCAGGATCGCCAAGATAGGCAGCTTTGACATCTGTGGCGAGCAGTCGCCTAATCTCCGGAAGGCGTTCGATCAGCATGGCTGCTTTATCCAGGGCTTCATCCTCGCAGTCTTCGCACCGGTAACTATTTTCAGCCTTACAGGTAAAACATATTCCTTTTAAAACCTGGTCGGCCAACAAGCGGTAAATACGATCTACATTTACCCCAATGTGGTATTTTAAATTCTCGGGATGCAAGGAAGCATTGCCAAAATACCCTGGAAAGATCACTTCACGCAGCTTTTCGACAAGTTCGCTTAGAACCTTTACCGAAGGCATAGAACGGCCATGCTGTGGCATGTAGACCATCCGGGCCGACTCGGGCCGTGAAAGCTGGTCAATGGCATTTTGCATACTGTTTATGGTATTGGCCTTATACGTCATAATCACCTCCTATTCCATTGCAAATAATGATGTACTCAGGTAACGTTCACCGGTATCGCAGGTGATAAGCACGATATTCTTCCCTTTGTTTTCCGGGCGCCTGGCAACCTGTTCGGCAGCCCATGCAATGGCACCACTCGAAATACCACTGAAAACCCCTTCATCGGCTGCCATTTGCCTGGCCTTGCTAAAGGCATCTTCCGTGGCCACGGTGATGATCTCGTCGATAATGTCGCGGTTCAGGATATCCGGGATAAATCCCGCACCTATCCCCGCAATTTTATGCTTGCCGGGATCCCCTCCCGACAGCACAGGTGAATCCTTGGGTTCAACCGCTACCACCTTAATATTTGGATTTTTTTGTCTCAGGAATTTACCAGCACCGGTAATCGTACCTCCGGTACCCACTCCGGCTACAAAAAAATCCACCTTACCATCCGTATCATTCCATATTTCAGGGCCGGTGGTTTCGTAATGCATTTCTACGTTAGCATAGTTCTGAAACTGTTGTGGAATAAAACTATTGGGATTTTTCTCATTCAACTCCTGTGCTTTGGCAATGGCACCTTTCATGCCTTCATCTCCGGATGTCAACACCAATTCGGCCCCATAAGCATGCATGATCTGCCGGCGCTCCATCGAGGCGCTTTCCGGCATGGTAAGGATCAGCTTGTAGTTACGGGAAGCACAAACCATAGCTAGCCCCACGCCGGTGTTTCCACTGGTCGGTTCGATGATAATGGTGTCCTTATTGATACTTCCCTTTTCTTCGGCATCACGTATCATTGCCCAGGCCAGGCGGTCTTTAACCGAACCGCCGGGATTTTGGCACTCAAGTTTAGCCAATAACTCGGCTCCGCTAGCCTCGCTCATTTTATTCAACCGGATAAGCGGTGTATTCCCTATTAATCCTGTTATGTCTTTTGCTACTTTCATTGCTTCTTCTATTTAATTCAATTCCCAGTTTGCTCTTCTCACTAATTATCAGGCAATGACCTAACACATCACCATTACACCAACAACAAAAATGCAGGCTTGGTTTTGAAGAACCCGCTGTTTTGTCAGATAAATGACTAATTTAATACACATTAGGATGGTTTCATGCAAACATTCCTTTCCATAGCCTGTTCTTTAAATCATAGGGCCACATATGAAGATATTAGTAACAGGAGCAAATGGTTATATCGGTAAACGCATCATACCGGTATTGCTGGAAAATGGGCATCATGTAGTCTGCGCGGTGCGTGACCGGCGGCGTTTAAACCTCTCGCCTTCCATTATGAAACAGGTTGAGGTAGCCGAAGTGAATTTTCTGGAAAACTTTAATGACGAAGACCTCCCCAGGGATATTGATGTGGCTTATTTCCTCATCCATTCCATGGCGGGTTCCATACGGAATTTTATGGAGCTTGAAAAAATAACGGCGCACAATTTCATAAGCTACACCAACAAGACCACAGCTAAACAAATCGTATTCCTGAGTGGAATTATTAATGATGATCAGCACCTTTCGCTTCACCTCCAATCAAGGTTAAATGTTGAAAAGGTGCTCAAGCAAGGACAAGTGCCGGTTACTGTATTAAGGGCGGGAATCATTGTAGGATCAGGAAGTGCCTCATTTGAAATTATCCGCGATTTGACCGAAAAATTGCCGGTGATGGTAGCGCCCCGGTGGGTTAATTCCAAATCGCAGCCGATAGCCATAAGGGATGTCATTTCATTTTTAACCGGGGTAACGGAGAATGACCAAACCCTTGGAAAAACTTTTGATATAGGAGGCCCGGAGGTGCTTACTTATAAGCAAATGCTTTTGAAATACGCGCGGGTAAGAAAATTAAAACGATTTTTATTTGTTGTGCCCGTCATGACACCGCGCCTTTCATCTTACTGGCTTTACTTTTTAACCTCTACTTCATATAAACTGGCAGTTAATTTGGTTGACAGCATGAAAATCAATGTAGTAGCCCGGGATAATCAACTACAGGATTTATTGGGCATTGACCCCCTCCCTTATGAAAAAGCCATAGAAAGAGCCCTTGAAAATATCGATCAAAACATGGTGGTATCGAGCTGGAAAGATGCTTTTATTGCCAGCCGCTCATCCGAGAATCTCAATGAATTTATTGAAGTGCCTTCCCACGGCTGCTTTACAGATCAGCAAAAAGTTCCTGTACCTCACAACAGCCGGCAGGTTCTGGAAAAAATCTGGTCGCTTGGGGGCCAAAACGGCTGGTATTACGCCAACCGCTTGTGGCTGTTCAGAGGCTTTGTTGATAAGCTGGCAGGTGGTGTGGGCCTTCGCAGAGGGCGAACAAACCCAGACACCATACATGCCGGCGATGCCTTGGATTTTTGGCGGGTATTGGTAGCCGATAAAGAAAAGCGTCGCCTGCTGCTTTTCGCCGAAATGAAATTACCCGGGGAAGCTTGGCTTGAATTCATGATCAAATCCGAAAACGGACAGGATTACCTATACCAAACCGCCACCTTCCGCCCCAAAGGCATTGCCGGAAGATTATACTGGTATTCACTCCTGCCTTTTCATAAATTGATCTTTAAAGGAATGGCAAAGCGGATAGGCGAAGGTAAGTAAAGACCTTTAAATGCGATTCCTTTTGGAAATGATTTTTAGCAACTTTCCCAATCCGTTTTTTGGTGCAGAAGACCTTATTCATGGCAATTTCCAAATTGGCTTGTTTGTACCACATCCTGCTAATATTTCCATGCTTTTATTAACTTTGGAGCTATTCAGAAACCACTTGCGCTATGTACGTATACCGACCTGAAATGCTTCGCATCCGCTTCGGAGCCGTAAACTCCTTTTTGGTTAAAAACCGTGATGGAAAATACCTGATGATCGATGCCGGTTATCCGGGTATGATCAACACGTTTAAGAAAAAGATTGCCGAAGCGGGTATCCTGCCAAAGGATATTCAATTGATCCTCATTACCCATGCTCATCATGATCATTTCGGCTGCCTGTCCGACATCAAGGAATTGTGTGAATGCAACGTAGCTGTTCATGAATATGAAGCTCATCTGCTTCAAACCGGAACCATTAAAACACCCCCGGGCACCAATCTAGCTACTAAACTCATCTCCAAAATAGGGCAATCCTTTACCGATGGACAACATAAGCTGGAAGCGGTTGATCCTGAAATTAAAATCACGGGTGAGCTAAGCCTTGACTCCCTGGGAATAGATGGAAAAATTATTACAACGCCAGGACATACCGAAGGCTCAGTATCAGTGATAATGGATGATGGAAAGGCATTTGTTGGTGATCTGGCCATGAATGTCTTTCCCTGGACAGGCCCCATTTACCCAGTTTTTGGCCACAACCGGCAACAGATTCTAAAAAGCTGGAAAAAACTTATCGACCTCAATGTTGATCTGGTCTACCCCGGTCACGGGAGAGCCTTTGGAATAAGGCACCTGATCAGGAAATACGAAATGATAACCGGCAAGGCAGTTTAAAGGGAAAGATAGCTGCGATCATGAAAAAAGGGTATAGGCATAACCCACATGAGCAATACCTTATACCCTTATATTCTTATAAACCCTTTTAAAATTCTACCTATATTTGTTGCAGTTTTTCCTCATCAATCAGGTTCATCTCATTAAGGCACTTTTTAATACGCTCGAAGGAGTACTCAATATCATTATCCAGTCCCACCGAAAAGCGCACCAGGCCTTCTGACAAGCCCATCTTTTGCTGGAATTCCTCCGGAACTTCCGATGATGTGCTTTTACCGGAACAACTAAACAAGGTTTTAAAATAACCTAAACTAACGGCCAGGTAACCAACATCTTCAAGCTCCATTTTTTCCATAAAGGTGTTGGCGATTTCGGCCGAATCCAGGTCAATAGCAATTAATCCTCCGTAACCGTATCCCTGATTCATTTGCCTTTTCAGGAGTTCATGTTCAGGGTGTTCATCAAGACCCGGATATTTTACCTTAAGTCCAAGCCCCTTAAACTTACGGGCTAAAAATAAGGCATTGCTGCTATGTTGCTTCATGCGGATATGAAGGGTGTGGAGATTCTTCAGTATGCTTGATGAGCGCAGCGGATCAAGAACCGGGCCCAACAGCATGGCCGTACCGTTGTTCACATCGATCATGGCATTGATAAAATCATTACTGGCACAAATAGCTCCTGCAACGCAATCGTTTTTGCCGTTGATGAACTTGGTCATGCTATATACTACGATATCGGCACCCAATTGGGCCGGAGAAATGATCATGGGCGTGAATGTATTATCCACCACTAACTGAAGATCATGTTCACGGGTAATCCTTGATAATTCAGGGATATCGGACACCTGCAGCAGCGGATTGGTGACTGATTCGGTATAAACTAGCTTGGTATTTGATTTAATAGCTTGCTTAACTGCATCCAAATCGGTTATATCCACAAAAGTAACTTCGATATTGAATTTGGGCAAATAGTTCTTCAAAAAGGCAAAAGTTCCTCCATAAGTGGTCATGCTGGAAATGATATGATCGCCCGAATTACATATCTCAAGAATTGCAGTTGTTATAGCCGCCATACCCGAACCTGTCACCCAGGCCGATTCTGTCCCTTCCATTGCTGAAAGGGCATCGCATAAATATTTATTACTTGGGTTCCAATGCCTTGAATAGAGGAAACAACCTTCGGCCTCACCATGAAATGTATCTTCCATGGTATTGGCCTCCAAAAATGTAAATGTGGATGAATCGGTAATAGAGGGATTTACACCACCAAATTCACCGAATTGTTTTAACGTTTGTATGCGTGTTGCCGGATCAAATTTCATAGCACCTGAATTTTTATGTAACACAATATGTAAGTTTTAACTCCACAAAAATATTATTTTATAAGGAAAAAACGATATATGATTTCATTTTTTATATTTTTGTGATAAATGATTTACTATTTATAAAATTTTTATATTCATTCATTAACATTCGTAAATAAATAAATAACTGTATGAATAATAACGTTCAAATTGATAACCTGGACAAGAAAATCCTCAAGCTGCTTACCCAGGATGCCCGCTTGCCTTTCCTCGAAGTAGCCCGTAAATGCAATGTATCGGGGGCAGCAGTGCATCAGCGTATCAATCGAATGATGGAATCGGGGATTATTACCGGCTCACATTTCGCCGCCGATCCTAAAGCGCTTGGATTTAGCACCCTGGCTTTTATCGGTATACAAGTTAATCTCACCACCGAACGAACCCACGAAGAGGTATTCGAACGCATTGCCAAGATACCCGAAATTGTCGAATGCCATCACATCACCGGGAAATACTCCCTGTTGATCAAAATATATGCCCGTAACAACGAAGACCTCAAACGGATCATTATCGAAAAAATCCAGTCCATAGTTGAGGTGGTTAGCACCGAAACCTTTATATCGCTTGAGGAAGGGTTTACGCGGGAGCTGCCTGTTGAATGACAGGAGAGACTGAGAGACTGAGAGACTGAGAGGCTGAGGGACTGAGGGACTGAGGGACTGAGGGTGAGTGGAGTACCGATAGCTATCGGGAGGAGATTTGAGAATTAACTGCTTAAGCTCTGCCGGAGCAAGCCTGAACATTTAGAAAAACTGGTTTGTTAAGGATTTGTTAGATTTTGATAATTTCGCAGGTTCAAAGTTGAACATAAAAATACGGTTATGAATTATGATCTGATAGTTATTGGAAGCGGCCCCGGTGGATATGTTGCAGCCATCAGGGCTTCGCAATTGGGAATGAAAGTAGGTGTTGTTGAAAAGGAATCGCTCGGTGGCGTATGTCTTAATTGGGGCTGTATACCTACCAAAGCGCTGCTGAAAAGCGCCCAGGTATATCAATACATGAGCCACGCCAAAGATTATGGCATCGATGTGGAAGGCGTTAAAGCCAATTTCGGGGCTATGATCAAACGCAGCCGCAATGTGGCAGGCAACATGAGCAAAGGCATCCAGTTCCTGTTCAAGAAAAACAAGATCGATCATATACAAGGAACTGGCAAAGCACTTCCGGGTAAAAAAGTGGAAGTAACCGATGACAAAGGTAAAAAGACCGAATACAGCGCCAATCACATTATGATCGCTACCGGCGCACGTTCCCGCCAACTTCCGAACATGAAACAAGACGGCGAAAAGATCATCGGATACCGCAAAGCCATGTCGCTTGAAAAACAGCCAGAATCAATGGTGGTAGTTGGTTCCGGAGCTATCGGATCGGAATTTGCTTACTTCTATAATGCCGTGGGAACCAAAGTTACCCTAGTGGAATATATGCCTAATGTGGTTCCCCTTGAAGATGACGAAGTTTCAAAACAACTGGGCCGTAATTTCAAAAAAGCCGGTATTAAAGTAATGACCAGCTCTACCGTTGAGTCAGTAGACACAAGCGGTAAGAAGTGCAAGGTCAAGATCAAGACCAAAAAAGGTGAGGAAGAAGTGGAAGCCGATATTGTACTTTCGGCCGTGGGAATTTCTTCCAATATTGAAGGCCTGGGCCTGGAAGATGCCGGCATCAAGACCGAAAAGGATAAAATTGTTGTTGATGATTATTATAAGACCAATGTGGACGGGTATTATGCGATTGGCGATGTGATCAAGGGGCCGGCTCTGGCCCACCTGGCATCGCATGAAGGCATCACCTGTGTGGAAAAAATTGCCGGTAAAAACCCGGTACCCATCGATTATAACAATATCCCATCAAACACTTATACAGTACCTGAAATCGCTTCGGTAGGCATGACCGAGAAGGAAGCCAAAGACGCCGGATACGAGGTTAAAGTGGGTAAATTCCCCTTCACGGCTTCCGGTAAGGCGCAAGCTGCCGGGCATACCGATGGTTTTGTTAAGGTCATCTTTGATGCTAAATACGGTGAATGGCTTGGTGCCCATATGATCGGTGATTCGGTAACCGAAATGATCGCCGAGGTGGTCGCAGCCCGCAAACTGGAAACTACCGGTGAAGAGATCATCAAATCGGTTCACCCTCACCCAACCATGTCCGAAGCTATTATGGAAGCCGTGGCTGCTGCTTATGATGAGGTGATCCATATTTAAGGAATGGATAAAGTTTCTAGAAATAATAGTTTGCAATTGGCAGTTGGCAAAGGCGTTTCGAGTTTGCTTATGGTTTAAGGAATTAGCTTAATCATAAGTTCACTATCTGCTGTTTTGTTTATTTTATATTACAACATACTTAAAAACAAAGGGTCCAGCGGGACTGAGCAGTAGTAAAAGAATTGGCGGCTGGTTGCTGCCATTTCTCAAGTGTTTTTATATCTTTACAACATGAAAATTACCCCATCGAGCATACCGGACGTACTGATCATCGAACCTCGTGTTTTCGAGGATTCGCGCGGTTATTTTTTCGAAGCCTATAACCAGGAAAAGTTTTACGAGCAAGGACTGAATATGGAATTTGTCCAGGATAACGAATCAAAATCCCAAAAAGGAGTTTTGCGGGGATTGCATTTCCAGAAACCCCCTTTTGCCCAGGGTAAGCTTATCAGAGTGATCAAAGGCGCTGTTCTCGATGTGGCTGTTGATATTCGTAAAGAATCCCCGTTTTACGGAAAATGGATCACGGAAATCTTATCGGAGCAAAACAAGCGTATGGTCTACATTCCCGAAGGATTTGCCCATGGTTTCTTAACCCTTGAGGACGAAACGATTTTCTTTTACAAATGCACGCAATTTTATAACAAGGAATCGGAAGGCAGTATCCGCTGGAATGACCCGGATCTGGATATAAGATGGGACTTCCCCGATCCGGTTTTATCGGAAAAGGACAAAAACGCACCTTTGTTTAAGGACTTTGATTCTCCGTTCTAAAAGAAGAAAAATTGGAAAATAATGATCAAAGGGGGCTGCTCATCTAAATCAATAAAATTGTCATTCCCAATTCCATGCCCCATGCATTGTCTTTCACATCAGGCCCTCTAAAGGCAAAAAACTCGGCTTTGCCTTGAAATAATGACTTTCTATCCAACAAAACAGCATCTTATCCGTTTAAGCTACAATTTAGAATTAAATTAACCCTTTAGATTCTCGAAAAACTTTATGAAAAAACTGTTGGCAGCCCTTGTGGGCTTAGTTGGCGTTGTTGTTGCAATTGTTTTGTTTACCTATTCTTCCGAAACCGAAAAAAATCCGGATAAACAATACAGAAAAGCATTTGAACGGAATTATAAGATTTTCTCACCAAAAATCCCTAAATCCCTGTCATTTGCGGGAGAGGCGGTTCCTATCGACACATTTTATGTGCGCGAAAGCCTTGACCGAGAGCTTTCGGTGAATACTTATTTTCATTCCTCCACCCTTTCACTCTTCAAAAGGGCTTATCGTTGGTTCCCCGTAATCGAACCTATTCTGGAGAAAAACAACATACCCAATGATTTTAAATACCTTGCCCTTATAGAAAGCGGATTTCTGAATGTAGAAAGTCCGGCCGGGGCAGCAGGTTTCTGGCAGTTTTTAAAACCTACTGCCAAAGAACTGGGACTTGAAGTAACCCGTACTGTGGATGAACGCTATCATCTGGAGAAGGCTACAAAAGCTGCCTGTGAATATTTCAGGAAGAAATATGAACATTTTGGCACCTGGACCTTAACAGCTGCAGCCTATAATGCCGGGAAACGCCGCATAAATGACTACATGGACTATCAAATGGCCGGCTCCTACTACGATCTTTATATGAATGAAGAAACCTCAAGATATGTCTATCGCATCCTGGCCCTGAAGACTATCATGGAAGACCCGAAGGAATATGGATTCTATCTTCGGCAAAAAGACCTTTATCCCCCTATCCCAACCAAAAAGTTACCTGTGGATACCGGGGTAAGCAATTTACCGGCCTTTGCCAAGAAATTTGGTACCAACTACCGGATTTTGAAAGAGCTTAATCCCTGGCTTCGCGATAAGAAATTAACCAACGTAACCCGTAAAGATTACGTTATTGAAATCCCTGTTAAAGATTCGGTAACATACCATAATCTGATTGAACAAATCAACAAGAAACATCATATTTTTAACGAGGCAATACACGTCGATCAAATCGATTAAGGCTATATATAATATTTTGAAATAGTTTCGTTAGATTTGGTGTTCATTCATGAAAGAGGAAAAGCTACATACTGAAGTAATTGAAGAGGAGCAGGATATAAGCCAGGAGGAAACCCTCGAAATTTATGGCGCCCGGGTGCATAACCTGGCGAACATTGATTTGAAAATACCCCGGAATCAAATGGTGGTTGTAACCGGCCTAAGCGGTAGCGGGAAGTCCTCGCTGGCTTTCGACACTATTTATGCCGAGGGACAAAGGCGCTACATGGAGACCTTTTCGGCATATGCCCGCCAATTTATTGGCAGCCTGGAAAGGCCTGATGTGGACAAGATCACCGGCCTGAGTCCTGTGATCTCCATCGAACAAAAATCCACCAGCAAAAATCCACGCTCCACGGTTGGAACAATTACGGAAATTTATGATTTTCTCCGGTTGCTTTTTGCCCGAACCTCCGATGCTTATTCATACAAGTCGGGGAATAAGATGATTCGCTATACCGAAGATCAGATCATCAATCTTATTCTTGAAAACTACCACGATACAAAAATATCTATCCTAGCCCCATTGGTAAAAGGCAGGAAAGGTCACTATCGCGAGCTTTTCGAAACAGTACGCAAGCAGGGCTTTCTAAGGGTACGTGTTGACGGTGAACTGAAAGAGATCAAGCCTCGCATGCAACTCGACCGCTATAAGATCCATGATATCGAGCTGGTGGTGGACAAGATCAGGGTGAAGGAAGAAGTGCTCCAACGCTTGAAGCAGTCGGTTCAGCTTGCCTTAAAACAGGGCAAGGGCGGACTGATGATCATGGATTCGGAAACGGGAAACATCCGTTATTTGAGCCGCTTGTTGATGGACCCTGAGTCGGGCATTGCCTATGATGAACCTGAGCCCAACACATTTTCCTTTAACTCTCCTTATGGGGCCTGCCCAAAATGCAGTGGGCTGGGAAAGGTTTCGGAGATCGATATGAAAAAAATCATCCCCGATGAAAGCAAAAGCCTGAAAAAAGGCGGCATTGCTCCTTTGGGCGAATTGAAAAACAATTGGATCTTCCGGCAGGTGGAAGCCATTGGTCAAAAATACGGCTTCGACCTGAATACACCGGTAAAGGATATTCCCGAATCGGCAATTAATACTATTCTTTACGGGTCGAACGAGGTGATCCATGTAAAAAATGAATACCTGGGCGTTACCTCTTCCTATAACCTCAATTTCGAAGGGATTGTTAATTTTATCAGCAATCACAGCAACTCTTCCTCCCGCAGCATCAGGAAATGGGCCGGAAGCTTTATGAACCATGTTAATTGTCCCGAATGTAACGGCTACCGGCTTAAAAAAGAATCGCTGTATTTTAAGATCGACGGTTACTCCATAGGTGAGTTGGCCAACATGGACCTGATCAGGCTTTATAAATGGCTGGAGGAGCTACCCGAAAAGGTGGATGAACGTAGAAAGCATATTGCCCGGGAAATTATCAGGGAACTGAAATCGCGGATAAGCTTTTTGCTGGAAGTGGGATTGGATTACTTAACACTGAATCGTCCTGCGCGAAGCCTATCGGGAGGTGAAACCCAACGTATCCGGCTGGCCACACAAATCGGTTCGCAGTTAACCGGCGTTCTATACATCCTCGATGAGCCCAGCATCGGCTTGCATCAACGCGATAACCTGCGTTTGATCAAATCGCTGAAAGACCTGCGCGATGTGGGAAATTCGGTTATTGTGGTGGAACATGATAAGGAAACCATACTGGCTGCCGATCACGTGGTGGATATTGGCCCGGGTGCAGGCAGGCAAGGCGGGCACATTGTTGCGCAAGGCAGCCCGGAGGATTTGTTGAACTGTAGCACCCTTACCTGCAAATACTTAAGCGGAAAGAAGCAGATCAAAGTCCCGGAACAAAGACGAAACGGCCATGAAAAATCCATTATCCTGAAAGGCGCCCGTGGCAATAACCTGAAAAATGTAACCATGAAGCTCCCCCTGGGCATGCTGGTATGTGTTACCGGCGTATCGGGTAGCGGTAAATCCACCCTGATCAATGAAACGCTTTATCCCATTCTCAGCCAGGCCTTTTACCGATCGGATAAGAAGCCGCTTCCGTATGATAAAATCGAAGGCCTTAACAACATCAATAAGGTCATTGAAATCGATCAATCGCCCATCGGACGAACACCTCGCTCCAATCCGGCCACTTATACCGGTGTTTTCGATGACATCCGAAAATTGTTTAACCAACTGCCCGAAGCACAAATACGCGGCTACAAACCCGGCCGCTTTTCATTCAACGTAAAGGGAGGCCGTTGCGAGACTTGTAAGGGTGCAGGAATTAAAGTTATCGAAATGAATTTTTTGCCCGATGTACAGGTACCCTGTGAAGACTGCCAGGGCAAACGCTATAACCGCGAAACGCTCGAAATCCGTTACAAAGGAAAATCCATTAACGATGTGCTCGACATGACCATTAACCAGGCAGTTGAGTTTTTCCAGAATATTCCTTCCATTCTTAAAAAGATCCGCACTTTGCAGGAAGTTGGCCTTGGTTATATCACTTTAGGGCAACAATCCACAACCTTGTCGGGTGGCGAAGCGCAACGGGTGAAATTGGCAACCGAATTAAGCAAAAAAGATACCGGCCAAACCCTGTATATTTTGGATGAGCCCACCACCGGTCTGCATTTTGAAGATGTGAAGGTATTATTGGATGTACTGAACCGATTGGTTGACAAAGGCAACACCGTTATTATTATTGAACACAACATGGAAGTGATCAAAGTGGCCGATCACATTATCGACCTTGGCCCCGAGGGCGGCGACCGCGGCGGAGAGATCATTGCCTCAACCAGCCCCGAAGAATTGATCAACAATAAGAACAGCTATACGGCCAGGTATTTGAAGCCCGAGTTATAACCGGTTTTACTCATCTTAGAATATTTCCTACATTTGCACCTTTTAAATCAACACCCTATGTTTGGAGAAGAACATCGAAACGAAGAAGAACGTATACGCAGCGCTTTTGAACAAAAGGACTGGAATGAAATATTAACCTCTAATTCCTGGTCGGTTTTTAAGATCATGGCCGAATTTGTTGATGGTTTCGAAAAAATGGCCCGTATCGGTCCGTGTGTGTCCATTTTCGGCTCTGCCCGGATCAAAGAACAAAATCCATATTACAAACTTGCCGAAGAAACAGCTTACCTGCTTACCAAAAAAGGTTTTGGGATCATTACCGGAGGAGGCCCGGGCGTGATGGAAGCAGCTAATAAAGGCGCTCATACTGCCGGGGGTAAGTCAGTGGGCTTAAACATTGAAGTTCCTTGGGAACAGAGCGCTAACTCGTTTATCGACAATGATAAGCTACTTTCTTTCGATTACTTCTTTGTCCGTAAGGTGATGTTTATGAAGTATTCGCAGGGTTACATCGTGTTGCCGGGTGGTTTCGGCACACTGGACGAGCTTTTCGAAGCCATCACCCTAATCCAGACCCACAAAATGGTGAGCTTCCCAATTGTGATGCTGGTTAAGGATTTTTGGGAAGGTCTGGTCGACTGGATCAAACAACGCCTGCTGGCTGAAAAGAACATCAATCCCGATGACCTTGAGATCTTCACTGTGGTCGATACACCGCAAGAAGCCGTTGACTTGGTCGAGGATTTTTACAAGCAGTATTCCATCAAGCCGAACTTCTAAGTGCACATTAAATTAGCAGGTTTAGCCACGAATGCCCGAATAATTAACATATTAGAATCCTCCACTTTCCAATCCATAGGATCCAAGTTTCGGGTTTCTATTGCTCCCCGTTCCCATCTTTACTTCAGAATAACCTCCGCCCCGGGCGCTTCTTCATAGATAATTTCATGGCCGGGGACCCACTCACCATTTTTCAGATATTTCGATTTGGCCACTAACCGTCCATCTTCTAACTGTTCTCCGGAAGTACGCACTTCGGTAATACCATCTTCATTGCCGGTAACTTTTTCATGTCCGATGAATTTCCCATTTTCAAAATGCATGGTACCGTGTGTATAAAAACCGGCCGTTGTAAAATAGTAAAAAACAATGGATTCCTTTTCCTTATCCCATAGCATTAGGGTTTCGCCCCCATATTCGCCATTGTTCACCGAGTGCATGATCCGAATGGCCTTGCCGTTTAATGCACGTTCCCATTGCTGCACATCGTATACCGGTTTTCCATCCTCGGTTTTTTTGAAAACTCCCTTGTAGGTTTTTCCTGTATATGGACTAAACTGCTCCAAATGGTTATCCAGGCTTTGCTGGGCGAATCCCTGAAAACTGATAAACATAAGGGAGATCACCCATACCGATAATTGTAAAACGCTCCTTTTCATAGTTATGGATTTTTAGTAATGACAATCTTTTTGTTTTTAACAGGTATCCATCGACTTCCATCTGTTATGATAAATCGACATATGTATATACCTCTATCATAAATAGAAACATCAAGCTTAACGGTTTTGTTCTGAACAAAATCTAACTCTTTTAACACATTACCGTGCATATCAATGATCTGTATTCGCCCTTTAAGGTTTTCAGCTCCATCAATCTGTATATTTAATTTTTCGCTGGCCGGATTGGGAAAAAGCTTCACATCAATTTCCTTGAATACAGCATAATCCTCAATGCCATAAGGTGGTGGATCGGAACCTTGAAAGTAATTAATTCCACCCCTGTAATTTCCAAGGATCATATCAGGATAATCATCGGAATTAAGGTCATGTATAGCTATGGCGCTGCGATCGCCTTCATCGATATACAAATACATTTTTTCAACCAATGAGAAATCCCCTTCCGCCAGGTTATCTTCGATGTTTTTATAATAAAAAATATGCCCGAACTCCGAACCTACGAACAAACGCAGGCTATCATACTGATCGCGGAAAAAACAAGGATTGCTAAAGCCGTAATACGATAAATTGGGATTCCGCACATCAACACCGCCCAATGAATCGGTTACCCAGGTAAAAGCAGGTTTAGCGGGTGTGCCTTCATTTTGGTAATAACTGATGGTGCCATTCCTTTTCCCGATCACAAGGTCGGGAAGGTCATTGTCGGTAAGATCGATCAATTGAGGCGTACTAAAATGCCCCACATCGATATCGAGAAAACGGGTTGATCGCAATTCGAATGTGGCTATTCTACCCGATGAAATATTTTCGAAACTATAAATTGTACCTTCAGCATTGCCCACCAGCATATCCGGGTCACCGTCTCCGTCCAAATCGCCAAAGGCAGGGTCGATGGCCTGAAGCATAAACTCTGTCAATCCCCCGAAATCCGCATCGATCAACTTAAATGAGGGATCATCCGGTGTACCTGTATTTTCCAGCAAGGCGAGCTGTGAGCGGTATTCACATTGAAGGGTATAAGCATCATTGTAATACGTGGAATCGAGGTAACCAAAATTCCCCACGACAAGGTCCATCAATCCATCCCGGTTATAATCGAAGAGCACGGGCGAGGCACCGGCGCCAAAATCGAGCATCTCATCTTGCAAAAATTGATTTGTTTCATAGTGAAACTCCGGATCATTATCGGCTCCCTTATTCAAGTATAGCCAGGAACTTTCGTGGTGGTTTGAACGATCCTGCAAAGGATCAAACGGGGAGACCAACAAATCCATCACCCCGTCATTATCCACATCAATATAATTGGATACGGGAAAGGAATACAAATTGAGCTTCTTGGTATTCCCCGGGAACATGGTATCCTGATGTACAATGCGGGCAGAGTCCACGGTTCCTCCATTGGTCAGATAAATCAAATCCGGGTAATCGATATCACCCAGCAGCAAGTCTTTATCATCATCGGCATCGAAATCATGCACCAGGAATGTAGATCCGGTATGGCGCTCATCTTCAATGTTTTTGGGGATTAATGGAACAGGATTGATGCAAGTATCCATAAATATCTGGTTCGATTCCTCGCTTTCGGCAAAATAGCCCCAGCAATCGCTGGTTTTTATGTAATCGAGCGAATCGGCGGTACCGTATTTTTCCATGGATTGATTAATATGTTCCTGTACAAAAGTTCCCAGGCTCCAAAAGGTAAGTATATCCAGGTCGCCGTCGTTATCCAGGTCGCAAATAGCCGGGTAATCAACTTCAGTTAAAAAAAGATTGGTATAGGAACTTCCCTGTAAAGAACGAATGTAAGGATAAACCTCAAGCCTGAATTCCGGTTCATGACCACCAATATTTTTAAACACCCTGATTCCGCCTAGCGAATAGGTAAAAATGTCGCGTTTGCCATCATTATTATAATCCTTTAATATGGCCCAATCATGGAGTGCCGGAAAATACGCTTCATATTCCGGGGCATATTCATAGCCTATTTCATTTTTGAACCCTTTATTGGTGAAAGTAAGGATCTTATCACCATGCCGGTCGAAAACAAAAAGGTCATCATACTCATCATTATTAAGCTTGATGGGAGAAAACTGGCAATTATTCATGCCGCCAACCCATGCTTTATCCAGGGAAGTATCGGAGGTATCTCTAACGTCCACGCCATAGGATTTCTCGAATCCGTAATCATAGTATTCCTGTGCTTGCGCTTCAGCGAATGCACCCAAAAATCCACTCAACAACAGTATTCTTAGCACAATTTTCATAGAAATAAAAATTTGATGATAAAAGTAGCAATAAATACAGCTCGGTGAGCGTCGCCTTTTAAACAGCATTCGATATGAATGTAAGCATTCCCTTGTCCCCTCTATATAAAACTTTATCAGGCTACATTGTGAATTAGCAAATGTTATTCTATATTTGCACCCTCAAAAAATAAAGAGAAGCTGATTTTTAAGTTAATCAATTACTAAATTTTGTACACACATGCAGAGTAAAGGTGTTATAAAGTTTTTTGCTATAGCATTCGCCATTGTTTGCCTATTCCAACTCTCATTTACTTTCTTTTCCAAAAAGGTGGAAAGCAACGCAGAACAATATGCAAACAATGATGAATCAAAGCGTATAGCCGAGCAGGCAGCAAAAAACCGCGACGTTCAGTTCAAAGTCATTTTCGATTCAGTACAAAAAGCACGAGAGCAGTACTACCTGGATTCAATGAAGAATGAAACGGTATACAACATACTGGTACGTGAATATACCTTCCAGGAGGTAAAGGAGCGAGAACTGAACCTTGGATTGGATCTTAAAGGGGGAATGAACGTAACCCTGGAGATTGAAGTAAGTGAAATTGTTGAAGCATTAGCCGACAATAGTGATGACCCCCGTTTCCGTGAAGCACTTCAGACGGCGCGCCAGAAACAGAGAACAAGTCAGGAGGACTTTGTTACACTGTTCGCCGAGTCGTGGAATGAGGTAGCTCCGGATGGTAAGCTGGCGGTTATCTTCAACACCATGGAACTGAAAGATAAAATCAGCTATGATTCCAGTAATGAGGAAGTGATCAGTGTTATTCGTACCGAGGTTAACAGCGCCATCGACCGGGCTTACAATATTTTGCGTACACGTATCGACCGTTTTGGTGTGGCCCAACCCAATATTCAACGCTTGCAAACCACAGGGCGCATCCTGGTGGAGCTTCCCGGTATCAAAGAGCCTCAACGTGTTCGTAAACTCTTGCAGGGAACAGCCAAGCTCGAGTTTTGGGAAACTTATAAGTTTAACGAGATCAACCAGTATTTTGAGGAAGCCAATCGCAAGCTGCGCACCATGGTTGAGACCGAGCCAGAGTTAGAAGAAGCAGCCCGGGACACCGTGCCAATGGAAGACGAGGGTGAAACCCAACTAGAGAAACCGGGTGATGCTGAAGCCGGCGATACACTGGAAGAAACCGCGCAGGATACTACCGAGGAATCACTGGAAGAATTGCTTGAAAGCGACACAGCAGCCGGTGAAATGACCGAAGACCAGGAAAAAGCATTCGAAGAGTATGCCAAGCAAAACCCGCTTTATGCTTATTTGCGTCCGGCTTATTACCAGCAACAAGGACAATATTATGCCAGCGAAAGCTCTGCGGTGGGTTATGCCGAAATTAAAGATACTGCCCGGGTGAATATGTTGCTGGACAAAGTGGATAAAGTCTTCCCTCCCGATTTGAAACTGGCTTGGGAAGTTAAACCGCAAAAAGGACAGGAAGGTGTACTCGGGCTGGTAGCCCTTAGAATTACCTCCCGCAATAATACCGCACCCCTTACAGGTGATGTTATCGTAAATGCCCGTCAGGATTATGATCAGAATGGCCGTGTAGTGGTTTCCATGAGCATGAACTCCGAGGGTACCCGCATCTGGCGGCGATTAACAGCCGATAATATTGGAAATCAAATCGCCATTGTGTTGGACGGTTATGTTTATTCCGCACCGCGGGTTAATGACGAGATTCCTTCGGGCCGCTCACAGATCTCAGGAAATTTTACCGTTGAAGAAGCAAAAGACCTTGCCAATATTCTGGAAGCCGGTAAGTTGCCTGCTCCCGCCAACATTGTTCAGGAAGAAGTTGTAGGACCCTCGCTTGGCCGTGAAGCCATTCAGTCGGGCTTCAATTCATTTATCCTGGCCTTCGTCCTGGTATTGATCTTTATGGTCTTTTACTATAACCACGCCGGATGGATCGCCAATCTGGCCCTGATCACCAACATATTTTTTGTATTGGGTGTGTTAGCCTCCCTGGGCGCCGTGCTAACCTTGCCGGGAATTGCCGGTATTATCCTAACCATTGGTATGGCCGTAGATGCCAACGTGATCATTTATGAGCGTATCAAGGAGGAAATCCGGGCCGGAAAAGGTGCACGATTGGCCATTACCGACGGTTACAAAAATGCATACTCAGCCATTGTCGACGCCAACATTACCACATTGCTCGTTGGTATTGTACTTTACACCTTTGGTTCAGGACCGGTT
This sequence comes from Bacteroidales bacterium, assembly GCA_021740045.1. GTDB lineage: Bacteria > Bacteroidota > Bacteroidia > Bacteroidales > JAIPAP01 > JAIPAP01. The sequence goes on from JAIPAP010000011.1 coordinate 25,342, forward strand.
CAGGGCTTTGCCACCACCTTGATCATCGGTATTCTGTCATCACTCTTCACGGCCATCTTTATCTCGCGTTTAATTTTTAACTGGTTGCTCAACAAGGAAATAGACGTTAAGCTCGGCAACAAGATGACCCTTAATGCCTTTACCGGTATCAATGTCGATTTTATTGGAAAACGGAAAACCTTCTATATCATCTCTTCATTGGTGGTTCTTCTCGGAATAGCCTCCTTACTGATGAAAGGCCTTAACCCGGGTGTCGACTTTGCCGGAGGCCGTACTTATATAGTTCGTTTTGATAACGACGTGAATACGGTGGATGTGCGAAATTCACTCGAACAGCAATTTGAGGAAGCGCCGGAGGTGAAGACCTTTGGTCCCAGTTCACAGATTAAGGTGACCACTAAATACCTCATCAATGAGGAAGGTGCCAGTGCCGATTCGCTTGTTGAACGAAAGCTATATGAAGGGGTTAAGACTTACTACGATGAGCCGGTTAGCTATCAGCAGTTTAATTCCGAAACCGAAGATAAAACTGTTGGTAAGCTTAGCTCCCAGAAAGTGGGGCCAACCATTGCCGACGACCTGCTGCGGAAAGCCTATTTTGCACTCGGTTTCGCACTGGTGATCATCTTCGTATATATTGCCGCACGTTTCCGTAAATGGCAATATGGTATAGGGGGTGTAGCTACCCTGATTCACGACTCCATCATCACGGTATCGCTTTATTCGATCTTCCACGGTATCCTGCCGTTTAGCATGGAGGTGGATCAGTCGTTTATCGCTGCTATCCTCACCATAATCGGTTATTCCATTAACGACTCCGTGATTATCTTCGACCGTATTCGTGAATACAACTTCCTGTATCCGAAGCGTCATCTTAAAATCAACATTAATGCAGGGATCAATAGTACATTGGGACGTACCTTTATGACATCAGGTACCACCTTCCTGGTATTGTTGATGATCTTCCTGTTCGGTGGTGAGGTGATCCGCGGATTTTCTTTTGCCTTAATGATCGGTGTGATCGTGGGGACCTATTCATCCATCTTTGTCTCTACCCCAGTTTCCTATGAATTAACAGGCTATAAGGAAGCTGCTAAAAAAGTGGTAACCAAGAGCAAAGGGGCAAAAGGAAAACAAGCGCCAAAAGGCAAGCAACCCGCTAAAGCCAAAAAGAAATAATCCAGTGAATTGAAAAAGAATTAAAACCCGGCATTTTAAACAGATGCCGGGTTTTTTTGTACTATTATCCTTCTGAAAATTTATGTATTTTAGCAAACGAAGTAGACGAATGATAAATTTGACCCAAAGTTTGTTGGGCGAATATACTTTAAAACCCGGTTATGAGTTATCGGATAAAAAGAATTAAAGCTTCGAATTAACATATGTATGAATTTCCACTGCTCATATTTAATATAAGTGGAGGAGAGATATTGTTTCTCTTACTGGTGGTTCTGATCGTATTTGGCCCAAGCAAAATACCCTCCATGGCCCGGCAGCTTGGTAAAATCATATTCGAAATGAAAAAAGCAACCAACGATATTACCCGTGAGTTTCGTGATGAATATGATGGGGTAAAAAATGAATTTGAATCTACCAAGCAACAGATCAGAGAAGAGACCGACGCTGTAAAACGGGAAATCGATCAAACCAAGGAAGAAACCAGGAAGAAGATAGACGAAGGTAAGCAAGCGTTCAAATATCCCGAAGAACTTGAATATGAAAGAAAGGAAAAAGAACAGAAAGAGGCGGAGAGCAATGTTGCCAATCAAGAGGAAGATGCTGATAATGAGGATAAACCGGACGAAAGCGGAGAGCAAGGCAACAAATAATATCAGTGTAAACCGGATCGTTAATTGACTAAACCAACAGCAATCTGAATATCAAGCGATAAACCGTTAGAACATGAAGATATACCGTTTTATTTTTCTAATTGCATTCATCCTGGGTTTTGTAACCATATTACCGGCTCAAAACCGGCATGTTGAAGCAGCCGATGCAGCATTTGAAAACCTGAAATTTCAAATTGCAGCCGATAAGTACAAAAAAGCTTATTCGAAAACGAAAAACCGCACTGCCAAAGGTAAGATCTCTTTTCGCATGGCCGAATGCTACCGCCTAACCAAGGAGACGCGCCGTGCCGAAGCTTATTACCGCCGCGCCATTAGGTTGGAATATGATAAGATCGACCCTATTGTGATATTGCGTTATGCCGATGCCCTTCGTGCTAATGAGGATTACGAGCAAGCTGTGGAACAGTATAAGCTCTATTCGGAAAAAGTGCCCAATGATAACCGGGGTGAGGTCGGCGCTAAAGCGGCAAAGAAAGCGCAGGAATGGATAGAAGACCCCACGCAGCATCAGGTGAGTGAAATCAACCGTATCAACTCCCGTGAAGATGATTTTGCGCCCACCTTTGCCGATAAATTCTACAAAACCATTATTTTCACCTCAGCCCGGGAAAGTTCCACCGGTAAATCAACCGATGACTGGACAGGACAAAACTTCAGTGACCTTTATTATGCCAAGCAAGACCGCAAGGGTGAATGGAGTGAACCCGCCAAAATTGATAACCGCGAAGTTGTGAATACTAAGGCCAATGAAGGAGCGCCGGCCATGAACGCCGATTTTTCGAAGTTGTATTTTACACGTTGCAACACTCAGGAAGATAAGCCTTCGGGGTGTCAGTTATATGTATCTTCCAGGCAAGGCCAGGGATACGGCGAGCCGCAAAAACTCGAACTGGGAGGCGACAGCACAACAGCTATCGGCCATCCTGCCATTAGTGAAGATGAACTTACCCTGATATTTGCCTCCAACAAACGTGGCGGACAGGGCGGAAGAGACCTTTGGATCGCCACGCGTGAAAAGGCATCCGAAAGTTTTAAGCGTCCCATTAACATGACCGAAAAGATCAATACAAAGGGTGATGAAATGTTCCCATTCTTGCGAAACGATTCTACACTGTACTTTTCATCCAACCGGCATATTGGAATGGGTGGCCTTGATATTTTTGTTTCGAAAAAAGTAGACGGTAAATGGAGTGCGCCCAAAAACCTGAAACACCCCATCAACACCAGCGCCGATGATTTCGGTATTATTTTCAAGCCCGAGGATGAAGAAGGTTTCTTCAGCTCCAACAGGCGCGGCGGCCGCGGTGGTGATGATGTGTACCACTTCATTATCCCACCGCTGGAGTTTACCCTGAAAGGAACCATCAAAAACGAGCGCACCCTGCAATTTGTGCCGGATGCCAAAATTGAACTGGTAGGCTCCGATGGAAGCAACCTTACCGCTAAAACAGACGAAAAGGGGTTTTACAACTTCGGAAAATCCCAGTTGGAAGAAGATGTTACATACGAAGTAACGGTTTCGAAAAAAAATTACTTTAATGAGCAGGCTAAGCTGACCACGGTGGGCCTGGACAAAAATAAAGATTTTGAACGTAATTTCATGCTGCAACCTATACCCGAGGAACCCATTATTTTGCCCGAAATTTTGTATGACCTGGCGAAATGGAACCTGAAACCTCAATACCAGGATTCATTGCAGGAATTGATCACCACCCTGGATGAAAATAAAAAGATTGTTGTGGAGCTTGGCTCGCACACCGACGCACGGGCTTCGGATGAATTCAATGATGTGCTATCGCAAAAACGCGCCGAATCGGTGGTTGATTATCTTATCAAACGGGGTATCGATCCCGAAAGGTTGGTAGCAAGAGGTTATGGCGAAAGGGTCCCGCGCACCCTACGCAAAGACATTACCCGTGATGGTTATACCTTTAAGGAGGGCACTACCCTTACCGAGAAGTATATTGAATCACTGGAAACAGAAGAAAAAAAGGAAGTAGCACATCAACTGAATCGAAGAACCGAATTCAGGGTGCTGCGTAAAGACTACATCCCGAAAGACCGTAACCAGGTAATCGCCGGAAAACAGCAAATCGACGTAAAAACCGATCCGGATAAAAATGTGGTCAATTATGTGCTCGGAAAGCGCGGTGAATTCCTGGTAAACTGCATTATCAATGGTTACAACGCCCAGTTTGTGTATGATGAATTCGACCGGGGCTTTAATATTTCCTTGGAAAAAGGCCTGGAATTGCTCAACAAAGGCGCTATAAATAAAGAAGATTTTGAAGGAGATCCCGAGGAGATCCTTGCCGAAGGCACTATTGCCAACAACGCCAAAGTAATTATTGAAACGCTGCGCATAGGTGATGAAACGCTTAATGATGTTACGGCCTATATCTCGCACCGCCTTCAGGTGCCCCTCGCTATAGGCAAATCAACGTTGCAGGAATTGGGCAAGATCAAGGTAGATGAAAAGAACCAGAAAATCATATTTGAATAAAGACTGATGGGAGAAGAGGGATCATTCAAATACAATCGGCGAGGTGTTTCGGCCTCGAAGGAAGATGTGCATAAAGCCACCGGCCAACTCGATAAAGGAATTTTTCCGAATGCCTTTTGCAAAATCATCCCCGATCATCTCACCCATGATGATCAATATTGCCTGGTGATGCATGCCGACGGCGCCGGAACCAAGTCGTCACTGGCTTATGTGTACTGGAAAGAAACCGGTGATCTGAACGTTTGGAAAGGTATTGCACAGGATGCCATTGTGATGAACCTGGATGATCTGCTTTGTGTGGGCATTACCGATAATATCCTTCTTTCATCCACCATCGGAAGAAATAAAAACCTGGTACCCGGCGATGTGATCAGCGCCATTATAGAAGGAACTGAAGAGTTTATCGATTCCATGCGCGATTGGGGCATCAATATCTATTCTACAGGTGGCGAAACAGCCGATGTAGGCGACCTGGTTCGTACCGTTATTGTAGATGCTACAGTAACAGCCCGTTCGCGACGAAAGGAAATCATCGACAATAGCCGTATACAAGTTGGTGATGTCATTGTTGGCCTTGCATCATTCGGAAAAGCCACTTATGAGCAGCAATACAATGGCGGCATGGGCAGCAATGGCCTTACATCGGCCCGCCATGATGTGTTTGCCAAAATGATCGGGGAAAAGTACCCGGAGTCATTCGATCCGGCAGTGCCGGACAACCTGGTCTATTCCGGCTCAAAATTATTAACCGATACCACCGATGTGGAAGACATCGATACCGGAAAACTGGTACTTTCGCCAACCCGGACCTATGCCCCCATTATCAAGCAAGTGCTGGACCGATACCGCAATCGAATTCATGGCATGATACACTGCAGCGGCGGTGCGCAAACCAAAGTGCTTAACTTTATCGATGATCTAAAGGTGGTGAAAGATAAGCTGTTTCCCACCCCTCCCCTGTTCAGGTTGATCCAACACGAATCGGGAACTTCATGGCAGGAGATGTACCAAGTATTTAATATGGGACACCGGCTTGAACTTTATGTCCCACAGGATATTGCCGAAGATATTATCAGCATTGCAAACAATTTTAATGTTGAGGCCCGCGTTATTGGCCGTTGCGAACCGGGAAAGCATTCGGTAAGCATTGATTCGGAACATGGAACTTTTCATTATTCTTAGCTTCTTTAAGCCCCTGTAACCTCCGTTATGCCTTACCTGCCGTCAGGTGAATAATTTGTTGTATTTTTGCACGCTGAAAAAGAGAGACCAACTATGCTGGAGAAACTCAAAGAAATATATAATCGATATAAAGAAATTGAACAATTGATGAGCGACCCGGAAGTGACTTCCGACACCAAGCGCTTCATTAAGTTAAGTAAAGACTATAAAGATCTGCAACCCATTGTGGATGCATACTTGAAATATGATGATATCCTTTCCAATATCGAAACCTCCAAGGAAATCCTGAACAAGGAAAAGGATGAAGAGTTCAAGGAAATGGCCAAGGAAGAGCTTAATTCGCTTAACGAAGAAAAGGGGAAACTCGAGGAACATATCAAGTACCTGCTGATCCCCAAGGATCCGCAGGATAAGAAGAATGCCATTGTGGAGATCCGCGCAGGTACGGGGGGTGACGAAGCCAGTATTTTTGCAGGCGATCTCTACCGCATGTATACGCGCTACATCGAAAACCGCGGCTGGACCATTGAACCGGTAAATGATACCGAAGGTACCGTTGGCGGTTTTAAAGAAATTGTTTTTAATGTTAAAGGCGAGAATGTATACGGGCAACTAAAATACGAATCGGGTGTACACCGGGTTCAAAGGGTACCTAAAACCGAAACCCAGGGCCGTGTCCATACTTCAGCCGCCTCTGTGGTGGTTTTGCCCGAGGCCGAAGAATTCGATGTAGAGATAAAAGATTCCGACATCCGTAAAGATACGTTCTGTTCGTCAGGGCCGGGTGGGCAATCGGTTAATACAACTTATTCGGCCATTCGCCTCACCCATATCCCCACCGGGATAGTGGTTTCATGCCAGGATGAAAAATCGCAGTTCAAAAACCTGGATAAAGCCATGCGTGTTTTGCGTACACGCATCTTTGAAATGGAATACAGTAAATATTTAAACGACATAGCCACTAAACGTAAAACCATGGTGTCAACCGGTGACCGCTCGGCTAAAATTCGTACATATAATTTTCCGCAAGGACGAGTAACCGATCATCGTATTAATCTTACACTTTTTAGTTTGAATAATATCATGAACGGCGATATCCAGGAAATCATAGACGCCTTGCAGGTAGCCGAAAATGCTGAACTGATGAAAGAAACCATAGGTGAATAAACATTTTTAACACAACATTAACGTATACATCTTTCGTGCCTGAGGCACTTATCCGTATTTTAGTGATGCTTTATGGGAAACCATACAGCAAAACAACCTTCAGAGAGCTTTATAGCAGAACAATCTATCTGAACCGTTGGCCAACCGGTGAGCACAGGTATATTAACCGGTTGTTTGAAGCGTAATTTATAAAACATACATATATGAACCGGCAACAGTTGTTCGACAGTATCAGGGAAAAAAGGTCGTTCCTTTGCATTGGACTGGACACCGACATTTTGAAGATACCGGAATTTCTTCTTGAACTGGAAGATCCGGTATTTGAGTTTAATAAAACCATTATTGAAGCTACAAAAGATTTTGCTGTAGCCTATAAGCCCAATATTGCCTTTTATGAATCAAGGGGGGAAAGCGGATGGCAAAGCCTGCGCAAAACAATCGACCATATTCGTTCGCTTACGAAAAAGGTATTTGTTATTGCCGACGCTAAACGGGGCGATATTGGAAACACCGCCGAACAATATGCCCGTACCTATTTCCTGGGTGAAGACCCTGCTTTTAAATTCGATGCAGTAACCATTGCTCCATACATGGGTGAAGATTCAGTTAAACCATTCCTGCAATACGAAGGTAAATGGGCAATTGTTCTTGCACTCACTTCCAACCCTTCGGCCGAGCAGCTTCAGCTAATCCAAAGCAGTAATGGCAAAGCACTTTTCGAAGAATTGCTTGAAACATCGAAGCAATGGGGAAGCACTGATAATATGATGTATGTTGTGGGAGCCACCAGGGCAGCTATGATAGAGCGGGTGCGCAACATTGTTCCTGATCATTTTCTTTTGATTCCCGGTGTAGGAGCCCAGGGAGGTAACCTTGAGGAAGTCGCCAAATACGGCATGAACAAGCAATGTGGACTATTGGTTAATTCCTCACGCGGTATCATTTATGCTTCCAACGGTCACGATTTTGCCCGTAGAGCCCGCCAGAAAGCCCGGGAAACCCAACAGCAAATGGAAAACCTCCTCATTAAGAAGGGATTGGTTTAGGAAAACATATATTAGGTTCCAGCTTCTATACTCCAGGTTAAATTTGGAAATGGACACTATTTTGGAATTAAAAAAGGCCCCTTTGCGGAGCCTTCCTAGTATGCTATTTCATATACTGCTTATTCATTTAGCGTTGTCACCCAACCAAATTTATCTTCCTCTTCGCCATATTGGATAGCAAGAAGTCGATGGAAGAGCTTGGTTGAGATGGGGCCGGCTTTACCTTCTTTACAATATTCAAAAACCTTCCCTGTATCACGGTCCTCGATCTTCTTGATGGGTGAAATAACGGCTGCTGTACCGCAAGCGCCCACCTCATCGAACTCTTCCAGTTCTTCAACCGGTATCTGACGGCGTTCCACCTTCAAACCCATATCTTCAGCCAAGGTGACAATGCTCTTGTTGGTGATGGACGGTAATATGGAGGTGGATTTGGGGGTCACATAGGTATTGCCTTTAATACCGAAAAAATTAGCTGGTCCGGCTTCGTCGATGTATTCTTTCTCCTTGGCATCGAGGAAAAGCGAAGCGGCATAGCCTTCCTGATGGGCTCTAACACCGGCCTGAAGACTGGCGGCATAGTTACCTCCTACCTTATAAGTACCTGTTCCCAAAGGCGCCGCGCGGTCGAAATCACGCACGATTTGAACCGACACCGGATTGAATCCTTCTTTGAAATAAGGACCCACCGGCGTGACAAATACTAAAAACAGGTATTCTTCCGAAGGCTTTACACCCACCTGGGGCCCCGATCCTATCAGCAAGGGTCGGATGTATAGCGATGCCCCGGTGCCATAAGGCGGCACATATTCCTTATTCATCAAAACAGCCTTTTCTATGGCTTGGTAAAAAAGCTCAGTGGAGGGCTTTGCCATCATAATCCCGTCTGCAGAGTTTTGCAGTCGCTTTGCATTTTCTTCCCAGCGGAAAAGACGAATTTTACCATCTTTTCCCTTGAATGCTTTCATACCTTCAAACGCCTCCTGCCCATAATGCAATGCCGTTGAAGCCATATGAAGATTAATCACTTCGGAGGATGAAATCTCAAGTTCACCCCATTTGCCGTCTTTCCAGTAGCAGCGAACATTATAGTTAGTCTTCCGGTAGCCAAAGGGTAATTCTTCCCATTTAATATTGTTCATATGCACCTATTTTTATGAGATTTGAGGATTATTCCTGTTATCGGGCTAAATTAATAATTATATCGGAATTACCCATATGTTTTAGATTAAGCATCTTTCAAAAAACAATAAACAAGTTATCAAATTAACAACTTATATCGTTAATTTTGTGTTGTTTACAATGAATCGCATATACACAAGCGCAATTTGGGAAAACCAAAAGATTAACGGGTGATCAATAAATTGGGATGAAATGAATAACAAATAAAAAAGTATTTGTAACTTAACCGAATGAATGAAAGATAATCCGAATGTTTAAAGAACTGTTTACAAGGCTATACAAATATTTTCTGAGAGGCTACGAGGATTACTCCCTTGAGATCCAAAAGAAGATGAAATACCTCTTCATCTTCGCCATAGCGGGCTTGGTTATATATGTTGGATTGATCGCCGTAAGGGTATTCGGTGAATCCAATATCTACCTTCTGTCGGGCGATTTCTTTCTCCTGATCTTCCTGCTATCGACTTTGTTTTTTATTAAACATGAACGGATCTTAAAGGCTGCGTCAACAGTATCTTTAATCCCCATTAGCATTTTGTTTTATCATGTGATTGAAAATACCTATCTGGGATATCCCATTACCATCGACAGTCTCTTTGCCACCCTAGCCTTTATCATATTCGGGATACTGATCCTGAGCCTGTTTGCCGTTAAAGTGAGTCAATTGCTGGTTTATAGCGGTATTGCATTTATAACCCTCATCATTCATTATATTGTAATGGTTGAGGATACTTTTGGCGGCGAATTATCACAGGTGAGCTTAACGCACTTTGCCAGCGCTGTTATGGGATTGGGTATTAGCCTGCTGGTTGGGGTTTTAATCCTTAATCTCTCACACGAGTTGATCAATATAGCCGAAAGGGCCCGGCGACGTTCGGAGGAAAAGTACTATTCCCTGTTCTCCAACATGATGGATGGATTTGCATACCTGAAATATGAAAAGAACCCGAGAAAAGATGAAGACAACCTGGTTTTGATCGAGGCTAATTACGCTTTGAAAAACATGCTGGATATCAATTATGACATCGAAAACAAAACAGCCTCACAGATATTAAATCAACTCAACTCCAATGACTACAGCATTGTTGACCGCCTGATAAATGCAGCCAGGACCGGTAAGGAAATCAACGAAGAATACTACCTGGAGCCCATGGATATCTGGTTTCATCTCTACGCCTTTTCGCCCCAAAGAGGATTTGTGGTGGTGCTAGCCAGGAATATTACAGAACAAAAAGAAAATAACGAAGCCCTGCTGAAGCGCGATAAAATTTTTATGGCCCTGGGACATGCTGCCAGCCTGCTCATTGAGACTTACTCATTGGATCAAAGCTTACCCAAAGTATTAGCCGAAATTGGGCAATCGGCCAATGTGAGCCGCACTTACATCTTTGAAAACCAACACCATCAGGATAAAGGATTATGCATGCACCAGCTTTACGAATGGACAGCAGAAGGAATAACCCCACAAATTGATAATTCCGAATTACAAGAACTACCTTATAATATAGCCTCACCTGTATTGGGTGAAAAGCTATCCAAAGGAGACATCTATTTTGGCGATGTGAATAATATGGCCCAGGAAGAAAAAGATTTTCTTGAGCCCCAGGGTATTAAATCCATTCTGGTCGTTCCCATCTTCATTGAACAAACCTGGTGGGGCTTTGTCGGTTTTGATGAATGTACCGAAAACCGTAAATGGTCCAACGCCGAAATCGAAGCCCTGAAATTGGTGGCCGATATCATAGGAGCTTCAATATCACGTCTTCAAATGGAAAACAACTTGCGCCAGGCTAAAGAAAAGGCGGAAGAATCCGATAAACTCAAAGGGGCATTCCTGGCCAATATTTCCCATGAAGTACGAACGCCCATGAATGCTATAGTGGGGTTCTCGGAAATGATCACCGATCCTGACATTGAAGAGGAAGACAAAAAGGAATACCTGAAACTTATCAAGCAAAGCAGCAACAACCTGCTGAACCTGATCAACGATATAATCGATCTTTCCAAAATCGAAACCGGTCAACTGGATATTCATTACCGCGAATACAATATTAATGAACTGCTTGGGGATATCCGCAATAAATTCGTACATGAATTGGATGACACTTCCCAAAAAACTGTAAGTATCAATTTGCGGATACCTGAAAAGTCTTCACTCCGGTATCTTTACACCGATTATTATTGGTTGAAGCAAATCATAACAAACCTGTTGGAAAACGCGGTTAAATTTACACCCAAAGGTTCCATCGATCTGGGCTATCATGTGGCCGGCAATGAGTTTATCAAGTTTTATGTGAAAGACACCGGCATAGGTATAGCTCCTCATAACCATGAGCTGATCTTTGAGCAGTTCAGGCAAGCCGATAATACCTATACCCGCGAATATGGCGGAACCGGCCTTGGCCTCACCATTGTGAAAAAACTCCTCAACGGACTTGGCGGTTATATTTGGGTGGAAAGTATACAGGGAAAAGGATCGGTTTTCTCGGTTATGCTGCCGCTAACGGAACCCGAAAATAAAACATTTACCCATCAAATGCCCGCTTATATTGATGAATTTCATAACACCATCAATTACTGGAAAAAACAACCCATCCTCATGGTCGAAAAACATGAGGGTAATTTTGAGTTCATCAAGGCCTTAATGGGAAAAACCGCCCGCATAAAACGTTTAACAGATGAACAAAAGGCCCTGGAGAGTATTCGCAATAACCGGCCTAAACTAATCATGCTCGATACTGATCTTACCGGGGAAGATAGCTGGAAAATTGCCCGCAACATTAACCGGCAAATCCCCGAGGTGCCTATAATCGCCATGTCGAACTTTATCACCCCGGCCGATATCAAACGCATATTCGAAATGGGCTTCGACGATTACCTGATAAAACCGGTAGAACCTTACCAATTTTTTAAAAAACTTGAGAAATTCTGGTAAGGGCATTGGAAATGAAGATTTAATGATGGAATATCTATTTGTTTTCCTTCTTTCATCCATTGTAGCGGCTTTCCCGATAACCATCAGCGGTATCGGCTCCAGGGAGATCACCTTTTATTTCGGCGCTCGCTTGATGGGACTGGATATTGTCCGAAAAATAACTGAAATCCGGTAGTTGAGGTACGATGATGCTACCTTCTGCCGTTTTTGAAAAAAGATCAGGATTATATAAGCTAAATGGCCTATTCAAAATATGTTGTCGACTCTCCGGACCTGCTGCTATCAGTTGATTGTGGTATTCGAGCCGGATTAGCTCTCTATACGAACGAGGCCAGGCTCCTATGGTTCGAATCGCATAACTACGGTAATCGACCCGCATTACGGCGGGGAGTACAATCGGTTTTTCAAAAACACCCCAATATTGCCTGGCTTATTATTGAAGGGGGCGGCCCTGTTGCTGATATTTGGAAAAACTACGCTAAAAAACAATTCATTAAAGTACGGCAGATCGATGCTGAAAAATGGCGCAATGAGCTCTTCTATAAAAAAGAACAACGGAACGGCAGCATGGCCAAACAAAATGCCGATACACTGGCCCGAAAAATGATCTCCTATTCCGGGATAGCACTTCCCAAAAAGCTCCGTCATGATGCGGCCGAAGCTATTCTTATCGGCCTTTGGGGTTTACTGGATACAGGATGGATTGATGAAATTCCGGCAGAACTGCGAAAATAAAGCATCTGCGACAAATTGACAGTCACCCTCCGTTGGCATAGGCTTTGCTAAGCCATGTTGCGAAAAAGTAAAATTGAAAATTAATCCAAATCATTAAAAATACAGTGCTTTATGGAAAAAGCTAAGGGAAGAATAGATGTTCAAACGGAAAACATATTTCCGATCATTAAAAAGTTTCTCTATTCCGATAATGAAATCTTTCTTCGCGAATTGATATCGAATGCTGTTGATGCTACCCAAAAGTTGAAATCTTTTGCACGCGTTGGGCAGTATAAGGAAGAAATGGGCGATCTTACCATACAGGTGATTCTTGATACCAAGAAAAAGACCATTACGGTTAAAGACCGCGGCATAGGCATGACAGCCGATGAGGTGGATAAGTACATCAACCAGGTGGCCTTTTCCAGTGCCGAGGAATTCGTTAAGAAATTCAAGGGTAAGGAAAAAAGTGAAATCACTAATATAATCGGTCATTTCGGGCTTGGATTCTATTCCAGCTTTATGGTATCTAAAAAAGTTGAACTCGATACCAAAACCTATAAGAAAGGCGGACAGACCAAGGCAGTGCATTGGGAATGCGACGGCACACCCGAATACACCCTTGAAGAATCGGACAAAAAAGACCGTGGTACCGAAGTAACCCTCCATCTTGCCGACGACGCTAAAGAATTTTTGGAAGAACAGCGCTTATTGAATCTGCTGAAGAAATACTGTAAATTCCTGCCCATCCCCATACAATTTGGCACCGAAAAGGTTACCGAAGAAATTGAGGGTGAAAAGGATAAGGACGGGAACCCCAAAACCAAAGAGGTGGAAAAACCGCGCATTATCAACAACACTGAACCGGCCTGGACGCGCAAGCCCACTGAACTGAAGGATGAGGATTACAAGAATTTCTACCGCGAGCTGTACCCATACAGCATGGAGGAACCCCTATTCCATATTCACCTTAATGTGGACTATCCGTTCAATCTAACGGGAATATTGTATTTCCCCAAGGTGAAGAATAAGCTCGAAATCCAGCGCGATAAAATTCAGCTCTATGTAAACCAGGTATTTGTTACCGATTCCGTAGAGGGTATTGTACCTGATTTCCTCACCCTGCTGCATGGTGTGATCGATTCACCCGATATTCCGCTTAATGTGTCGAGGAGCTACCTGCAAAGCGATTCGAATGTGAAGAAAATTTCCAATCACATCATGAAAAAGGTAGCCGATAAGCTTGATGAGCTGTTCAAGAATGATCGTAAGGATTTCGAAAGTAAATGGGACGACATCAAAGTATTTATCGAATATGGAATGATCTCCGAGGAGAAGTTTTTCGAACGTGCCAGGAAATTTGCCTTGCTTAAGAATATGGACGGTAAGTATTTTACCATTGATGAATACCGCGATCATATCAAAACCGAACAAACTGATAAGGACAAAAACGTGGTTCACCTGTATACCACCAATATCGACGAGCAGCACAGCTATATTGAAACCGCCAGGGACCGCGGCTATGATGTGTTGGTGCTGGATGGACCCATCGACAATCACTTTGTGAATACCCTGGAGCAAAAGCTTGAAAATGCTTCCTTCTCAAGGGTAGACGCCGACGTGATTGATAAGCTCATTAAAAAAGAAGAGGAAGCCCCTTCGAAGCTCAGCGAGGAGGAACGCAATAAGCTTAAGGAAGTGGTTGAAAAGCATGTTGATACCAACAAATTCAGCGTGGTGCTTGAGAACCTGAGTGAAACCGATCAGCCGATGATGATCACTCAACCCGAATTTATGCGCCGCATGCGCGACATGTCGGAGGTTTCGGGTGATGCCGGTTTTATGGGCAATATGCCGGTGCATCTCAACTTGGTTGTAAATGGTAATCACCGATTGATGAATGAGGTACTTAACACCGAAAATGAACAGCAACAAGGTAAGCTCATCAAGCAAATGACCGACCTGGCCTTACTTTCGCAAAACATGCTGAAAGGTGAGGAACTTACCAACTTTATCAGGCGCAGCGTTGATATCATTGGTTAAATCCGTGCGCATTACCAAATGCGAGTTGAATAGTATGTATAACAATGAAGAAAAATAAATGGATCAGCTTGGTTTTACAAAAACAACCGGGCTGATCTTATTTTATACGGTAATTAAAAATTAATCAATAAATTAGGCGTTATCAATAATCACATAAGACTAAACGAAAAATACAGGAAATAATGAAGAAATCATGGATAATTGGCGGCGTCATCGTCCTTATTCTCATCATTTTGATCGGGAATAGCATTGGAAAATATAATGCCCTTGTAGACCGGGAAGAAGCTGTTGAAGCTCAGTGGTCGCAGGTGGAAAACGTTTACCAGCGCCGGGCTGACCTTATACCTAACCTGGTGAATACGGTAAAAGGATATGCCGACTTTGAACAAAAAACATTAACCGATGTCATCGAAGCTCGATCAAAAGCAACCTCGGTAAATGTAAACCCCCAGAATCTTGATCAGCAATCATTGCAAAAATTTCAACAGGCCCAGGGCCAATTGGGGTCAGCCTTATCAAGGCTGATGGTTGTGGTGGAACGTTATCCGCAATTGAAAGCCAATGAGAATTTTTTGCAGTTACAAGCCCAACTGGAAGGCACAGAGAACCGTATTACGGTTGAACGCCGCAAATTCAATGAAGTTGCCCGCGAATACAATTCGATGATTCGCCGCTTCCCGATGAACCTGTTTGCTTCATCTTTTGATTTTGAGCGTAAAGCCTATTTCGAAGCCGATAAAGGCGCTGAAGAACCACCTAAGGTTGAATTTTAGATCATATAACCATGCCCACAGCAAAGAAATTTTTTACCCAGGACCAGAAAAATGAAATCGCCCAGGCCATTTCCGAGGCGGAATTGACCACTTCAGGCGAAATCAGGGTCCACATTGAAAATAAATGCCCCGGCGATGTACTCGACCGGGCTGCATATATTTTCAAACATCTGAATATGCATAAAACCCAGCTGCGTAACGGGGTACTCTTTTACCTGGCCATTAACAGCAAAAAGTTTGCGATACTGGGCGATAAAGGTATTAATGCTGTAGTTCCCGAAAACTTCTGGGATCGGATCAAAAAAGAAATGCAAAACCACTTTGAGGAAAGCCGCTTTACACAGGGGCTGGTTGAAGGTATAAAAGCCTCGGGCAATGCCCTGAAAGAGCATTTTCCATACCAGGAAGATGATGAAAACGAGCTCTCCAACGATATTTCATTTGGTAAATAAATGATCATGAGAAAACACATAATTTCATTCATTTTAATAGCCGGTTTTTTAATAACCGGCCTTCAGGCACAGGATATTCCCAAACGCCCTTCACCTCCAAGACTGGTAAATGATCTCACCGGCAATACTTTAAGCAAAGCGGAATACAACCAGTTAGAGGGTACGTTAGAACAATATGCCCGCAAAACAAAAACCCGTATAGCCGTGGTTATCCTTAATGATCTACGGGGTTATGCCATGTCCGATCTGGCCTTCCGCATTGGTGAAGAATGGGGTGTGGGTGATGCCGAATTTAACAATGGGATTGTCATTTTGGTTAAACCAAAAACCGGTGGAGATGAAGGCGAAACCTTTATTGCAACCGGCTACGGCCTCGAGGGGGCAATCCCTGATGCGGTAGCTCATCGTATTGTAACCAATGAAATGATCCCGCATTTCAAGAAAAACGAGTATTATGCCGGGTTGAATGGAGCCAGTAGCATTATCATGGATCTGGCTTCAGGCGAGTATCCTCCCAAGGAATACCTGCGCGATACCAGTACCAGTCCGCTTGCAGCCTTGGTCCCCTTGCTTGCCATTCTGGGTGTTTTTCTGCTGATGCGAGTCTCAAGGGCCCGCTCCTATTCGGTGGGGCATGGCGTTCCCTTTTGGGCCAGCCTTTTCCTTTTGGGTAGTTTAGGCGGGAGTCGTGGTGGTCATTGGAATGATTTTTCTTCCGGAGGCGGAAGCTTCGGCGGAGGAGGAGGATTCGGTGGCTTCGGCGGTGGAAGCTTCGGTGGCGGTGGCGCCGGCGGAAGCTGGTAGTTTCCTGAATAATCTTTGCTTAATAAATGAGAGCACTTCCCTTAGCAACAAAGCGCTTAGCCCATAGCGTCAGCCATATCCCATTAGAAATACTGCAGGATAATCACTAACTGAATCAAGCTCATTAAAGATGCATTAAACCATTAGCGGTAAAAATCTTCTTAATTCGGATAATAGCGTTGGAATAATACCCGGTAACCATAAAAAAACGCCACACTGCTTGCAGTATGGCGCTTTTTATTTCTACTTAATATCTTCTCCTATCTCCTATCGAACATGAAGCTTGCGGGTACTGATACCTTCTTCGGTTTCCACGGTCAGTATATACAAGCCTGAATTCATATTCAGGTCAATGGGCAATTCATTGGTTACACCATCAAAATGTATTTCCCTTATTATCCTTCCGGTGAGATCGGAAAGGCGAATGAGGGCATCTTTTTCAGGCGCTTCAAATACTATCCTTACATGCTCATGAGCCGGGTTGGGATAAATATTGAAGGCATTGGCATCGGTCTCTCCTATTCCCACAGCGGCAATGGTAAACGACCAGGTTTCACTCCACATGGTGGTGTCATCGGTATGTAATGCCCTAACATGCCAGTAATAGGTCATTCCACTATCGGTAAGCGCCGAGGGCACCTCGTATTCCACATAACCGGTTGGGTTCGTATTGATGACCTCTTTAACTTCCAGATCTCCTAGATCAGGATCATTTCCAATTTGAAGTTGATATTTTGAACTACCATTGATCTTTTTCCACTTGAGTGTAGGTCCAACTTCCACATTGGTCATCTCATTAGCGGGGCTATTAAGTTCAACGGTATTAATGGTTTCAAAGCTGATGGTATCGCTGTAGATCGTGTCTTTTGCATGAAACGCTGAAACGTTCATGAAATAAGTTGTTCCGAAATCGAGTGTATCGGCATCCAGCGAGTTATCACTAACTTCATCGCTGCTGACGATTACCTGCATATCATGATCCAAGGCCAATCGTACAATATATTTATCGATTCCAGCCACTTCATCCCACTCAAGTTCATCATTTGGCATAACTTCGGTTTCGCCATCCGAGGGACTTGAAGTTTCAAAGGCTTCCAACGTTCTAACATCAATTGTTTCGGTCCATATAGTGGTATCTGCTGCATGACGCGCTCTCACCCTTACATAGTAGTCCGTTCCAAAGTATAAATTGGATGTATTATCATTGGTAACATTACCTTCTACCGACTTTTTCATCAAAACAGGACTATCAAAACTATCGGTTGTATCCACCTGGTAATCGAAAAAATCGACACCGTCAATGCCGCGCCATTCAATTTCAAAATTGGGGGGCAAATCATCATCACCACTATCGGGATCCCTCATTTCAACGCCAACGCGGGTTAAAAAATGCCAGGTTTCCGACCAGTCGGATTCTTCGTTATCATCAATAGCTTTAACCCGCCAGTAATAAGTGGTATCGAATAACAAATCGGTTGCTGTATAGCTACTCAGTTCAGTTTCATGTTCCTGGTATGTGTCGAAATTTTCATTGGTCGAAATCTGAACTTTATAATATAAGCCAATTCCCCCTGCAACTGCTTCCCAATCGAGTTCCACTGCAGGATCCATATCGTCATCACCATCATCGGGATCAAGAAGAGTGGGGGCGTATATGTTTACTGACGCCATCAGATGCAAGGTGGTGAAAGCTACGAGTACTAGGATTAAGTATAATTTTTTCATATGCCTTATTATTTATTGCTTTATTTTCAGGTTTGAATAAAACCGGCTACGCCTTTGGCATAGCCGGTTTTAGAAAATTATCTCATTTTTACAAATTTCGAAGTTTTCACGGTTTCTTCCGTATTGATCATCATGATATAAGCACCTTGGTTCAGGTCGCCGATATTAAGATCAATTTCATGTTCTCCGCTTCTGCTCAAACTATAGTCCCTGGTTTGAACCATACGACCGTTCAGATCGAATATCTTAATTTGAACATCACCGGGCTTATTGAGGGCAAATCCGACCTTCGCTTGACTACCGGTAACCGGATTGGGGTATACATTCACATCTTCAAGCTTATTCCTAACAATCTCATCTTCCTGATCATCGATACCTATAAATTGCTTGCTTTCGTATAATCCCCGGCCATAGGTGGCAATGTAGATCACGCCGTAATTGTTAACACCGGGATATCCGGGCAACCATGGACGCTGAATGGTTTGCTGATCAATCATCATAACCGGGATTTCTCCCATATTGGCATTCTCTTGTGTCCATTCGGCACTTTCTACATTGGTTGTGGTATAAATGCCCTTCTCAGTACCTAACAGTACTGTATTGGTTTGATTCAATACAATGAGAGATGCATATGCCGGCAACTTAGGAAGATTGCTCTGTATTGATGTAAATTCGGGTTCCTGGTCAATGGCATTGGTTGTGCGATACACATAATTGTCATATCCATAATTACCCAAGGTGGCTATAACGTGAGCGGGATTTTCCTGGTCAACTGTTATGGAAGTCACCTTGCGGTCCTCCCAGCTTGCAATTTCGGATGTTGAAATAATACAAGTACTCTCACGCACATCGGCCCGGGCTTTATTGTAGGCTAATGCTATATTCGATACACGGTAAAGGCTACCTTCCTCGGTACCCACAAACAGGTGGTTTGCATCATGTGAGTACTGGATGCATGTGGGGATTCCCTCAATCTCGGCAATCTTGAACCAGTGGCTGGGCAATGAGTCGGGTATAATGGTAAAGTCGAGCATTGAAGGACTCATCCATACCTCATCTTCTATTGCAATGAAAAGCTTGCTTGAGATG
Organism: Bacteroidales bacterium; assembly: GCA_021740045.1. Taxonomy (GTDB): domain Bacteria; phylum Bacteroidota; class Bacteroidia; order Bacteroidales; family JAIPAP01; genus JAIPAP01. Next base: position 44,807 of record JAIPAP010000011.1, read on the forward strand.
GGGTCTTGCACCTTAATGCTATCACCGGCAGTTAGCTCTTCTTCCAGTGTATATTCAAACGGATAATCATCGGTACCGCTGGGCACAAGAACGGTTGTGTCGGCCGGGTAATTGATGTCTTCAGCATAGAACATAACCGAATCGCGGCTGTATTCGTTATTAAAACTTTCCCACATCTTCATGGGGGTGTAAGTGGCGTTCAAATTATCAATGGCACCCACAAGGAATGAAGGTGACATATTTTCCCCACGGTCGTCAGAACGGTAAAGGGTGGAGAAGTTCTCATTAAACTGGGGATACCCGAATATTACCACTTCAGGCCGGATATGGGAAATAATACCATAACCACCGTTACCATTAATGTATTCAGCAAAAGCAGGAGGATTGGGGCCTATTGGACCACCACTCATGCCGGTACTTCCGCCGCCTTCGAGCAGCATAACGCCATTATTGACTGTTCCGCCTATTAGTTCACCTTTACCGGAATGCGATACGGTTGTAAACTGGGTGGAAACGTATTGTTTGTTTAATGTATTAAAGGATGCCATGCCATCATAGGTGACTGATACACCACCTGAGTGAGCAATGTACACAGTATCGGGATTCTGTCCATGGATGGCATAATCATGATGCATCCACTGAACGTAAGTATCATCTCTTTCGCCATTAAGGAGAAATTTCCTGGACGGCTGGGTCTTTTGCTTCCAGTCATAATAGCCGGTTTCGCTTAGCTTTTCACCCATCCACAAATTAATACCACCAATAATTACCTTATCGGGGTTATTGGGGTATACCGAAATGGTACCTGCCATGCTACCGGTACCGGAGAAAGGTGTAAAGTAGTTGCTCCCGCCGGGGCCTACAAGTCGCCAGTTTTCGCCGGCATCGGTTGATAGGTATACACCTTCGAGACTACCTTCGGCATCTACCCCCATGGCATAAACATAATTGGGATCGGAGGGGGCAAATTCGAACAGGGTTTTTAATCCATCACTTGGCAGATCTTCATCGGTTCCTTCATAAGGAGCATAAGGATTGACTACAATTCGTTCATAAGTGGTATCATTACCTTGAGCCACACTCAGGTTCATGGTCTTATTAATGGAATCCTTTACAATGCGGTAAGGGTTTTCCGGATCATGTGAAATACATTCAAATACTATTTCCCCCTGTCCGGGATAATGAAATGAAAGCCCATCAACATTAGCCATTACCACACCATTTTCGGATACCTTCACATCGTATGCCTGACCATTCAAGGTGTCTTTTACCCGAATTTGATCGATGTTCACCGTATCAACACTCATTCCGGTTGTATCGGCTCCGTAAATGGTCACATCATCGCCGCTCACTTCAATGGAGTCGCATTGAATGTCGTAGGATGCATTGACAATGTGAAAAAGGCTGTCGATGTAAAACTTGGGGGTTGTCCATGAACCACCGTCATTAGCTGAATATTGGACACCTCCCCATGTAGCTGCCCACAAAAAATCCTGATTCGAATCATAATCAATGTTGTTTACAAAAGCCCACTTACCATCGGCTGCTTCCGGATTTGTGCTTTCAATGCGGGTGAAATTCTCACCGTCGGTTGATTTGTAAATACCTGAACCAATAAATTCGAATTCCTCTCCTTCCCCGTTGGGTAATGATTCTCCGGTTCCAACGTAAATAGTACCATTGGCAGTTTGTGTCATGCATGATACTTTTTCGTTAAAATCACTGCCGTCGGTATTGCTCCACAACAGCCCGCCGGTAGTCGATTTCCAGATACCGCCGGTGACTGATCCGGCAAACAATGTTTTTCCACTTCCATCCTGGTTATCAATCAAAATGGCGCGGGTGCGGCCGGCGTAATTATCGGGACCGCGCTGGCTCCATTCCAATCCAATTTCAGCCCCCGACTTGGTCATTTGCTGACTAGCCTCCTGGCCTGCCTTGAGAATATCAACCGGCCCAACCTGGTTGGATGCTTCATTTAAACGCATTACACTCAGGAAATCTTCCGGTGTTTTCACGTTAACCTCTTCTGATTTTGCCGTTTCAGGCTTTCCATCATTATCTTTTTCAGTGCCTGACGTAGTAAGAATAAAAACAGTTACTCCGAGAAAAACGGCTAAAAAGCTAGAAAGTAAATTTTTATTTTTCATATAGTTTCGTTTATGAATTATAATATCCGATTTTAAAGTTCAACAAAGGGTGGCACAAGTTACACCTTTTTGTAATATGGGCAAATAGTGAATTTTTAAAATTTTTTAACATATCAATTTAAACATATGATTCCCTGACAAATATAACGATTTTTCATTATCAGTCCCACATCTCCATAAACCCATATTCCTTCAGAGTGAGCTAAATTATGCATTTTATAAAAAAATCAAAAGCTTCCCCCTTATTTAAATAGATATATTAGCACGGAGCAGCTAATTTTTATAGAATTTAAATTATTGGCATGCCTTTCCCTGAGGTTGAAAAAAGGATTTAATAAGAAATTTATACAGGTACCGGTAAAAAAATATAATTTAGCGGCAATAGGAATGAAGCATTCTACTTTACATTAAATATTATATTCGTACACCGGAACGCTGAAAAAATCGCTTAAGTAACATAAACTAAACCCTAACAAGATGAAACCAGTAAAAAGCGCACTATTTGTATTACTAAGCTTGACGATTACAAGCTTAAACCTGATGGCACAGGAAGATGATAAAGAAAAAAGCAGTCCTTATGAATTCACCGAGGTGAAAACACTCAAAACCACTCCGGTTAAAGACCAGCACCGGTCAGGAACTTGCTGGAGCTTTGCTGCTACTTCGTTTCTGGAAACCGAGCTGATACGCATGGGTAAAGGGGAACATGACCTTTCGGAAATGTTTTTTGTGCGGGATGCTTATGAAGAAAAAGCCGCCGATTATGTGCGCTATCATGGTAAAACCAATTTCAGCCCGGGTGGGCAGGCTCATGATGTTACCAATACCATGGGTAAGCTTGGCTTGCTACCGGAAGCGGTTTATACCGGCCGGGAATATGGAACCGAAAAACACACCCATGGCGAGCTGCATACCGTTTTGCAAGGCTATATAAAAGGTGTGATCAAAAACCGTAACCGAAAGCTCACCCCTGTTTGGGATGATGCCTTTAATAAGATACTGGATGTTTATTTGGGAGAAGTGCCCGATTCATTCTCCTATCAGGATAAAACATACACCCCTGTAAGTTTCCGTGATGAAATGGGGCTTAATGCAGACAATTACATTGAGTTAACTTCCTATACCCACCATCCGTTTTATGAGAAGGTTATCCTGGAGCTTCCTGATAACTGGTCATACGATGAATATTACAACCTTCCCATCGATGAGCTGATGGAAGTTATGCATCATGCTATTAAAAATGGATATTCCATTGCCTGGGATGGGGATGTGAGTGAAAAAGGATTTTCACATAATAATGGTGTAGCTATTCTCCCCGAGAAAGACATCACCCACCTGGACGACACAGAAAAAGCCCGCTGGGAAGAACTTACAGAAGAGGAGAAGCAAAAAGAACTGTATGATTTTGATAAGATCGTAAAGGAGAAAAAAGTGACACAGGAGCTGCGTCAACAAACCTTTAATAATTACCGCTCAACCGATGATCACCTCATGCACCTAACCGGTATCGTTGAAGATCAAGAAGGAACCAACTATTTCGTAACCAAAAACTCATGGGACGTTGACAGCAATGATTACGGCGGATACCTTAATATGTCGGAACCTTACGTTCGCATGAAAACCATCGCCATCATGATCCATAAAGACGCCCTTCCGAAAAAGATCGCCAGGAAGCTGAATGTGAAGTAAGCCTTTGAAAAAAAACGTTAGAAGTTATGTCGGGATACCAATGACAAGTTTTTATTGGATGCTGATTGTAAAATGGTTATGAATTATTCCCAATAAAGTGGGCTAAGTATAAATGCAAAGGTGACTGCAACCCGACGGAGACCCCTGCCTGTCCCTTTAGCTTTGCCTGAAGTTTTAAAAGTTTAGGTGGAGGCGGAGGGAAAAACGCTTTGCGTT
>JAIPAP010000012.1 GCA_021740045.1 Bacteroidales bacterium
ACTGGCTGCCGGTGAATAATATCGAGACGATAAAACTCAAATAAACCTGTACCAGAAAGAATACATCTACCGTATCAACCGCGTGATCGATTACATTGATGAAAATATCGATCAAGTGAACAGCAAAATCGGTAAATCCTTAACCTCCGGCGGTGACTATGTCTGCAGCATGATTCACTTAAAAATGGAGGTTTTATCATGAAAAGTAAAAAGATCGAGATCAAAGACATGCCGGAAATGAGCCATGGATGTTACTGTTTTTCATGGGAATATTGCTATGCCAAGCTATGTAGGCGTTTTCCCTATCTGAATAATTTAAGATAATCTTCAAATAAATATTGACCTGATTTAAATGACTTCATTTTTTAAAGATTTAAACAAAGGTAAGCTTTATTTAAGTTTTTCGCAAAAAACTTAAATAAGCAACTCGTTTATTTAAGGTATTTGTTTTGTCATGCGCTTACTCAAGCATCTCCGGATCGAATTCATACATTTCTTCTCTTTCAAATTGGCCTATGCCAATATAGCCTTTACCGCCAATCGAAAATGATGCATAAGGCTTACGGAATTCGGGGTTTTCAGGTATTTTTCTGAGGGAATTTTTTACTGGATCGAATTCCCAGAAATCATATTTTAAGTCATTGCCCGTGTAATATTTGTTGTTTAATGTAAAACCCTCCATCGTGTGGAAATGTCCTGGAAACTCGATAAGGCTTGTCCATTTGGAGGTTGCCGGATCGTATTCATAAATATAATTTTTGGAATATTGACCTTCGTCCTCTTTACAGATTATATAGCCTTTATTCCCGATAGCAAATCCAGATGATGGATAATTGGGTGAATAAGGGAAATCCGGTTTTTGTTCCCACATATCCATTTCCGGGCTGTATTCCCAGAGGTGTATTTGGGTTTTTGATTTACCATCCACATAATATCCTTTTTTGTTAAGACTAAACACAGCACTTGAATTAGTCTTACCACCGGGATAATCAGCCTTTCTTTGCCAATTATTTGAGGCCGGATTATACGTCCATAGTTGAACAATGGTGTCATTATCAAAATCAGGTTCAATTATCAGGTATGCATTTCTGTTCAATGTAAAAGTGCATATACTTACAATCTCATCAATGTCATAATCTCCCGGGAATTGTGTTTTTTCTTCCAATTCACCCTTATCCGGATCATATTCCCATAGGATCATATCTTCCGAATCCAGTCCCAAATAGGCTTTATCATTGATAGAGAAGCTTACAACATTATACCTGTTAAAGCTCCTTGGAAGATCGCTAATTCTTTTCCAGGGATACTTAATAGTGAACCTTTCAGGATGAATATCATGCATTGTATAAGTTTGGTTCGGATAAACTACAACGCTAATATTTACGCTGCTTGATCGCGGGGCATTGCCAAGGTGGGCAATAATTTTAGTCTGGGTAGCTGAATCTACAATTGCAGGGTATTCACCAAAGTACACCTTGTTTTCTGTTGTAGAATTAGCGAAATGCTCTCCGGTAATTTCAATCTTCTTGAATACTCCACCTATTTTAGGTTCAAAGTCAATAATTTTCGGAGATTTCGTAACAGGGCTGGTGAACTCAATTTGATTACCGTATACAACATATAGCTTACTTTTAATATAGGACCTTACATGGTAATCTAAATTATTAACAAGTCCTCCGGTTACCCTAAAGGAAAAGGGACCTTCTTTAATATTGATTAAGAAGGTTTTTTTATGGTCATCCACAGTGGGATTGGGGCTATTATCCCACACAAATCCATACTCGAGCACCTGGCTGTTTCCAAGGTGTACGATCTCGCCCTTCAAAAATGCCCCTTCCTGGCTTGTTTCTACTTCTTTTGTTAACACATACGGGTGTCCTTTTGGCTGGGGTTGCAGATCTTCTTCACAGGCACCCAATCCGATAATAACTAACACCATGAGAAACGATGAATAGACTTTCATTTTATATATTTATTGAGGTTAGGAATTGGATTTCTTCATTACCTGATCCTCCGGGTTTTAGTTTCTCGAAAGCTTTTTTATAGCGAAATTCGAAAAACACCGAATGCTTCATGCTTATCTTCCATTCAAAGCCACCGCCAATCGTAATCCCATACATTCTCCGGTTAATTATGTCGTTGGAATTGATGTCGTTGATGGTAACATTGTAATCATCATAGGAGCATTGGTAAAAGGAATAATCATTTTTAAGGTTATAACTTAATAAAAGGCCGGTGTTGACAAAAGGCCTTAGGGTTTTAAACGGATAGGCGTATCGAACCTGAACCGGTAGTGTAATTGTTGAAAGATCGGCGAGAAAATCAACATTTACTTCTTCGATTATTTGTGTATGTGATAGGGTATAGCGGCTGTATAGGAATTCAATATGCCATGAGAAGAAACTCATGGCAATGGGCTTGTCAATAAAAAGTCCGGCAGTATATCCACTTTCCTGATCTGGTTTTAAATCCTTTACCTTAGGCGATATACTATTCTGGGCTGGTTTTAGCTGCGAGCTGTAGTATCCGCCCATTGCACCGAACTTGAAAAAAGGAATAGGATTGAATTCGCGGCGGTTATATCGGCTGATGAATTCGGCCATCGGCTTCTTTCGATAACTGATAAAACTCAGGTACGGTGCTAAATCAGGGAAATCATCGGTAAGCTCCTCTAATTTTTGTTTGTAATGGGTTTCACCACTTTGCCTGGGCAAGGAAGTCAGGGGTTTGTCATTTGTTTCATAAAAGAACATTTTTTCTTTTCGGCCCTTGTAAAAGTACAGGTTTATATCCCCTTGTTCCAATCGCTGCAGAAAGACCAGCTGCCTATTATCATTTATTTCAATCTCCTTTGCCACATATATACTTCCATCATCAAGGCCATATTCTTTCACTTCATGGGGTGTGTATTTAAATTGCTCATCGCCAACCATCACATGACAGTACTTCGAATTCTTATAATCTCTCCGGTCAATAACCTTGGCGCCTATTTGCGCTTCATCATCTACGGTGATATAATACGCGCCTTGACTAAAAAGAATAACCGGCAGGAAAAACAACAAGGTGAATAATCGGTATTTCAGCTTCATTTATTTGAGTGTTTTAGGGTTAACCTGATCCATTCAAACACACATCCTTAACTATTCAGGAAATCAAAACTTGAAATTCTGCTACGAACATAAGCAACTTTGTACAAAACTCAAAAGAAATATTGAAAAGTAAAAACAAAAAAAGCCCTATCATCGACAGGGCTTCTGTTTTCAACACTTTCTTGATATGGGTTATTCTATGATTTTCTGTTCTGCAGCCTGGAGGATCTCCTTGGTTTCGTCATCATAAACATAGGCAATAAGGGAGCATTGGCCGGCAACCCAAGCTGTGTCGATGCTGCCGGAGTAGGACTTTTCTATTTCGGCATCGGCCTGCACTGAGCCCGAGGGGTTGAGCACATCGCCCCAGGTACCGTTAAGCGAGCCACGCAATACATGGTTGTGATAATAATCTTCGATTACCGGGGTGGGCCCAATCTCTTCATCGCTGTTTTTTTGGGGTGCCTGTATGCTGTCTTCAAGAACATACACACAAAGCTTAAGGTTCATATCCAGGTCCTCAAAAAACATTGTGTTAACCGTGGCATCTACTGTGCGTGATGCATCATCGTATTCGCTTTCAATTTGGATATAAGCCGTTGGAGAAGCTTCAACCTGTGTTGCAACCTGTGTGCCCCAGGCATTGGGACTTAATATGGGACTACCGGCAATTTCAACCCGGTTTACCATGCCATTGGGATTCCCAACAGCGCTGATGCCAAAATACTGATCAAGTTCTTCGCCCACATCGGTGCGAAAATCGGTGGTCATATCACCGATTGGCATGGCAAAAAAGCCGGCATGCACCGACATTACAACCAGTTGCTCACCATAAGCCTGTTTCAGGCCATGAGCTGTTTCGGCTGCAGCAGGGCAATTAACACAACGATGGCCGGTATAATCCTCCAGAAGGATCACCCGTTTAACCTGCACGCTGTCGGTGGTGTCATCTCCGCCACCGTTTCCCCCGCCAATTGTTTGGGCGTAAGGCTCATCTACTTTATCACAGGAGGACAGGAACAAGCCCAGGATAAAAAGGATTCCGATTATGTTATATATGCGTTTCATCTTACTTCATTTTTAATTAAAAGCTACTGCTGATGCTTAATTTCAATCCACTGGCGGCAGGTACGTTTCGGCATACACCACCCACACAAATAATACCTTCGCGTTGTTTACCCCAGGAAAGAGAAATACGGTTTGCACCTTGGTTATATCCGAATGCCAGGTTATAGTAGTGATGCTGATCGTTTTCCACCGGGTTACCGTAATTGTAATCATCGGATATCACAAAGAACCAGTGAGGGGCAACATTATATTCAAGCATTGCCATGGCCCAGTCACCATCGTCCTCTTCGGTTGATAAGTGCTGAAGTTCCATCCGCAGCGATTTCTTATAAGTGAATTTGTAGGTCATATCAGCAATGAAAACATTGGCATGGACCATAGGTTCACCGGGATGCCCTTCGATCACATCGATGTTGTAATCGAGGTTGACCCATGAGAACACCCCTTTGAAAGATTTGCTGAATTTCTTGCGCACCTCCACGTTGATGTCGCGGAAGTACCTTTCATCGCCAAAGGCAAAAAAGTCCGATTCATAACCATCCGTTCCCGGCGCATGAACCGGAAACTCAGATGAGATCCTTTCGGTTTCGATGGAATTGGCCAGGGAATAATTGATCGAAAGATCGGTTCCGTATTTACCGCCAATGGCGGTCTCTTCGGGAATGCTATAAATGACCTGCCCCTGTAATCCAAATTCCCCGTTGGGTTGTGTTGCGTACGGGTAAATGGAAGCAAGGCTATAGGAATGTTGCCGTGTCATAGCCGGCAAATAATTAATATCAAGCACATTACCCAACTCAGTGCGGCTTGATTTAAAGCTCATATTGTCGATGCGCTTAGCCGAAAGCGTAATGCCCAAGCCTTTTACCGAATAAGAGCCGGTTAACACCAGGCCTTGTCCTTGGCGATAGATCAGGTTGTTGACCGAGGAGGGGTCATTGGCTTTATAAGCATATTCCCCGGTAAGGCTCCAGGGGCCGTACATCAGGTTAAGCCTTCCGGCAAAAGCGCCCACATTTTCGGGTAAATTCAGTTGGTAAAGGCTGTCGTCACGGGTAAAGGTAATTACTTCATCCGGTTGGTATTTGCTGATAAAACTACCCCCAAGGATCACTTTCAGTTTTTTATCCTGCCAGCCGGAGACAAGTTCATTCAGGTAAAATTCAGCATCGGCACCCCGCACAATGCCGGGGCCCTGATCCCAAAACAAACGCTGCTTACCCATTAGGCCGGTGAAATTGATCCCCTTAGCAGGATTGTATTTAACCCTTACCCCGTCCATAGCATTATCATACCCGAGATTGGGCTCTTCATAACTACGGAAAATCAATCCACTGCCAAATTGTTCGTAGTAGTTCCCCACAGTTATATCAAAATCGCCTTTACGGTAACGGGCATAGCGGTATGCTATACCATGTCCTTCCCACCGGGGATCATAGCCCTCCAAAGGGTTCAGGTAAGCTTCATAGCGTATGCCGGCCGAAAAATTATCATTAGTGTAGATCAGGTCAGCGTATGCATTCATGTTGAATTTTTCGGGTACCTCAAATGCCCCGATGGCTGAGTCGGGCTCATAATACTGGGCATCGAGCTGGAAGTTGCCGTGCACCTGCCCGCCTTGCAGAAAGCCCTGTTGGGCATAAGCTAACCCGGGTAATAAGATCATCATCCCGAAAATCAGCCCTATGCAAATAGTTGTTTTTCTTTTCAAGTCGATCGGTTTTTGGTTTTAGTAAGCAGGGTTAATTAATCGTCCAGTGATTTGCCTTCCTTCAATTTCAATACCTTTTCATACAATTCATACTCGCTGCCTTCGGTATAGGAGGTATGTTGATAAATAATTTCCCGGTCGCCGTTGAGCAAGAATACGTGCGGGATCATGTTTACATTCATGGCACGTTTGAATTCGCCGTTGGGATCGAGATATACTTCGTAATCCCATCCCTTACCATTAACTGTGGGTTTTACCCGCGAAGTGGAACGGGCATCGTCGATGGAAACGGCTACTACTTTCAGGCCGGTCTCTTCCTGCCAATCATCATATACTTCCGAAATAGCATCCAGTTCCTTAATGCAGGGCTTACACCATAACGCCCAAAAACTGATGATCATCGGATCACCGTCGTTGGTAATTTCTGAAGTGCTCACGGTTTCCCCTTGCATGGTTTTTATTTCAACATCGGGTAATGTGTTGCCTCGTTGGGCATAAAGCTGATTAAGAGCCAAAATAGCAATAAACAGAATGAAAATTTTCCTCATGATTTATCGAATTTATTTATGTAAATATGTGCCACTAAAATAATATACATCATTAAATTATGGATGAATCGGGTTCTCTTTTTTTGGGAATGATCACGTAAGTCTCCAATATCCGGGTTTCAGCATGGGGTTTGTAAACTACACGGTTAAGCTCAGCCGGGATAAGCACCGATTCTCCTTTGTTTACCTGAACCTCTTGCCCATCGCGGTATTGAATGGTGTAACTGCCTTCAATGCATACGTTGATCACAAAGCTCTCCAATTCGGTATAATCCTTTGCCAGTGCCTTATCGATATGGATCAGATTGGTGGTGAAATACTCCGAATTAACCAATTCGCTGCTGGCGTTCTTGTCATCCTTATAATGCGTTTTGTAATCATCATACACTTCAAAATCGATGGCATCAAGGGCTTCGTCGGTATGAAGCTCCCGTGATTTGCCTTCGCTGTCTGTGCGGTCCCAGTCATAAATGCGGTAAGTTACATCCGAGGTTTGCTGGATTTCGGCAAGCAAAATACCGGGACCAAGGGCATGCACCCTCCCTGAGGGGATATAAAATACATCACCCGGTTTCACCTTTTCAACATTCAGAATATCCTTTAGGGTTTTATTCTTCAAGTATGTGAGATAGGTTTCCTGATTGACTTTTTTACTAAAACCGGTAATAAGTTCCGAACCGGGTTCAGCATCAATAATATACCACATTTCCGTTTTGCCCATTGAATTATGCCGCTGCATGGCAAGGCGGTCGTTAGGATGCACCTGAATAGATAGATAATCATTGGCATCGATAAACTTGATCAGCAACGGAAATTGCTGCCCGAACTTCTGAAACACCAAATCACCTACCAGGTCACTCATGTAGACCTCGATCAGATCATCCAGCGGATTCCCGGCCAGGAAACCGTTTTGCACCTCACTAACATTCCCTTCCACGCCCGAAACCATCCAAGCCTCACCGGCATTGGTTAAGGGTGAAAAATCCTGCTTCAACACCGTTTTGATCTTATCCCCACCCCATATTTTATCTTTAAAGATGGGCTTAAACTTCATCGGGTAGAGCACATTCTCCATATAGCTGATTTTTACAGGTTCGCTTCAAAAAGGGTGTAAAAATACAATTATTTGATGGAGTGAAAACTGCTAAACAAATAAAGAGATAGAGGGGCGAAGTACATAAAGAAATTTTCAGACAGACGCTAAGTAACACTATTTTGGAGCAATTTCATCTGGCATAGCGAGCAACATCCCGGTATTTGTTAGATCACCAGTGATATCCGTTTCCAAACAAAGTACTTGTCACTCAATATCAATCACTTATAAATTCCACCCAAAAATTCCGGGGCTTCACCCAAAATCTCTGAGACTTTACACAATTAGTTCATAAATTCTACAAAATTAGATATATAACATTTACTTAAATGCGCTTTATATGTATCTTTAGCCTGTTCAATTGACCCTTGAACTGCATTTAAAAAAGATATTTACTAAGGAATTCACCCAATTTTCCCCTAGAACTTTCTGGATTTGCAAACAACTTAAAATCAATGTTATGAAAACAATTGTATTATTTTTCATGAGCTTGCTGTGGGGGTTATTCTCCATTGCACAAACGGGGAGTTGGACGGTTTACGACATTTCCAATTCCGATCTTCCTTCGAATAAGATTGAATCGCTGGCCTTTAATGCTGATGGCACCTGGATAGGAACCTATGAAGGGGGCGTTGCGTTCTTTGACGGAACAACCTGGACCATCTATAGTTCGACGAATTCTGATCTTCCAATCGACCGTGTATTATCCATTGCCATAAACGGTGATGACAAATGGTTTGGAACCGGGTGGGGATTAGCCAATCTGGATGCCGCCGGGGATTGGACGGTTTATCACACTTCCGGCGGCCTTCCGCAGGAATATGTCTCCGCCCTTAAATTCGATGGCAGTGGTGACCTGCTGGTCGGAACCGGTGGAGGTGGCCTGGCAAAATATGATATTGCCAGCGATACCTGGACCACGCTACTTTCCGGTCAAAATGTTACCGATATTGACATCGACAGTGGAGGCGACCTTTGGATTTCGACCTACACCAATGGTGTGTATTACCTGGAGCCTGACGGTACCGAACTGGGACATTATACCTCCACCAATTCGGACCTGCCCCATAACCGGGTACTGGCTATTGCCGTGGATGGCAGTGACAACAAATGGATAGGCTGCCATTGGCATGGTGCAGCAAAACTGGCCTCGGATAACTCCACCTGGACAGTATACAACGAAACCAACAGCGATTTGCCCGACAACAAAGTGAACAGCATCGATATGGACAGCGACACCTGGTTTGCCACTGATGATGGCCTTGCTGAGTTTGACGGCTCTAACTGGACCATATATAACACCGGCAATTCCACCATTCCCAGCAACCTGGTAGAGGTGATCAGAATCGACTCCGGTGGCGACAAATGGGCAGGAACCTGGGGCGGCGGCCTGGCCGAATATGAAGTCCTCAGCGACGATCTGGGCATAACGGCAATTTCTTCCCCATCATCAGGCGTAGGGCTTACGGCTAATGAAACAGTAACGGTTACCATTACCAACTTTGGCAATAATGCCCAGGCCGGTTTTGATGTTTCGTATACCATCGATGGTGGGGCAGCGGTAACCGAAAATGTGGCCGGGCCCATTGCATCAGGAGCTACCCTGGATTATAGCTTCACAACCACTGCCGATCTTTCGGAATATGCCACCTATTCCATTGAGGCCTACACCGAACTGGCCGGCGATGAAAACAGCGCAAATGACGATCATACCGTTTCAGTAACCAACACACCACCCGCTCCTGCTTTAACAGGTGCCGCACAAGACGGTTATGACATCGATTTAACCTGGGATGCCTGGGCCGGAAGCGGTTCCATCGATCATTTTAAGGTTTATCGCGACGGTGTTGAAATCGGTACAGCGGGGGCCGGAACAACAGGCTATACGGATGATGACGATTTTACCGGTGGTGTTACCTATGAGTATTACATCACTGCCGTGAAAGGCTCACTGGAATCGGGGCATTCCGATACGCTTTCGGCAACATACCAACTTTACTACTGCGAGCCTGCTTTTAATGACCCTATGCCCCGCGAACATTACATCGATTCGGTGGGGTTTGTTGGAATTCATCATTATTATACCGGGCTTACCGGATCAGGAACTGATTATTATAACGATTATACAGATACACATGCTACTGAACTTATTCGCGGTAACACCTACACTCTCGAAGTTTATTACAAACAGGAAAGCGGAGCCGATAATGCGGACGAATACGGTGTTTGGTTCGACTGGGATGCCGACGGAAGTTTTACCGGTGCAGCCGATTCGGCCTATACCGGCTCGTTGGATATGACCGGCGATTCATCACTACTCACCCTAATGGTAAATGTTCCGGCCAATGCAACTATAGCACAAACCCACATGCGGGTTATAAACATTGCTGTGGACGGCACGCCCATCGATCCATGCGGTGATTATACCGCTGGCGCCAATGTATCTTCCGGCGAAGCAGAAGACTATGCACTGAACATTGTAGATGCTCCCTCAACCACCCACTGGGATTTCGATGGCGGTAACCCGGCCGATCCCACCTATACCATCTATTTCCAGGATGCCACCCTGGATGGCACCAACCTGATGCCGTATGATGAAATAGCCGTATATGATAACGACACCTTGGTTGGTGTGATGCAACTTACCCAGGTTTGCACCGATGACAACTGGAGTGAAAATGTATTGATTGCCTTCAGCACCATCGACGAAACCGGCGACGGTTATACCCCCGGAAACGATGTGATCTTTAAATGCTGGGACTTCAGCGAGGGTGAAGAACACACCCTGAATGAGATCACTTACCTCGATCCGGCCGGCGATGCCTGGACCAGCTCAGTGTTCCCATCGGGCGACGGCGAGTACAGCATTATTGAGTCCGATTTTTACAACACCCATTTTGATTTTGTGGGCGGAAACGAAAGTGAGAACACCTGGACCATCTACATTTGGGATGCCGAGATCGATGATGCGAATATTGAGCAGTATGATGAGGTTGCCATTTTTGACGGCAGCAAAATGGTGGGGCACCTTAAGCTTTTGGGGGCTTTTAGTGAAAACACCACCAATCATGCTTTAACAGCCTATCATAAGTTAATAGATGGAACCACTGGGTACACCTCCGAAAATCCGGTTATTTATAAACTTTGGGATTACAGCGCCGGAGAGGAAGTCATCTATTACACCCTTGACACGCATGCCGAGAATCCCGGCACGGATTACATGGATGAAGTCTTCCCGTCCGGCGACGGGGAAGTGAGTTACCACATGATCGACGCCACCAGCACTGGTAACATCGATACCCAAACCATCAACCTGGAATCCGGCTATCAATTTGCCTCCACCTATATCAATCCCTTTGATCCGCAGGATTATGATGAAATCATTTCGGATATACTGAATGCCAACAGCTTGCAATTTGTACGAAACGACAACGGAAATATGCTGCATAAGATCGGCCCCAGCTGGATCAACAATATCGGCGACTGGATCACCACCGAAGGTTATCTTTATAAGATGTACAGCAACGACGTGGTTACGGTGAACGGTACTGCCGTTGATCCCACCAGTACGGATGTTCCGGTGGATGAAGGCTATTCCTTTATCAGTTATTTGCGAAATTCGCAAATGGATGCTTTAACAGCCTTTGGAAATGATGCTGACGGCGTTTCAGATACTTATGATGATTTGCTGGATGATGACACCGAATTCATCCGTGATTCCGATGGCAGCATCCTGCACAAGATCGGCGCCACCTGGGTCAATGGTATCGGTAACCTGGTGCCGGGCGAGGGCTATCTGGTTAAACGCTCGGCCATAGCGCCGTCATCGGATTCTTCCCTGTATTTTGACGGAAGCGATGATTACATGAACCTGGGTGATATTGATGAGCTGAACGGCACATCGGCATTTACCATCTCTTTCTGGATGAAGGATGATGATAACTCAGCCTCCGACCGCCTGTTCCATAAACTTGGCGACAATACACTTTCCCAGGATATATCCTTAGCCACCCATACGGATGAATTTTATGTAGAAATCGGTAACGGCGATAACAGCTTTGGTTATTGGGATGATTATGCTACTACCCTAAGCTCGGGAACATGGTTCCATGTAGCTACCGTTTTTGACGGTTCACAGGCTACCAACGATGAGCGGCTAAAGCTTTATATCAACGGTTCGGAAGTAACCCTCACTTATAGCGGAACCATTCCTGCCACCACTTATGATCTGAGCGGAAAAGATGTTTTTGTTTCCTATCCCGACGGGGCTTGGTATTACGGCGGTTACCTGGATGAGATGCGCGTATGGAACACCGCCCGTACGGAAACGCAAATTAATAACGATATGGTTTCCTCACTCAATGGTAATGAGCCGGGTTTGGCAGGTTACTGGAAGCTGGATGACGGCTCCGGAACAACCGCCACGGACGAAACTTCCAACGGTTACGACGGAAGCATTACCGGCGCCACTTGGGACGGTGATACTCCCTCCACGAGTATTAACTTCCAATACCCAGCCAATACCAAATCGATCGTTAGCAGCGTGGTTCGGAATCAGCCGCAGCACTTTATTTTTAAAGGCGGAAACCCGGCCGATCCGGTTTACACCATTTACATCCAACCCGGCAACGACGTTCAGCCCGGCGATGAAGTAGCGGCCTTTGCCGGTGGCAAACTGGTTGGTTCCACGGTGATCTATTCCGAAGAAGCCTACGACAACGCCATAGCTGCTTTCAGCACCCTGAATGCAGGAGATGGTTATGAAGCCGGAGATGAACTGAGACTGCATCACTGGGATCACCAAACCGGTGAGATCAGTACGCTTTATTACCAAATGAGCGATGTTTATGAAGAGGCCTATACCGGCAGCGCCTACCCTGAAACCGACGGGGAATACAGCATAGCCAAGGTCACCAAAACGGCAGCTATGGAAAAAGCAGAGGAAGCAAGCTTTACCATGTACCCCAATCCGGCAAGGGATAAGATTTTCATCAACAGCAATGTAAACATTGATGAAGTCCAAATTTACAACACTGTTGGAAAGCTGGTGATGCAGCAGCGTATTGGTGAAAACCAAACCAGCATCAAGCTGCATACCTTAACCGATGGGCTTTACATCGTCCAGATTACTTCATCGGATAAAATCATCACCAAAAAGTTGATTGTGAAATAGAAGCTTTGTTCTGTCAATACCAAACGGGCATCTCTGCATGGCAGGGATGCCCTTTTTTGTTAGAGGGTAGAGAGTAGACGGTAGAAAATTGAAGATAGATAATAGATGAGCTTTGCAACAGGGAATTATTCAATCTGCTATGCGGCATAGGGAATAGCGTGATCATAGAATGTATTGTATATAGCACGTAGTAAGGCCATTCATTAAGCATGTGACAAAATATGTAATTTATGTATCATTTGGATGATTTTTGTCAGCGATTAAACATAATTAGAGGTTTTTATTCTTTATTGATGATGAACATGAGATAAGTATGGAGAACTACAGGTATATATCAGAACTCATGAAGATACTTCATCCACTTGATAAAAGCACTAAGCTTGAGATCATTTCCAGATTATCCAACGACCTTAAATCAGATCTACTGGGAAAAAATTGATAAAAGCAAGCTATTGCATCAACTATATGGTTATTGGGATGATATGATGAAACGGTGTTAGAAGAAACAATAAACGCTTGAACAATTTCTAAAAAAGTATATTAGTTTTTAACAATGATGAATGAAAGAATCTCCGAAAAATGGACAAAAACGGAGTATAGAAAACACATTGGATAAATTTAATTGGTTTCACTATTTTCAAAATTACATTATTTATCGTATCTTAGCAAAATAGATTATAATCCTATAAAAGGAGAGGTTTAGATAAAAAATATTCACTTTTGAAACTTTTAGAGATTACCGGAGATGATGTTGCCAAACTTAATGATAAACAATTAAGGGAACTTCTTGGATTATTATGCGAAGCTGATTATCGAGTGGCTAGCCTTACCACCAGGGGCATACGATGGGGAGGCCATCAGGATGCAAAAGATGGGGGATTAGATGTTGTAGTACAAAGTAATTTTGACCCTCCTGATTCAAGCTTTATTCCAAGTAAATCCACAGGATTTCAGATAAAAATATCCGATATGCCTCGTCATAAGATTTTAAAAGAGATGAGGCCAAATAATCAACTTAGACCAGAAATAAAACAACTTATCAAGGAAAAGGGAGCTTATGTTATAGTAAGCTCTAAAAGCTCGAATACTAATACAGCCCTAAATAACAGGCTTGGTGCAATGGAAGAAGCAATTCAAAATGAAAATGACTGGAATAAGTTGACTTTGGACTTTTATGGATGTGATAGAATTGCTTCATGGCTTAGGTTTCACCCTTCATTAGTTTTTTGGTTACGGAATAAGATAAATAAGAGTCTAGATGGGTGGTTGCCATATGATAATTGGGCTCAGTGTCCCGGAGGTGCTAATGAGAATTATTTACTAGATGATCAATTTAGGCTTATGGAGATGTCATCAAAAGACTTCTCATCATATTCAGTAAGAGATGGCCTTTATAATTTATGTTTAATCCTTTCGATTCCCGGAAATTCAATTCGTTTAACAGGTTTATCTGGTGTGGGAAAAACAAGGTTGGTTCAGGCCTTGTTTGATAACAATCTAGTGAATAATGCTTTAAATTCAAGCCAAGCGATATATACGGATATATCCTTTAATCCGTATCCAACACCAACTAATTTAGCAAACCAGCTTATAAATGAAAAGTCAAGAGCTATTCTTATTGTGGATAATTGTAAGCCAGAATTGCACAATCAGCTAACAAAAATATGTACTAAAGAAAATAGTGTGCTGAGTTTAATAACTGTTGAATATGATATACGTGATAATGATTTGCCTGAAGACACCCAGTGTTTTAAGCTTGAGCCAGCCAGTGTAGAAGTCATAAAGAATATATTAAGAATCCAAAATAAACAAATAGGTCAGATAAATGAGCAAATCATCGCCAAACATTCTGGAGGAAACGCTAAAATTGCATTGGCACTTGCAAAAACTCTGCAAATTGGTGAAACCTTATCTGATATAAAGGATAACCTGTTATTTGAAAGACTTTTCTATCAAGGAAATGAAAAGTCTGAATCTCTTTTGCAATCTGCTGAGGCTTGTTCCTTAGTATACTCCTTTAATGGAGAAGAAACAATATCAGAAAAGTCTGAACTTAAGGTTTTAGGAGAATTAATTGACAAAAGCTGCCCAAATCTTTATACTGATGTAGCCGTCTTAATTCAAAGGGATTTGATACAAACACGAGGTAAATGGAGAGCAATTTTACCGGAAGCAATTGCAAATTGGCTTGCAAAAAGAGCACTTAATAAAATTCCAAAGGATCGAATCTATAGCACATTTTTAAAAACAGGCTCTGAACGTTTATTGAAATCCTTTTCTCGTCGTCTAGGAAACCTCCATGATTCTAAAATAGCAGTTGACATTGTTAGTGATTGGCTCTCTATAGGCGGTATTATAGGAAAATCTATAACTAATCTCAGCCGCCTAGAAATTGATGTTTTACGGAATATCGCTCCCGTTTGCCCACAAAAAACACTCGAAATAATTGAGCATGCAGCTAATGGCATAGGTGGGAGTCAATTTACTTCAAGAATAAACCCGTATCACCGTGAATTTACAACAATATTAAGACATATTGCATATGAAGAAAAATATTTCGAGAGAGGTGTGTCATTAATATGTCGATTTGCAATCACTGAAAAGATTGGAGAAACATATAATTCCATCCGTGACTTACTTAAATCACTTTTTTATATCTATCTTTCAGGTTCACATGCAAAACCTAGTATAAGGGCAAAATTCATTGAAAAGCTAATCTTTTCGGAAGATAATGAGAAAACAACTATAGGTCTCTCTTTGCTTGAAGCATCCTTAGAATATGGACATTTCAGTTCCCTTTATAGACATGAGTTTGGTGCTAGGCCAAGAAATTTTGGTTATGAACCAAGATCGCTTTCAGAAATTCAAGAATGGTTTGGACCATTTATTACTTTATGTACAACTGTGGCAATTTTAGATCAGTTCCCCTCTCGTAAAGCTAGGAAAATGCTTGCTGATAAATTGCCCAATTTATGGACAAGAGCGGGCTTATATGATATTATTGAAAGATCCATGAATCAAATTCTAAAAAAGCACTCATGGCATGAAGGGTGGATTTCAATCCAATATATGATTGAAAGGGATATTGATCAACATGAAAAAGATGTTAAAGAAAGACTTCATAGACTTGAGGAAAAATTAAGACCTAAAACTCTTTTGGAAAAATCCAGGATATTTACACTGGCAGATGCAAGGTACAGAATTTCTCTAAAAGCAGAATTAGGAGATAGTGCAGATTCTATCGAAGATATAGATAAACCCTATGAAACTACCCGTAGGCTTGGTTTTAAGGTTGCCAAAAATTTGGAAGTATTGCAATCTCTCTTACCTGATTTAATCATTAATAACGAAAAAATTTCAAATCATCATAGGCTATACGTTTTTGGGCAAGGACTTGCAGCGGGTGCAAAAGAGCCAAGTAAAATTTGGAAAAATATTTGTAAAGCTCTCGAAGGAGTATCAAGAGAAAAATGGAATCTTTTCCTATTTACGGGGTTCTTATCTGCCTTTCATAAAAAGAATAAAAGAACTTATGATAAAATATTGGATTCAATAGTTGAAGATAAATTGCTAAGAGAACAGTATCCTTTATTTGAAGCATCTGCTCCTATTGATAAAGCGGGTGTTAATCGTTTATTTAAAGCGTTGAAAGTCGGCAAGGCAGATGTTAGAACTTATCTTCACATAGGCAGTGGTGCTCATGAAACCATTAGTAGCGATGATTTAGCCAAAATCCTTCATGAAATATTAAAAAGTGAAAACGGTTCCAATATTACTTTGGGAATTTTGTCATCTAGATTTTACAACCTTGACAAAAATCCAAGTCGAATTAATAACAAACTCATAAAAGTAGCTCAAAAAGCGTTGGAAAACTTTCGTTTTAAGGAAATAAGGGGAAGTAGGTTAATCGATGATCATGATTTACATTATGTGGCAAAATATGCCTTAGTTGGAAAAGAAGGAGCAAATATTGCTTCTAAACTATGTAGGAATTTCATGATTAAATTTAAAGAAGAATATAGCTTTAAGGATGATTACCCTGAATTACTATCAGCAATTGCTAGGCAGCAGCCCATTTCTTTTTTAAATGAGGTTTTATCTCATGAACAAATAGGAGATTATCCATTTAACATTCTTACAAGAAAATCTGAAAACATCTCAAAGCCCATTGATTCTATTCCAGATTTTGTAATAATAGAATGGTGTGAACAAAATCCTCATCGAAGATATGTGCTAATAAGCTCCTTAATTCAGACATACTACAGAAATAAAGACAATAACAGCTTTACTTGGAAATCAATTGTACTTAAAATTATTAGCCAGGCACCTAATCTTGGAGAGGTTTTCAATGAACTTGCAGATTCCATATCACCTTGGGTGTGCCATGGTTCACGAGCAGCTGCTTTAGAAAAGAGACTGGTATTATTTGAGAGCCTGTATAATCATAATAACACTAAAGTAAGAAACTGGGCTCTGAGTGAACACGAAAAAATGCAGGAAAAAATTACCAAACTTCGAGAAATGGAGAAAATGCGGGAGATTGAAATGAAAGAACGTAATGAAAGTTTCGAATGATTATAGTGGTGTCCTTGTATAGATAGTTCATTGTAAAGACCCCCCAAAAACCTTCACTTTGCTTCAACCTAATGAAAAGAAAAACATCTTTCTTTTCATGATCACACAATCGATCAATCCCTATATTTATTAAGCATTTTCATTATCAACAATTTTTAGGGTTTACGTAGGGATTCTGTAAAGCTATTTCATAGGGTGCAAGTACTCCATGCTCCGCACTCTATGCTCTATGCTCCATGCTCTCTGCTCCATGCTCTCTGCTCCATGCTCTCTGCTCCATGCTCTCTGCTCTATGCTCTCTGCTCCATGCCTTTCTAAAGAAATAACCCCTAAGAGATTCAAGGGCTACCCTCTACCTTCTACCTTCTACTTTCTACTTTCTACCCACCTACCCTCTTGTCCGCTCGCGTACACCCACTGAATAATACCGAACATTTCTAAAGCCGGGCAATTGTCCTTTCAATTCTATATCTTTGATTTTGTTTAACTTATATAAACTGGCATAAATTATGAAACAGCTCATTCCCAGAACGAAAAACCGGCTACAGATGCTAAAGAACAACTACAAGGCATTTATTTTTCCAGCACTGCTGCTTTTAGCGGCTTTTTTAACAACGGATAATATGCAGGCTCAGCAAATAAGCGATTATAGTCAAATCGGGCCCGGCGGGCTTTATTTTCAAACCCGCGATAAGGCCATGTCGCCCATGATCTATAATGGAGCAGCCGGATATATTCAGACAGGGTATTTTCGCAATAACAGTGACACCATCCTGAATAATGTCAATGCATTCTTTGGAGTAGGCTATACACGGCCTGAACATTATGATTATTCAGGTGCAACAGCCATTACATTTAAAACCGGCATCGATTATGATCACCTCAGGCATGTTTCCAAAATAGGTAATACCGGAATCGACTGGTATGCCGGGGGCGCGTGGAATACGATTATAAGCTACCGCGAAAACCTGCGCTTTGCCAATACGGCTATCAACTATGATTTTGTTTCCTCACTTTCACTGGCTGCCAAATTCCACCGACCGGTCACCATCTGGAATCTGGATCTCGACTTGGACATGAAACTGAATGTACCGGTGATATCGGCCATCGTTCGGCCGTCTTATGCCTCTTCGAGGCCGGAAGGAGCCTTGGATAATGATGAGAAATATGTGAAAGATTTCTTTCAAAGCATCAGGATCGAAAGCCTTGATAACTTCCAGCGCCTGCGTTCCAAAATCTCAGCCACCTATTGGCTTCAAAACGGAAATGGACTCAGGTTAACCTACGACTGGGATTACTACAATTATTCGGAGGTAAATGAAGTGTTTGCGGCAACGCATGCTTTATATGCCAGTCTGTTTTTCAAATTTTAAAACCATGAAAGCAATGATAAAAAAATATATACTTTTCCTTTCCGGCCTTTTCGCCCTGGTATCCTGCGAAAAAGCCCTCGTTGAGCCGGATCCGGCAAACGAACCCAAAAAGAACTTCGACATTCTGTGGGAGACCTTTGATAAGAAATACACCTTTTTCGAGCTGAAAAACATCGACTGGGATTCGGTTTATCATGTTTATGAGCCCAACGTAAAACCCGGCATGAGCCGCTATGAGCTGTTCGATGTGATGGACAACATGCTCTACACCCTCGAGGACGGCCATGTGAACCTGGTTTCGCGCTTCGATGTTTCACGCAATTGGAACTGGCGCCTTGATTATCCGTCCAATTTCGATTATGATCTGGTGGAGCGCCATTACCTGGGTAATGATTACGAAAGAACCGGCCCTTTTCAAAACAAGGTTATCGACTCGATCGGATATGTGTATTATGGCTCCTTTGCCAATAGCGTAAGCAACTTCAACATCAATTACCTGGTAGCCAAGTTCTGGCATACCAAGGGGATCATTTTCGACATCCGTGACAATGGCGGTGGCTATACCAGCAATGTAGAGCGCATTGTTAGTCGTTTCGCCGATAAAAAGCGCCTGGTTAGCCTAACGTATTATAAAAACGGCCCCGTGCACAACGATTTCACCGATCCGGTTGAGGAGCACATCGAGCCTGCAGGGCAGCGGCAATACACCAAACCCGTGGTGGTTCTTACCAACCGCAGTTGCTATAGCGCTGCTAATGATTTTGTACTGGCAATGGATGCTTTTCCGAATGTTATGATTATTGGTGATAAAACCGGAGGCGGGGGAGGTATTCCCATTGATTACGAATTGCCCAATGGATGGCGGTTCAGGTTTTCAGCCACTAAAACCACCACACCGGATGGGTTCAATGTTGAGGAAGGCATTCCGCCTGACATTGAACAAAACCTGTTGCAGGAGGATGAGCAGCAAAATATTGACAGCATCATTGAACGAGCTATGGAATATATCAATCAACAATATAAATAACCGCAAGCAATGGCTTGACTAAAACACTAAAGTCATGATCAAGAACTTTTTAAAAATAGCCTTCAGAAACCTGGTGAGAAACCGGGTGTACACCCTGATCAATATTATTGGGCTTACTATTGGTATCACCTCTTTCCTGCTTATCCTAATGTATGTCGAAGATGAACTGAGTTATGATAAGTTCGTTGATGATTCCGAAAACATTTACCGCTGCGTGGAAATTCAAAATGCCGAAGGTGTGGGCGAGCAACACGTGGCCATTACGATGGGCCCCTTGGCGCCTGCCATGATAAGCACTTTTCCCGAAGTCACCAATGCCGTGCGCTTTATGGGCGATTGGGGCGGTGTGTTAAAATACGGTGAAGACCGCTTTATTGAGGATAATGGCGCTTATGCCGATACCACCGTTTTTGAAATGTTGAGTGTTGATCTTTTTTTGGGAAATCAGGAAAAAGCCTTATCGGAGATCAATACCATGGTAATTTCGGAGAAACTGGCCAATAAGATATTTGAATCCCCGAAAAACGCTATGGGAAAGATGATCACCTATAATGAAGGCACCTCCTTTAAGGTAACCGGTGTTTTCAGAGACACCCCTAAAAATGCGCATTACAAAATATCCTATTTGATGAGCTTTGAAAATGCACTGGAGCGCAGGCCGTATCTCAGGGATAATTGGGGAAGCAATAGTTTGATCACCTATGTTAAACTTCGTGAAGGTACTGATCTGGAAGCCCTTCATGAAAAATTTCCCGGGTTTATGCAAACCAATATGGACCGTGAGCCCGAAGATTGCTATCAACTCTACCTACAGCCTTTTGAAGACATACACTTGAAATCGGGGCATATCAAATTCCAATACAACCGTAATCCCGGTGATATCAATACCATTTATGTGATGTCGGGGGTTAGCTTGCTGATTTTGGTCATTGCCTGCATCAACTTTATCAACATCACCATTGCCCGCTCGATGAAACGGGCACGGGAAGTAGGCATGCGTAAGGTTTTGGGCGCAACCAGGGCGAAACTGGTGTACCAGTTTTTGGGTGAATCCCTGCTCATCACTTTAATTGCGATTTTACTTTCACTGGCCCTGGTTGAGATATTGCTACCCGAGTTCAACACCCTCTTGTACAAGGCTTTGAATTTAAACTTTGATTTCTTACTGATCGGAAGAATACTGCTGATATTGGGTGTGGTGAGTACATTATCGGGAAGTTATCCGGCTTTTTACCTTTCGCGTTATAATCCGGCAAAGGTTCTAAAGGAAAATCTTTCGAGCAGCGGCCGCTCCGGATGGCTGAGCAAAGGGCTGGTGGTCTTCCAGTTTGTGGTGGCCATTGGGCTTATCATTTCCATTATTATCATGCGGCAGCAGATCAATTATATCCAAAATAAAGACCTGGGATTAAATTATAATGATGTAATGGGCGTAAACCTGCTTAACAATGTAGATAATCCCGACCGTCTCAGGGCTTTTAAGGCCGAGTTGATGCAAGATCCGCTTATTAAGGATGCCTGCTTTGCATCGGGATACAATGGCGTTAGTGGCAATCAAAGTACCCTGAATGTGGATGATACCACCGAAACCGCTATGATGACCAGACTTGGTTTTGTGGATGAGAATTATTTTGATATGATGGAAATCCCAATTCTCCATGGGCGGAGTTTTGCTGAAAATAGTGGTACCGATTCAACCATGGCGCTCATTTTAAACGAGGCTGCCGTGGAGTACCTGGGATGGGAAAACCCCATAGGAAAAAGGTTTCAGGGAGTCGGTGATAATGAATCCCTGATGGTGGTAGGCGTGATCAGTAATTACCATTATTATTCGCTGTTTTCCAAGATAGAACCGGCAGCCTATGGAATTATGCCCTCCCGCATGCGGCATTTACTGGTAAAGCTGGACCCCGGCGATATCAATGGCGGCAAGAAATTCGTGGAACAAAAATGGAATGACTTTTTCCCGGGACAACCCTTCGAAAGCTATTTTGCCAATGAGCGTGTGCGTGCCAATTATGCAGGAACCAACAATTCAGCCAAGGTGCTTACCTTCTTTATGATCATTACCATTGTAATTTCGGGTATGGGCTTGTATGGCCTAACTTCCATGATCACCGAAAGAAGGACCAAGGAAATTGGCGTACGTAAAGTAGTAGGCGGCTCCTCGGGACAGATCGTAATGTTGTTGCTCAAGGATTTCCTTATCCTGGTAGGCATTGCAGGTATCATCGCCACACCCATTGCTTACCAATTAATGGATCGCTGGTTGCAGGAGTTTGCTTACCATATCGATTTGAACTGGTATCAGTTTGTGCTTTCTATAATCGGGGCCGGCCTCGTTGCATCTTTAACCATTTTCTTCAAAGCATTTCGGGCAGCCCGGCAAAATCCGGTAGTGGCCCTGCGATATGAATAATAAAAGGAGCATTTATGTTTAGTAATTTTTTGAAAACGGCTATACGAAACCTGGTAAAGCAAAAAGGATTTTCAGCCATTAATATACTCGGCCTTGCCATTGGCATGGCCGTGTTTATCCTGATCATGCTTTTTGTGTCCGATCAGTTTCAATACGATCAGCATAACAAAAAAATCAATCGTATATACCGCCTGGAACATTCCAAATGGGCGGTAATGCCCACCCGTATACCGGACATCATCCTGGAACAATTCCCCGAGGCCGAAGACCGGGTGCGGATCGATAACTGGGGAAGCAATGCCATGATATCTTATAAAGACCGTGATCTGTACCTGGAAAACTTCATACAGGCCGACAGCTCCATCACCAACATCTTTACCTTCAATTTTATTAAAGGAAATCCCAAAACAGCACTGGATGAGCCATTTTCAATAATTTTAACCGAAACCACGGCCAGGGAGCTTTTCGACGAGCAGGATCCAATCGGGAAAGTGGTTTCTTATAATAACAAGCATGATTTCAAGGTGAATGCCATCATAGAAGATGTGCATCACTCCCACCTCGAAATAGATGCCATTGCCGACTTTGCCTCCAAGCAAACCATCAACAATGACCCCGATTTCTTTACCTACATTTCGGGGCGGTGGAACTATCCCACTTACCTGCTGCTTTCACCCAATGCCAATCCTGAAAAACTGGAGGAAAAGATCAACGATCATTTCAGCCGGCTGGCCCATTGGAAAGATGAGGGGGAAATGCCGGAATTCAACCTGCGTCCCTTAAACGATGTTTATTTCGAAAATGAGATCACGGCTTTTCACAACAAACGCGGTAACTTGCAAATGGTGAAGATCTTTATCGTTATTGCCGTCTTCATTATCCTGGTGGCTGTGGTGAACTTTATCAACCTTTCCACAGCCAGGGCTACCAAGCGAAGCAAAGAGGTAGGCATACGAAAGGTAAGCGGGTCCACGCGTAATCAATTGGTTACCCAGTTTTTGAGTGAAGCGGTGATCATTACGATCATTTCTGCCATAATAGCTATTGGCCTGGCTGAAATTGCCCTGCCCCAGCTCAATACCATGATCGAAGGGAATTTGTCCATATCATATGACTGGAAACTATTCGTGCTATTCATGAGCGGCACCTTCATCCTGGGTCTTTTGGCCGGTCTTTATCCGGCCTTACAGCTTACCTCATTCCAACCAATCGAAGCGGTAAAGGGGACACAAACCAAAGGAACCAAGGGAGCAAATTTTCGCAGGCTGCTTACCATTGTTCAATTCGTGATCACCATTGGTTTGATCGCCTCCACCCTGGTGCTTTATCAGCAAATGAATTATGTGCAGAACAAAGACCTGGGGTTTGAAAAGGATCATGTGGTGGTCATCCAGTTAAACCGGCAATTGCGCGATAAGCTGGAACCATTCCGGGAAAGCCTGTTGCAATACCCGGAAATCCCCATTGTTTCATACACCAACCAGCGACATGGAAAGATCGCCTGGACGAACAGCGCAGAATTGAACGGCAAGAAAAAGCGCTACAAATACATTATCACCGATTCTTACTATATCGACCTGATGGGGATAGAGATCATTAAAGGAAGAAATTTCCATAAAAACAGTCAGGAGGATCAGGCTAATGCGGTTTTGATGAATGAAACCGCTGCCCGACAGTTTGAGCTGGACGAACCCATAGGCACAAAAATTCCAGGACATGGCACCGAGCGCAGGGTTATTGGTTTGCTTAAAGATTATAATTATAACTCATTGCATAAAAACATTAGTCCGGCGCTTGTTGGCTGGCATCCAAATTATTTCACACGGGCTTATGTAAAGGTAAATGGGAACAATATCTCCCAGGCCTTGCAAAATATTGAAAAAGAATGGTTGGCCTATTCCCCGGAATTTCCATTCCGCTATAATTTCCTCGACCGGCAGTTCGATGAATTGTACCGATCGGAAATGCAAATGACCAGCTTGTTTACTTACTTTTCCCTGCTGGCGGTTTTCATTGCCTGTATGGGATTACTGGGACTGGTAACCTTTACCACCACCCAAAAAACCAAGGAGATAGGAATACGGAAGGTTTTCGGGGCTTCCACCCAAAGCTTGGTGGTACGCCTGATCAGGCAATTCTCCTTGTGGGTGATGCTAGCCTCCGTGATCGCAATACCAATTAGCTGGTGGTTGATGTCCAACTGGCTGGAGAATTTCGCCTATCACATCGATTTGCAGGTGATAAACTTCCTGCTGGCGGTACTGATCACCCTGGTCATTGCCCTGGCAACGGTATTCGGACAATCACTAAAGGCTGCCAACACCAATCCGGTAAACGCTTTACGGTATGAATGATGAAAACCAACAAAAAGGAAACAAATGGTAACCTATGTGATAAAAAAACCAATTAACCCTCCCTAGCGGGAGGTAGACCGTGCCTTACGGCAGGCAGGCCATACCATACGGTAGGCAGGCAATCAACCAATCAACCAATTAACAAATTAACCAATTAACCCTCCCTAACGGGAGGCAGGCAATTAACTAACCTCTCAACCATGTGGAAAAACTACCTGAAAACAGCCTGGCGGAACATGATCAGGCAAAGAGCCTACTCCATCATTAATGTGTTGGGGCTTTCCATCGGGATGGCGGCATTTATACTCATTGCCCTTTTTGTGATCCATGAATTGAGCTATGATAAGTTCCATACCGATGCCGGCCGGATTTACCGTGTGGGCTTGCAAATGAAACAGGAAACCAGCGAACAACGCTTTATTCATTTAATGGCACCATTGGCCGAAGCCCTAGAAACGGAAATTCCGGAAATAGAATCGGCCAACCGCAATGTGTATTGGGACGATAAAGTGCAGTTCGATTATGGCGAGAAACGGGTTTTTGAAGGAAATACCCTGTTTACCGAAAAGGATTTCTTTCGCTTTTATTCCCATAAACTCTCAAGGGGAAACCCCGAAACTGCCTTGGTGGAACCTTACTCCATGGTGCTAACCGAAAGCCTGGCTAAGAAACTTTTTGGTGATCAAGATCCCATGGGTAAGATGGTCAAGTTGCGTGGTGACGATGATTTCAAGATCACCGGTATCATGGCCGATCCGCCTTCCGTAACCCATATGCCCATTTCGGCAGTGGTTTCCTTCGCCACCATTTATGAAAAAACGCTTAAAGACTGGAAATGGGATTTATGGTTCGGAAACTTTTCTTTTCCCACCTACGTGAAGTTGGCCAAAGGAGCAAGCCTGGAGGATGTGAAAAAACGCATGCCCGAATTCACCCATAAACACCTCTTGCATAAATGGGAAAAATATGGCGTGGATGCCGAATTTTTCTTTCAGCCCTTGACCGAAATTCATCTTCATTCCCATCTTTCCGATGAACTGGCTGTAAATGGCGATATTAAGAATGTGTATATTTTTTCCACGGTAGCTTTTTTCATCTTGCTTATTGCTGCCATCAATTACATCAACCTGAGTACGGCCCGCTCCCTGAAACGTGCCCGCGAAGTGGGATTGCGTAAAACCTTTGGTGCAGAACGTAAGCAGATCATCCAACAATTCCTGAGCGAATCGGTTATCACCACCCTGATATCCCTGGTGATTTCTTTTATCCTGGTGGAGGCCTTCTTACCGGAATTCAATAACCTGGCTGAGCGAAACATCCAAAGCAGTATGCTGCTTGAGGCCAGCCCGCTTATTTTATTGGGCATTGTGCTGTTGGTGGGTATCTTGGCCGGCAGCTACCCCGCTTTTTACCTTTCATGCTACGAAGTGGATGATGTGCTGCGCAACAAGGCTGGCAAAGGCGCCGGGCACTCGGCTTTCAGAAATTCACTGGTGGTGGTACAGTTTGTTATTTCCATCGGATTGATCATTGGTACCGGGATTATCTACAGTCAGCTGAGGTACATGACCGGCAAAGACCTGGGGTATGAAAAAGAACATTTGCTGTCAATCGATTACTATGGTGAAGATCTGGAAGAGAATTATGCTTCCCTGAAAGGGGAATTGCTTTCCATTCCGCAAGTAAAATCGGTGAGCGTGGCTTCCGGTGACCCGGTAAATTACGGCTACATGGAGGGCCATCTGCCCGAAGGCTTCAAAGACCCCATGATGGTAAATGTACTATTTATGGATGATGATTACATCGAAACCTGTGGAATGGAATTGATCCTGGGCGAAAACTTCCGGGCCGAAGCCGCCGGAAACGATCTTTCCATGATCGTGAACGAAACCATGGTAAAACAATGCGGATGGGATAACCCCATTGGGAAAAAAGTGGAGCGGAATAATAAAACCTATAATGTAATCGGAGTAGTGAAAGATTTCCATTTCGCCTCATTGCATACACCCATCGGTCCGCTTGTTATACGGCACGAACCCGATAGATTTGGAACCTTCCTCCTGAAAATTAGCGGAAAAAATGTGTCTGCTACCATCAATCAACTGGAGGGAATGTGGAAAGGGATCGACCTCAAACGGCCGATGAATTATTCCTTTATGGACCGTAAATACAACGCCACTTATAGCAATGATCAGCGCTTCGGGACCATCTTTCTTTACTTTAGTATATTGGCGATTTTTATTGCCTGCCTTGGACTGTTAGGCCTGGCAGCCTATACAGCCGAGCAGCGCACACGCGAGATCGGTATCCGAAAAGTGCACGGAGCCACCACGGTGAATATTCTGAAACTGCTTTCTTCCGATCTGGCCAAATGGATCGTCGTGGCCAGCATCATTGCCTGGCCCCTGGGATGGTATTTTATGGATAAGTGGTTGGAAGGGTTCGCTTATCATATCGATATGAAATGGTGGCTGTTTGGCGCTGCGGCCGTGCTGGCCCTGTTCGTCGCTATGGCAACCGTCAATATTCAGGCCTACAGGGCCGCTTCACAGAATCCGGCAGATACGTTGAAGTATGAGTAGAATTGGGGTGATAAGATATTGGCTCGTTAAAAACGAGGGAATTTATAGGGCAGGTGTTAAGTCAATGCGCCATGAGGTTTAGAAAATTTGCTAATCATATAACAATTCACTGCCAATGGATAGAGATTTCTCATCCCAAAATTCCGTAAAAAGTTATTATTAACAGCCAACAGTATAGTGCGGAATTTTGGGATTCGAAATGACAAGGTTTTTGAGGATTTCAGGGAGGATGGAAGGGGAGCGGCTTCGCCGCTCCCCTTCCATCCTCTCCTTCGCACACAAGCCTATTGTCATTTCGACTGGAGCTGCCGAGCGATAGTGAGGCTGCGGAGGGAGAAATCTCCATCGAATAGCTCTGGAATGAGTTTGAATATGAAGAATTAGAAATAAAACAAAAACCAAAAACCATGATACGCAATTACATTACCCTGGCCATTCGTATGCTGAAAAAGCAAAAGCTTTACACCTTTATCAATATCGTTGGGCTTTCTATCGGTATAGCTACCTGCCTGCTTATTCTTACCTATGTGCAGCATGAACTAAGCTACGACCGTTTTCATGCGGATGCCGACCGCATCTTCCGCATTGTTGAAACCCGCAAGATCACCGAGCAGCCCCAGCAACTGGCTAGCAGTCCGGCGCCGGTAGCCGGGCATTTTCCACAGGTATTTCCCGATATTCCGGTAACCCGCTTTATTCCTTTTTCGGAACGGTTTAAGATGGAATCGGGGGACAAAAAATTCATGGAAACCGGTTTCTTTTTCGCTGATCCCAGCCTGTTCGAAGTGTTTGATTTCAGCCTGATCAACGGAAATGAAAATACGGTGCTGCGAAAACCGGGGACCGTTCTTATATCAGAAACCATGGCCCAAAAATATTTTGGTGAACAATCTCCCCTGGGGAAGACCCTAAGCCTTAAGGGACAACTTCCCCTGGTGGTGGAAGGCGTTTTTAAGAATGTCCCTGATAATTCACACATCCGCTTCCATTTTCTCTCCTCCACCTTAACGGCCGAAAAGGTTTTCGGTCAATCCCTGATGAGCAGCGGTTCATGGTGGTCACCTCCGGCATATACCTATATCAAGCTTCCCGCTTCCATGGATCCGGCCAATGTTGAAAGGCAGCTTACAAGCATTATGGAACGCTATCCTGACGGCGATATGACCAAAAAGCGACTGCTGAGTCTTCAGCCGCTGACCGATATTCACCTGCAATCGCACCGTAACCAGGAATTGCAGGCCAACAACCGCCTCAGCAATATATACCTCTTTATGGCCGTAGCCGCCTTTATCCTGGTCATTGCCTGCCTCAATTTTGTCAACCTGTCCACCGCCCGTTCTCTTAAGCGGGCCCGTGAAGTGGGTATGCGGAAGGTGATCGGGGCTACCCGCAAGCAACTTATCTTCCGGTTTTTGTCGGAATCCTTTCTTTTGGTTATCCTGGCTTTTGTCATTGCCCTTGCCTTGGTGGAGGTCTTTTTACCGTTGTTCAACCAACTATGGGAGAAGGAACTTAGCTCAAACTTCCTGCAATTCAACGGGTTCTGGATTAGCAGCCTGCTGGTAATAGCGATCACCGGACTTTTGGCCGGTGGGTACCCGGCGTTTTATCTTTCGGCATTTACACCGGCTCACGCCATGCGAAACCAAGCCGGAAAACCTGCCGGAAAATGGAGCTTGCGCAGGGCCTTGGTAGTGGTGCAGTTTGCCTTTGCCATTTTATTGATGATAGGAACCGCCATTATCCTCGATCAGCATCGTTTTATCAAAACCAAAAATTTGGGTTTTGACCGGGATAATATCCTGGCAATACCCATTATGAATGAACAGGTAAAGGCAAAACGGGATTTTATCAAGAATGAATTGCAACAGAACCCCAACATCAAAAATGTGAGCTTTACCGGTGGTTTGCCGGGGATGAAGTCGCTTTCGGAATTTCCCTATCAAATTGAAGGACAGGATAAGGAAAGCCTGCCCAACATCCTGGTGTACATGACCGATTATGATTTTGTGAGTACCTTTGATATGGAGCTGGCAGAAGGCCGCGTCTTTTCCCGCGAATACCAAACCGATAAGGATAAAGCCTTTCTGATCAATGAAAAGGCAGCCCGCACTTTTGGCTGGGATAACGCCACCGGCAAAGATTTCACCCTCCTTCAGTTCGATGGCAAAGGCATGCAAACCAAGGAGGGTAAGATCATTGGGGTGGTGAAGGATTTTCATTTTAACAGCCTGCACGAAAATATTGAGCCCATTGTGATGGAAATACCCCCGGCCGATTTTTACCTGAGCCATATCGCCATCCGCATGAAAGCCGGGGCTTCGCAGCAGGTGATCGATTTTTTGGAAAGCCGGTGGGATGAGATCGCTCCCGGCACCGGCCTGAGCTGGTTCTTCTTCGATGAACATCTGGATAAACTTTACCGCAGCGAGCAAAAGCTCACCAGCATCTTCACCAGCTTTTCGGCGCTTGCTATTTTTGTGGCCTGCCTGGGCTTGTTTGGGCTGGTGTCCTTTAT
This sequence comes from Bacteroidales bacterium, assembly GCA_021740045.1. Taxonomy (GTDB): domain Bacteria; phylum Bacteroidota; class Bacteroidia; order Bacteroidales; family JAIPAP01; genus JAIPAP01. The sequence continues at coordinate 29,531 of JAIPAP010000012.1, forward strand.
GAGCGAACAGCGCACCCGCGAAATCGCCGTGCGCAAGGTGTTTGGCGCCTCCTCCAAAACCCTCACCCTGATGCTCATCCGTGACTTCACCCGCTGGGCTTTGCTGGCCAATATCATGGCCTGGCCCGTGGCCTATTATTTCGGTTCGGACTGGCTGAACAACTTCGCTTACCGCACGCCCCTGCATTGGTGGATTTTCCCGGCAGCCGCCATTCTAACCCTCATCATCGCCATCGCCACCGTCTCGGCCTATGCCATCAAAACCGCTAATGTGAACCCGGGGGAGACGTTGAAGGATGAGTAGGATAAGTGGGCTGGTAAATAGTGTCTCGTTCCAAACGAGGGATTTTATTCGGCACGCATTAGGTTCCAGCGTTCCGTAAGGCCGGCACATTGAGTACACCAATTGCTATCCGCCCAAACCGCGCGCCATCGAACGTCTTTGCAAACAGCCGTATGGGGTGCGCTTTGCAAACAGCCAGCTGGCGCGCGTTTGTAACGCGTGCCCAATGATTTCACTCGCTTGTAGCGAGGAAAGATTTATCAAAATGATCGCAGTTCAGGTGTAACCAATTCCACATCCAACAATGAATCTAGCCCGGCATAATTTCGTGCTGAACTGAAAAGATAATGTTCCGGCTTTTCAACAATCATTTCCTTAACCGGATTATTATGAATATAATTCAACTTCTGCCACAAAAAATCATTGGAATAAATTAACTCAGGATGATTCCCATCCTGCCACATTTTGTAGTTCTTTATACGATTTAAGTACTGCCCTGTATATCCAAAATAAGAAAGCATCCATTTTCTTCTTCCCTCCTTTTCTGAAGCAATATTGTCAATTATCCTCTTAGTGGTATACTTTTTAAAATCCCTTATAATACCGCCGAGGTTTTCATCCTTTGCCTGTGCAATCATATGCAAGTGATTACTCATTAAACAATACCCATATATGATCAATCCTTTCTTGTCCTGACAAAATTTAAGCGAATTCAATATAACAAGTTTATGTTCTTTTTTAGCAAATACATCAATCCATCCGGTAATTGTGGAGGTTATGAAATAGGCTTTATCAGGATCAATTATTTTGTATTTCTCTGACATTTGATTGATATGTTGTGGTAAATATACGATAAGATCACAAGCTAAATCAATGAATTTTTATGAAAGAAGGAATATAGGACTCGTTACAAACGAGGGAATTTTACAGGGCACGCGTTAAGTCCCTGCACTCAATAGGGCCTGCGCATTGAGCAAACCAACTGCAATCCGCCTGAAACGCGCGCCAGCTAACGTCTTTGCTAACAGCCGTATGGGGTGCGCTTTGCAACCCGCCCGCTGGCACGCGTTTGCAACGCGTGCCTTCTAAATTGCTGACCGGCGTATGTTTTGCAGGAAGTCTGATGGCGCGCGTTTGTAACACGTGCCGAATGGTTTCACTCGCTTGTAGCGAGGCCACGCTATCCCCGGTTTATAAAACATGAATCATAGGGGTTCTGAAAGTCTTAACAAAAACCTCGTTACAAACGAGGAGCTTTACCGGGCACGCATTAGGTTCCTGCATCACGATGCTAAAGAACAATTTCTAGTCCGTAGTGCAACCCTCCTGAAACGCTCGCCATCGAACGTCAAGGCAAATGACAAGTTGTTATGTGCTTGTAAGGCCTGCTAGTATCAACAAACATAGGGTTTCAACTTTTTCAGGGAATTGAAACCCGACGAACAGGTTTTAAATCCTGAACCTTTGCCTTTAGGCCGGTATCAGGGTTGGAAGACTTAAGCAATCAAATTATAAAAGGCTGATAGAAGCAAATCATTACCCCGTTAAATAAGCCTTCGGCTTAGCAAAGCTATTTAACGGGGTAAACGGGTAACTGATCATAAGTAGCCATAGCAAAAAATAAAAATTCGATCCCGCTTGCGCGGGATTAAATGTTAAATTTCAAATATCGAATGTCAATCCTGAAGGCACCTGACTGAGAAACCGTAGTACTTATAGGTGCCGTAACGGCCCACTTCAGCGAGGTAGCCGAACAGGCGCCGGCTCCACGCGTAATCACTATAGTCCTCCGAAGAAGACCAAAAGTACGCGCGGTCGCCCAGAAGGTAGAAATAGCCACCTAAATTACGGTAGCCCGCCGGCAGGGCCGCAAAGCCAAAGGCATCGGAGCCGTTGCCGTTATTATACCATCCGCTGGTGCTTTTTAGGTTGAAACCGGCATCAGAGCCGCGCCATCCCCATTGTTCCCATTCCGAGTCGGGGTAGCCGTATTGGCTATCCACAGCGCCTTCCAGCATCATCCATTCCTCATCAGTGGGGATATGCCAACCGGGCGGACAAATGCCCTGCGTACCCTCCTGGGTGGTGTATTGCATCATCTCATCCCACTGGTACAGGCCGCCGTATTCGTCGCAGTTGGCTTCGTCATCATTATAGCAGTATTTCTCCATAATGTCGTTGTTTTGCATTTCTTCGTTGCCATTGATGCGTTCGCCTGTGTTGAGGTTTTCAGCCATCCAGCATTGGTTACCTATTAATACGGCTTCGTATTCCTGCCCGTCGCGGGGGTCGGTGAAGGTGGAGGGGCAGCCGGTGGATTCCTCTTCCGTTGTAAAACTCCACACGGATCCTTCGGTGGTGTTGCCTTGATCATCATGGGCCACGATTTTCCAGTAATATGTGGTGCTGTATTCCAACGTGCCCGGGTCATAAGTGGTTTCGGATATTCCGGTGGCCTCCTGCTGGGGAGCTTCATTTATTCCAAAATACACATCATAAGTAAGCGGGTCTTGCTCCGGATCGGTGCATGCCCAGGAAAGATCGGTATTAATGGATTGGCCGGTGGCTTCATCTCCAGGAAAGGGATTGGAGGGTACGGCCGGGGGCTGGTTTTGGGTAGTGGTTGTATCCTTTAGGCACCTGACTGAGAAACCGATGCTCTTACTGTCGTAGTTACGGCCCACTTCATCGCTGAGTTTGTCCAGGCCCCGGTACCGCGCGTAACCACTACCGTACTCCGACGAAGACCAAAAGAACGCGAGGCTGCCCAGATAGTAGAAAACGCTATTACTAAGACGCCAGCCCGCTGGCAGGGCCGCAAAGCCAAAGGCATCGGAGCCGTTGCCGTTATTATACCAACCGCTTGTGCTTTTCAGGTTGTAGCCGGCATCGGAGCCGCGGTAGCCGGTTTGTTCCCATTCGGGATCGGGGTAACCGTACTGGCTATCTACGGCGCCTTCCAGCATCATCCATTCTTCATCAGTGGGGAGGTGCCAGCCGGGTGGGCAAATGCCCTGGGTTCCCTGCTGGGTGGTGTAATGCATCATCTCATCCCACTGGTACAAGCCGCCGTATTCGTCGCAATTGGCTTCGTCGTCATCGTAGCAGTATTTTTCCATAATGTCGTTATTTTCCATTTCTTCATCGCCATCAATACGCTCGCCAATATTCAGGTTTTCGGCCATCCAGCATTGGTCACCTATCAATACAGCTTCGTACTCCTGCCCATCGCGGGGGTCGGTGAAAGTTAAGGGGCATTCGGGCTGGCTTTGGCCGGGGTAAACAAGTTCACCATCACCCAGCATTTTTACCAGGTAAAACTCCCCGGGCTGGGCGTCGCCTATGCCGTTTATCCAGTTGGGGCCAATTTTGTTGATCACATCCCCATACATATTTCGGATAAACTCAAGGTCATCACCAATTATGCTTTCAAAAGCTTCCATGGCATCCAATGGCTCGGTAGGCAGGTAGCTTAAAAACTGGTAGCCTGTCTGCACGGGTATAGGCGTGGTTGGATCAATTACCTCGCCATACAGGGTGAGGGTTTCGGCTCCGGTCATCCTGAACAAATAGCCTTCGGTGGTGTTCCAATCGCCAATGCCGTTTATCCAGTTGGGGCCAATCTTTTGGATGATATCGCCTTGGGCATTGCGAATAAATTCTACATTATCGCCCAGTATGTCTTCCAGCACCACCAGCATATCAGGATCATCCGGCAGGATGTGGGAAGATACAAAACGATAGCCGTTTTCCAATTCAATAGTTTGGCTGGCACGTCCGTTTCCGATGGGATTACTGTTTTGACCGTAACTCATTAGGAAGGCAAAAAGGGCTACGAAAAAAAGTAATGCTTGTTTCATAAAAATTAGATTTTTAGGATTAAAGGACCATAAAAGTAAAAACAAAAATTTGAAAATCCAAAAAGATCGTTTTATTGTATGAGTGGGAAAATGGGGGTGGTTTTAAGGGCAGAGAGTGGAAATTTAGAATGGGTTTGAATAGAAGTATAGCGCGAAGCGCAGAGCGCAGGGCAAAATTGAGGGAGGGGAAGATGGGTTGCTGTTGTGGAAGTTTCTTTTAAGGGTTTTTATGCGTTTAGATGGTTTTTACAGCCTTTAGCCCGTCTGTCCTCACTGAGGCGAGGCTTACAGGTCTCATTTCAAAATTCCGGTGCAACGTTGTAAGTGATGGTCAACGACTAGTGCGGAATTTTGTCTTGATAGATATACGGGGTGCTAAGGATAAGTGAATGATGTTAGCATATGGTTATTATTTAAACCTTGTTAATAAAATTGGAAATCTGCTTGAAGATTCTTTGGCAGGTTTCGAGATGGCCGCCAATCTCAGTACGAACTGGCAAGGAATAATTTGGCCCGGGATATCGCTCAGTTTGATAATGATCACTTATAGCGATAATATCGGTATAGTGATCTTCACGAAAAAGTAATTCCGCGGTCTCCAGGTGACGCCGGGCTTTTTCCAGCCATTCATTGGCATAGGTTCGGTTAGGCATACAGGATTTTTCCTTGTGAATAGATCTCTTTATAAAACAAATCTCCCAGTGCTATGCGGTTGCGAATGCGTTCTTCATTATCGACTATGATATCAAATTCATGATTGAATTCACCCAACCCCTCATAAAGCGCCTTCTTTAGTTTTATTCTAAAGTTCCGCACTTCTTCTCTTTGCAGATCTTTTATCACTAATAGATCAATATCACTTTCAGCTGTGCTGCTACCATTAGCCCTGGAACCGAAAAGGATAATTTTCTCCACATCAAATTGTTTAATGATGGTGGTTGCTTTTTTTATGATATGCCTTTCCGTCATCTAAAAACCATCTTTGTGTTTATCAACCTGTAAATATACAACATATTTTTGTCGGTTAGCTTATTTTGAAATGACTATAATTGTAAAAAGACGGGGGACAAGCATTTGCAACGCGTGCCTATTGATTTCACTCGCTTGTAGCGAGATAACACAATGTCCAATTGATAAAAAAACCAATCCTACTGTTTGTAAATAATTTTTCTATCTCGTTCAAAACGAGGGGGTTTTATGGGCACGCGTTAGGTTGCTGCATTACGTTGTTTTAGGACAATTACTAATCCTTATTGCAATCCGCCCAAAACGCGCGCCATCTCACGGTTCTGCATTAAGCTTACGGATAAGGATTTTCATCTCGCATTATATGCCCTGAATGTCATACGTTTTTTCCGGCATCTCTATCAATTACTGATTGTTCTTCAGAACTCCGCAACCCGCCGGCTGGCGCGCGTTTGCAACGCGTGCCGACTGATTTCCCTCGCTTGTAGCGAGATAGGAATCGACAAACACTTTTTTGAACAGTCTCTCGAAAGTTAATGGAAAGGTTTCAAACCCTGAAACTGTGCCTTTGGACCAGGGGAAGGGTTGAAAACCGTAATAAAAGGACGTTTCTTTTGCCCGGAATTTAGCGTCCCTACGGGACAGGTGTAAAGCGGTTGGTTACAAACATAGAACATATGCCTTCATGGTTTAAGGAAAGAATTTGTAAATGTCTTTCCGATGCAGCAAGCGTTTAAATATCAGGTTGTTATTTTCATATATAATACCAGCTCGATATTCACCGAACCTTATTCGATAATAATTGTGATACCCTTTGAGTTTCGATAAATTTGGAATTTCTGTAATATTCTGATATCCCTAATTTTACTAAACACAAAATCTTCAATTCGGATTCTGTCTTGTTTAGGAATGCGTGATTACCACCTTGTTTGATAAGGGATATGCTTTTTTAAACTCTTATGATAGACATGTAACATTTCTCCATACCAAAGGTCGTTGAAAGAAAAACAACCATGTACCGTAACTATTTGCTGATCGCTTTACGCAATCTGAAGAAAAACAAGGTTTTTGCATTGATCAATATCCTCGGGCTGGCCATCGGGCTGGCTTCCTTCTTGTTCATTTTTATGTTTGTGTGGGATGAGCTGCAATATGATCAGTATCATCACCAAAAGGATAATATCTACCGCATGCTGATCAAAGGGAAAAAGAGCGGCAAGCGACAGGCCATTTCACCGGGCGTGGCAGCGCCGCTTATCCGGGAAAACCTCCCCGAAGTGAAAAGCCTCTGCCGCTTAATCGGGCGGAACCCTACTTTACGCTATCAAGACCGTCAGTTTAAGGAAGAAGATTTCATTTGCGTCGATTCCACTTTGTTTCAGCTGTTCGACTGGAAACTGGTGAAAGGAAATCCCGAAACTGCCCTGGAAGGACCCGGATCGGTGATCCTCTCCCAAACTTCGGTCAGGAAATATTTTGGCGAAGATAACCCCATAGGGAAAACGCTGCTTTATGAAAACGAACAACGCTTGAAAGTAACCGGTGTTTATGAAGACATTCCCAGGCATTCGCATTACCGTTTCGATTTTGCCGCTTCCATGGATCTGATTGAAAAAGTAAACCCATACGCACTTAGCCATTGGGGGAACTCCTCGGCTTATCTTTATTTACTATTACAAAATGGTGCCGATCCAAAAAACGTGAGCCAAAAGATCCACGAAGTGGTTATCCGGCATCAGGATGGAACATCATACAAGAATGCAATATTCGAATTGCAAGCCTTAACGGATATTCACATCGGTTCGGGAAAGGTGCAGTGGGAAATTGCCGAACAGGCCAACCTCCAGACTATTTATTCTTTCTCATTGATCGCCATTCTCATTTTAGCTATTGCATGCTTTAACTTCATGAACCTTTCCACTGCATGCGCCGGCGCCCGGGCCAAGGAAGTGGGCATGCGCAAGGTTCTGGGTGCTAACAAGCCCATGCTGATCCGGCAGTTTATCGGGGAATCCGCTTTATATGTTTTGCTGGCAGTGATCATTGCGTTGGTGATCATCGGTTCCCTTTTTCAACCTTTTAACATCTTAACCGGCAAATCATTGGGATATGCTGCCATGATGGATCCCGGTTTTCTGGGACTGCTGGCCATTTTGATCCTCCTGGTGTCGCTGTTGGCCGGTAGCTATCCCGCTTTTATCCTTTCACGTTTCCGGCCGGTAACTGTCCTGAAAGGAAATCGCATGGTGCATAATCATGATCAACATCAAAAAAGCGGGTTTCAATTCCGATTCAGGCAGGTGCTGGTTACCCTGCAGTTTGCCATTTCTATCCTGCTAATCATTGCTACCTTGTTTGTTACCCGTCAAATGGATTATATACGAAAGAAAGACCTTGGCTTTTCGAAGGATCAGATAGTGACGGTAAAGAACCCCTATAACGAGAAAATGGAGGAACGCTATGATCGCTTCAGGGAAGCCATGCTGAGCAACCCGAATGTGCTTGCATTTACGGCCTCGCATAACATTCCTTCCAAGCGCCTTAACAATTACAGCGGCGGATTCCGCCTCCAGAACCAACCCGATTCCGAAGGCAAGCATATGGGTTTTACTTCGGTAGAATATGATTTTTTTAAGATCATGAAAACCAAAATACTATTGGGCAGGGATTTTTCAAAGGAGCTTTCCACAGATGAAGGCAATGCGGTGATCATTAATGAAAAGGCATTAAAAATGCTGGGGGTTAAAGATCCCATCGGACAAAAAATCATGGGCTTTTACAATGGTAAATCCAAACGCATCGTCGGGGTGGCTGAAAATATGCACTTCACCTCGCTACATGAGGAAGTGCTGCCCATGGTATTTTTTGTCCAGAAAGGAAGCTATCCGCCTTACACCCTCAATTTCATTGTCCGCATCAGCAATCAAAATGTATTTCAAACCATAGATGCCATGGAAAAAACCTGGATCGACATAGCCCCTGAGTGGCCGTTTGAGTTCTCGTTTTTGGATGAACGGATTGACCGGCTCTATCGCACCGAGCAAAGAACTTCAACCCTGATCAATATTTTTACCTTGCTGGCTATTTTCATCTCCTTTTTGGGACTTTTTGGATTGACACTTTATGTATTGGAATCAAAAACCAAGGAGATTGGGATCAGGAAAGTGATGGGTGCTAAGTTGTCCGATATTTTTAATATGGTCTCCCGCGAATTCCTTATATTGCTCATCATAGCTAATGTGATCGCCTGGCCACTGGCATACCTGGCCATGGAAGATTGGTTGAATAATTTTGCCTATGCCATTTCCCTAAAACCTGTTCCTTTTATTATAGCTGCTTTCATCACCTTTAGTGTTGTTATGGTGACCATAGGTTTTCAAACCATACGATCGGTCAGACGAAAACCCGTGGAAGCATTGCGTTATGAGTAAATTAATAAAACTGCTCCATATGTAAACCTGAACAGATTGCGTTATTCCTTGTTGATTGTGAGTAAACCCAAACAAAACGGAACCATGAAATTAAAAGGATTTCTTACAATCACTTTAGCCCTGATCGTGATAAGCACCATAGGGCAAACAGTAAACCTGAGCTTGAAGCTTCCTGTAGGGAATAAATACCAGGTGGTTACAGCCACAGAGCAAACCATACAACAGGATGTAATGGGCCAGAAACAAAACGTCTACCAGTACCATGAGATCATCAACACCATGGTTGTTGACGGTAAAACCGATGATCAATATACAGTTGAGTACGAATATGCCGATGTTGTGTATAAACAATTGCTCGATCAGCGCGAAATTGTCGCTTATAACTCGAAAACCCACGAAGGCCCGGTTCCTGCCGAAGCAAAAAGCTGGGCTAACTTATTGAATAAGAAATTCAATATTATCGTAAAAGATAATGGAGATATTATAGATGTGAATGGCATCGATGACATGCTCAGCAAAATGGTTGATGAGTATGAAGTGAATACCGACCAGGATCGCAAAGACCTGAAAGAACGCCTGGAAAAGCAGTTTGGCAAGCAAAACATTAAAGACATGGTGGAACCCATGTATGATTACCTTCCGGGTAAATCTGTAAATGTTGGTGATAGCTGGAAAGAAAGCCGTACCATTAAATCGACCTTCGAATTTACCCTTAACTCCACCTATACACTCAAATCCATTGAAGGTGATAAAGTAACCGTCGAAATAAATTCCGAGCTTTCTACCGGCGAAAATGGTTCTTCGTTCTACCAGGGCGGAAATCAAATGACAGCACAGGTAGACGGCACTCAAAATGGGACTATGATCATCGACCGCGAAACCGGCCTGATCATGGAAGCCAACATGGAACAGGACATGACCGGCGAAATGGTGCTTGAGCAAGCGGAGCAATCCTTCAGCATCCCTATGCAATTGGAAACCAGCATCGCAATTACCACTGCTGAGCTGTAGGAAAGGAGCAAAAGGAAAATGAAGATATTCTGGCAAGCCTAAACTTTGCTAAACTATACCTTTCCGGGAGGTCGATTAATGAAGTTGCTTAATGAGATTTTTATGTGATGAACCTTATTTGAATGTTAGCATTTTACCCGTTAACCAATCAACCAATCAACCAATTAACAAATCAACCAATTAACCAATCAACCAATCAACTGATTACTCAACTGTCCAAAGAACAACATAGCATGATGTAAGCTTATATCTTTCTACAATTCAATTGTGGATAATCTCTTACTTTTGCCCAAAATTTCACCTATGGGAGGAATCTTATTCGACAGCATTGTATTCGGACCGGTTCGTAGCCGGCGGTTTGGCGTTTCACTGGGCATTAACGTGCTTCCCACCGACTCGAAGTTCTGTACCTTCGACTGCGTTTATTGCGAATGCGGCTGGACCTATAAAAGCGATATGCGCAACGCCCGCTTTTATTCCCGACAGGAAATCCGCGAAGCCATGGAAAGTGATTTCCCCAAACTATTCGAAAAAGATATTATCCCCGATAACATCACCTTTGCCGGTAACGGCGAACCAACTGCACATCCTAAATTCGAAGGCATTATCGATGACACCATTGAAATGCGCAACCGGTATTTTCCACAGGCCGAGATCACCGTTTTGACCAATGCTACCTTATTGCACAAAGAATCGGTAAACCGCGCCTTACAAAAGATCAGGAACAGCATTCTTAAGCTGGATACGGGAAAGGAAGAAACTTTCCAAAAGATCAACCGTCCTTTGCAAAACATTAGCCTCCATCATATTGTTGATCAGATTAAAACATTCAAGGGCAGGAAAATTATCCAAACCTTGTTTGTGCGTGGTAAATACAACGGCGACAGTATCGATAATACCACAGAGGTGGAGATCGCAACCTGGCTGAATACCTTACGGGACATTCAGCCCAATAAAGTGATGATCTATCCCATTGACCGGTCAACACCGGCCGGTGAGTTGGAGCGCATTCCCGGCACTGAGCTGGATGCCATAGCTGAAAGGGTTCGCGCCGAAGGATTTACCACCGAAGTTTATTATTAGAAAATCAAAAAAACGGAGGTAAACATGTGGAAAGAAGAAAATAATAAACTGACAAGAACCTTTGAGTTCAAAAATTTTGTAGAAGCCTTTTCATTCATGACGCAGGTAGCCCTGCTGGCCGAAAAGCGCGACCATCACCCCGATTGGAGCAATTCCTATAACAAGGTCGAGATCAGCCTGATGTCGCATGATGTAGGAAAGATAACCGAACGCGACCGTGAACTGGCATCAAAGATCGATGAGCTGGTTTAATTTTAAAGCATATATTGAAAATAATTTTCTACCTTCGGGATAATGTTGCAACATTACCCGGTAAAAATATTATTGGCTTTTGGGGAGACCTTTAGCGGCAATGAAGGCTTGTACAAGTGGTTGTTGAATCATGGTTATCCTGAATTAGCTGCATTATCCAGCGCCATTCGGGGCAGCGAGAATGCTTTCCAATGGTTGCTGGATAATGGCTTTCAAAGCCTCGCCGCTCTGGACAGTGCCATCGATAAAAAGCAAGACGCACTTAACTGGCTGCAGAATAATAACTATCCTTTGCTATCATACCTTGCCCAGGCTGTTCATCAAAATCAGGAAGCCATCAACTGGCTTCGACAAAGGGATTTGGGCATCTTCATCCACCTTGCCATGAAAATCCGCAATTTCCGCGAAAGCCAGTTTTTTGACCCCCATAAACCGCCGTTTTAGAAAAGACTAGTTCCAAGAGCCTTTTGTATGGTAAAGTTTAACTTAGCTTAAGGCGAAAATTTAAATCCATCGAGTCATAATCCAAAATAGAATTTCAAAGACTGCTATACAATTATCGCCACTTAATTCTTTATTGCCTTTGGTTTCTTTAACTTAGAAAGATCAGATTTGATGCCTTCCAAGACAGATAATGCAATTCCAGTACCATAGTCAACATCGGTATTATCTTTTAAAGCATTCTCACGCTTTTGAAATTCAGGTAACAAATCTTTCTTTAATTGTTCTATGTTATTAAATGACTTTTGCTTTTTCATAGTTCTATTTATTTAAATAATTCATAAAAAAGTGTTGATTCAATTCACGTTCAAAATAGTGCTTACGCCTTATCCATATTAAACCATCTCCTTTAGAAATTACTGCTACATCAATTGGGCCACCCACTGTTTCTTCGTCCATGGATATTTTTTTCCTTAAGCATGTAAGATTTACTAAAGACTCTGCCATTTCAGCTAATTCATTTTTTGGTAAAAAGGTAACCACTTTTAGAATCGGTTCAATGAAATGTCGATACTGTATTTCATCAATTTTTTTTATACCTTCCCTTAAATTACTATTTGTAATTTTTTTCAACTGCTTTATTAAATCTTCTTCAACATCTTGCTCAACATCCTCAACTAATTTGCTGATAATAAGTCTAGGGTAATTGTCAATGGTCTCACTTATTAAATTGTTATATAATTTATAAAAAAGTGGTGAGATACCATTAATAAATGTTTGCACCATTTCCATTTGTGCAAAAGGATTTATTATAGCACTTTTATCATAATCGACCTGTTCGAAATTAGTTTGCTTATATTTTAATATATTATTAGCGATCCCTTCAATAGAATATGATATTATTGATGGAAATATTTCATCTTCGCCAAAACCTGTAATAACTACACCCGATATTCCTGAATTTGATATTCCTTCAGGAAAGCAGAGAAAAAGGTTAGTTGCTATCTTTGAAAGTGAATTTTTAGCTTTTTGCGATAAAGGTATTTTTTCAAATATGTCCTTGAGTGCTGATTCATATATTTTATTATACTTCTCAGAAAGTTCTTTTTCCACTTCGCGTTTATTATCTACATTACACTCACCAGCCTCCCATCTTTTAAGATTATTGGAAATTATTTCATCAGCAATAGTTTCAATCCGGTTGACCTCAATATTCCCCTCCTTTTCGATAGTTTTTTCAATCGTTTTTAGAACTTCATTTCTGATTTCCAGAAAATATCCATAAATACAACCTTTTGCATACTTCTCTTGTTCACTCTCAGGAAACAGATTAGATTCGTTTTTTAAGAACTTAATGAATTCTTCCCCATACTGCATAAGTTGATCAAACTTTTTATCACGCAATTTTTTCCTAAAAATTTTTATAATTGTTTCCCATGGCACTCCCATAAAATTGGCATTTCCATAGATCATTACGCCAACGGGATGATACTTTGAGAGAGAAAATATTTTATTTGCGGAAGAAAATATCTTTTGTCGTGATTGACCATTACCAGTTGAGGCACTGTCTGCTGCAATTGCAACAGCTTCTCTATTCAATATAGCTACTTCTGCTGTCATAATACTTAGTGAATAATAAATATATATCTTCTTTCCAATTCTGTCATTTTAATATTCTGCAAATTACAGATAATTATTTATTAAGCATTAAAATTAATTAAATTTTTCGATTTATAGAATAGACATGACTTAATCTAAAGTTAAAAACTAGTTCAAAAAACTATAGAGGTTATAGCTTTTGGTCGAGCCCCTAGAAATCGGACAATTTGGTTTTAGCATGTAAAAATAGTCATTTTCTTGTAAATTACAGGATCAATCCCATGGACCTATGCAGAACAAGGATTATGAATTCACGGAATAATCTTCTCCATAAATCCTTAACTTTGTCCTTTCATTTGAAAAATATTCGATGAAGGAATCAAAACAACATACGCGCAAACCTTCGTGGTTGAAGATCAAGCTCCCCATAGGCACGAATTACGCCCAGGTAAAATCTATTGTTGATTCGCACCGGCTGCACACCATATGCACCAGCGGTAAATGCCCGAACATGGGCGAATGCTGGGATGCCGGCACGGCCACCTTTATGATCCTGGGTGAGATATGCACCCGCTCCTGCCGCTTTTGTGCCACTACCACCGGCAAGCCCGAACCAGTAGATTGGGATGAACCCCAACGCCTGGCCGAGTCGGTTAAGTTGATGGGGTTAAAGCATTGCGTGGTTACCTCGGTCGACAGGGATGACTTGAAAGACGGAGGCGCTGCCGTTTGGGCAGCCACCATCAAAGCCATCAAAAAAGAAAATCCGCAAACTACTATAGAGGTTTTAATACCTGATTTCAAGGGGAAACTCGAAGATGTGGATAAGGTAATAGCCGCCAAGCCGGATATTATTTCACATAATCTTGAAACTGTTGAAAGGCTTACACCGCAAATACGGAGTGCTGCCAGCTATGCACGCAGCCTTAAGGTAGTGGCGCATATTGCAAAAAGCGGAATACCAGCTAAATCGGGTATTATGGTTGGCCTGGGTGAAACCCGCGAGGAAGTGCTGGCTACCATGGACGACCTGCTCGCAGTTGGATGCCGGATCATGACCATTGGGCAGTACCTGCAACCCACACGGGCGCATCAGGATGTTGACCGCTATGTTACCCCGGAAGAATTCGACGAATATCACGATATTGGAATAAAAAAAGGTTTTCGTTTTGTGGAAAGCAAACCCTTGGTGCGCTCTTCCTATCACGCCGAAAAACATGTTGAATAAATGAAGCATAAGGTCATTTTTAAGGATCTCGGTAATATCGATTATAAAGAAGCCTGGGATTACCAGCAAAAGCTCTTTGATGAGATTGTTGAAATGAAACGCAACAATGAGCAACTCACTACCGGTGAGCAAGCTCCCACGACTAATTACCTGCTTTTTTGTGAACATCCGCATGTTTATACCCTGGGGAAAAGTGGTTCGGAAAACAACCTGCTGATCAATCATATCCAACTAAAAGCCAACAATGCCACCTTTTACAAGATCGATCGCGGGGGTGATATTACTTATCACGGGCCGGGGCAAATTGTGGGTTATCCCATCCTGAACCTCGAATATTTTGTTAAAGGGGCTAAGGAATACATTTTCAAAATTGAAGAAGCCATCATTAGAACATTAAATGAATATGGCATCGAAGCCGGTCGCCTGAAGGGCGCCATAGGCGTTTGGCTCGATCCTGAGGTGGCCGGAAAGGCCCGGAAAATCTGTGCCATTGGTGTAAAAACCAGCCGTTGGGTGAGCATGCATGGATTTGCTTTTAATATAAATACCGGTCTCAACTATTTTGATTATATCAACCCCTGTGGTTACACCGATAAGCAGGTTACTTCACTGGAGAAAGAACTAGGTGCAAAACAGGATATGGAACAAGTGAAAGAGGTGGTGAAAGAGAAGTTGGCCCAAGTATTTGAATTTGAATTGGAATAAACCAAAGCGGATGAATCACATAAGAAGCATATGCGTATTTTGCGGATCGAGCAAGGGAACCCGGAAGGAATACCTGGAAGAAGCCCGGCAACTGGGGCGCATCCTATTGCGCGAGAATATCGAATTGGTATACGGGGGCAGTAACATCGGTTTGATGACCCATCTTGCCGATACGGTGCTCGAAGGTGGCGGGAAAGTCATTGGTCTTATGCCCAAGCGACTTATCGACAAGGAAGTGGCCCACAAAGGCTTAACCGAGTTTCATGTAACCGACTCAATGCAAGAACGCAAAGCCCGCATGGCCGAACTGGCCGATGCTTTTATTGCTCTGCCCGGTGGGCTGGGAACCCTGGATGAATTAAGTGAGATCTTAAGTTGGAATCAACTGGGCATCATCCATAAACCCATTGGCATCCTGAATGTACAAGGATTTTACGATCATTTGATCAAAATGCTCGATCATGCAGTGGAAGAAAAATTCATCCGGCAGGAGCATCGCGACAATCTGATTGCGGAATCGGATGCGGAGAGCTTGATTGAAAAACTTAAGACCTTCGAGCCGGCAGTGCTGGATAGTAAGTGGATAGATGAATTGAAGCATTAGAGAAGTTCTTGGTTCTAAGTCCCGAAAATTTTAAATTTTCGTGGATGCCCGCCTGAATGAATTCATTCGGACAGGCTCGAAAAAATATGAAATCGAAGATTTCTGTTTTTTCGGCATTTCAAGTTCCTGGTTCTTAGTTTTAAGTTTTGGATTGCATTATAGTTTAAACTTGAAAGTGGTAAACAGTAACTGGAGATATAAAGATCATTAGTTTACGCTAAATAGAAGAGTATTAACAAACACACTGTTCATGGTCATCATTGGAATTACGGGAACGCTGGGAGCCGGGAAGGGCACAATAGTGGATTACCTTGTAAACCGCAAGGGATTTCTGCATTACTCGGTGCGGGGTTATCTGTTGGAAGAAATTGAACGAAGGAGCCTGGAGCCTAACCGTGATAATATGGTGATAGTGGCCAATGAGTTGCGTACACAAAACTCACCTTCCTATATTGTTGATCAGCTTTACGAAAGGGCCAGAGAACAATCTGCCAATTGTGTGATCGAAAGCATACGCACGCCGGGTGAGATCGAATCCCTGCGAAAAAATGGCCGTTTTTACCTGTTTGCTGTGGATGCTAATCCAAAGATCCGTTATGAACGCATCAAAAACCGCAATTCCGAAACCGACCACATAAGTTTTGAAGAATTCCGTGCCAACGAAGAGCGGGAAATGAACTCCGACAACCCCAATAATCAAAACCTGCGCAAATGCATCGAACGAGCCGATTTTGTTTTCGACAATAACGGAACCATCGACAACCTGTACGATCAGCTTGAAAAAGTGCTAACCAAAATTGACAACTGATATGACGGAAGAGAAGAAAAACAAATACGTCCGCCCTACCTGGGACGAATATTTTATGGAAGTGGCCAACACCATCGCCAAGCGGGCTACCTGCGACCGTGGAAGAAGCGGTTGCGTGATTGCCCGCAACCGGCAAATCCTGGTAACCGGCTACGTAGGATCACCTCCCGGCTTTCCGCATTGCGATGATGAAGGGCATTATTTCAAAAAGACCGTTCATGAAGACGGGCATGTGAGCCAGCATTGTGTTCGTACCATCCATGCCGAGCAAAATGCCATTGCCCAGGCCGCCCGCAACGGGGTTTCGCTGGAAGGCGGCACCATCTATTGCCGCATGACCCCCTGCCGCACCTGCACCATGCTGCTGATTTCGGTAGGTATAAAGCGGGTGGTATGTGAATGGCGCTACCATTCGGCTCAAGAATCGGAGGAAATGTTTAAATACGCCGGCATCCCGGTAGAGTATGTGAATGATGAGGTGCTGAAGTATAAACAGCAGAAATGATTGGAGATTGGAGGTTCAATTTTGTTTACTTAAGTAAATTGAATGTAGATTGTAGATTTATTCTCCACTCTCCATTCGCCAGGCACAAATGACTCTTTTTACAGTACATTAGTTAAAATCATGCTGACTGGTTATGAAAAAATTTGTGGTATTTCTTTTAGCCTTTTATATGATCTCAACTGTTTTGAAAGGGCAGGAGAAAGACCATCCTTCCATCCACATCGAACAAAACAAGTATTACAAATCGCTTTATCAAAAAGGTATCAGCAACTGGGATTCGGTGATGGGGATAGATCCTGGTTATGAAGTTGAGGAAGATACCAGTATCAGATTAAATAAGCGTATTTTTGGCTGGCACCCTTACTGGTCGGGAAATGCCCATTTGAATTACCGATGGAACCTGCTTTCCGACCTTTGTTATTTTTCCTATGAAGTCGATCCCAATACCGGCGATGCTGTTACAATTCATGACTGGCATGATGCTCCGGCCATTGATTCGGCCCTGGCAAATGATACGCGGGTTCATTTGTGTGTGACCTTGTTCGACAACCACAAATCTTTTCTGGAAAACACCCAGGCCAGGCAGAATCTCATCGATAACTTAATTGTATTGATCCAGGAAAGGAATGCCCATGGGATCAATATCGACTTTGAAGCCATCCCCACTGCACAGGCTGAGAATTTTAACGATTTTCTGGTGGATCTTTCCATACAGTTTCACCAGTCAATGCCTGAAGGTATTCTCAGCATTGCCGCTCCGGCGGTTAACTGGAATAATAAATTCAACCTTCCCCTTCTCCATGATTTTATTGACTGGTTTGTAATCATGGGTTACGATTATTACTGGAACGGCAGCTCGCAAGCCGGGCCGGTTGATCCATTGCATACCCTGTCGAATTACTTCGATTACAATTTGTCGCGCACGGCAAGTTATTACCAGCAATATATTCCCAATGACCGCATACTGCTGGGACTTCCTTACTATGCCCGGCAATGGCCCACCGATCAGAAACTGGCTCCCTCAAAGGTGCGGGGCTATGGCACGGCTTTTACCTACAACTACATTCGTGATCATTCCGACGAAACCTATTCATCCGAAAATCAGTATTTTGAAAACAACAGCCAGTCGAATTATTATGCCTTTAACAATGAAGGATGGTTTCAATGCTTTGTGGAAAGCGGCTTTAGCATGGGCAAGCGCTTTGAAATGGTGAATAGACGCAAGTTAGGCGGAATAGGAATTTGGGCGCTGGGTTATGATGATGGCCATGACACTTACTGGAACCGGATCAGGGATAAATTCTCCAATAAACGTGTATTTCCCGAAACCGATACCATTTATGATTCAGGGGGTCCTGCTTTTAATTATTATGATCACGAAGATTATACCTACACCTTGCATTCGGATGAGGCTAGCGGTATCGATCTTTATTTTACTGAATTTGAGCTGGAGGAAGGCTACGACAGCCTTTGGATATACGAAGGTCCAAATACCAACTATCCTTTGATGGGGGTTTACACCGGAGCAGACAATCCCGGGCACATTCACTCCGATCAGCCTTGGTTGACGCTTCGATTCAAATCCGATGGAGCTGCGACAGCTTCCGGGTGGCGGGCTACGCTCAATACCAAGCCGGACGCTATTGGTGAAAATCCGGTAGCGGGATCATTCAAGATTTACCCGAATCCTTTTCATGAGAAGCTTACAGTTCAATTTAAGTCTCAGCATAACGGGAATGTTGTATTACAGCTGATAGACTTGACTGGTCATGTTCTTCAACAACAAGAACAGAGCATTAATCCCAACCAACAAAATCAATTTAACCTTAACACACATAACCTTAGCCCGGGTGTTTATTTCATCCAGCTATTTTTGAATGAGGGAGAGATAAGAACCCAAAAAATTTTCAAGTACTAAAAAACAGGCAAATCCCGCAGGAAATGCCCGTTTTTGCGATTCCAACCTATTCCTAAGTTGAGCGATTTAAATGAAGCGAAAAATCGCTTTACTTATGCCGAAGCATCGGAACCAATTTAGAAATTGTTGCTTTTCATCATCCGGCCGGCCGATATGGTAAAAAACTTACAATTTCTTTATCCCCATCCCGAAAGTTTCAGCCATTTTTCAGGGGCAATTTATTTTAGTATTTGGGTTATCGGAATTGAAAGTCAAGTTTGTAATTATACATCCAGGGGATACGTGGATCAATACCCTCACTGACCAATTGACGCGGTAAATTGCGATAATGCTT
>JAIPAP010000013.1 GCA_021740045.1 Bacteroidales bacterium
TTAACGGACAATGCAATGAAATAATATCCGATTCACCCAGAAGATTTTCCAATGAGCGGTATTCAACGCCTTCTTTTTTCAAATCTTCTGCCGGATATGGATCAAAAGCCAGTATACGGCAACCAAATCCACGCATCATGATCGGTGGCAAGGCGTGCTGTATATTTATTCAAACGAGCTTCAAAAAAATTCAGCTCATGACCATAAGCTTCATTGCTGCTCGTGAAATATTCCTGATCATATGATTTCGAACTGAAAAAAGCGATCTTCATAATCTTTCTCCTTTATGTTATTTCAACAACAAAACATCCTGTAAGGAACAATGTTTAGCGGATAGCTGACAGCATTCTTACAAAATATTTTTGTCCGATTGCGAACAATTTCTCAATAAGTTACTACATTTGTAATTATTATAAACACAAGGCCAACGGATTCACATGAGAACATTAAATACATTGTTGAATGATAAGTTAGCAGTATTCCTCTTTCTGGTGGCTTTGATGATGATCGCTATTACATCATGTGACCCAAGAAAATCGGTGGTTATCGAACGCTATGAAGATGGGGCCGTTAAAAAGACCCATGAGTTCGGGATCAAAAAGACTAACCGTGCATTGCTGCGCGAGATGGGATTTCATCGTGACGGCGATACCAGTTATATCGGTTATCTGGATGGCAGTAATTTGGATAGCACCTGGAGAATTTGGTTCGAGAATAAACAGCAACTGTGGGAAATCCATACGTTTAATGATGGTGAACGTGATGGAAAGCAAATGCGATGGTATCAAAACGGAAATCCCCGTAACCTCGATTTTTATTACGGCGAAGAAAGAGATAGCATACAAATAGCCTGGTACAAAAACGGCAACAAAAAGCTGGAAGGCTATTGGGAAGACGATGAAAAAGTTGGTAAATGGACATACTGGTACCAAAACGGCGAAAAACAAAAAGAAGGTGTGATAAAAGGCGGTTGGTTTGAAGAAAAAACCTCGCTTAGCTACTGGCGTCCTGAATTTGTCCCCATAAAACACGGAAAGTGGGTATACTGGAACCAACAAGGAAACATTGAAAAGGAGGAGTGGTATGATTGGGGTATATTAAGAAAACAAATAACATATTAGGAAAAAATTGATTACCCATTGCGGTAAGTGGAAACGATAAAAAAAGCTGGAAATCAAAATCAACGATCAAAATAATTAAACGATAATGAGTAAACATGATGCTAAAATTCTAATAGTGGACGATGATCAGGATGTGCTGTTGGCTGCCAAGCTATTTCTGAAACAACATTTTATAACCGTTCACACCGAAAAAAATCCTGAAAACATTCCTGACCTGCTCAGGAATGAAGCCTATGACGTAATCTTGCTCGACATGAATTTCCAAAGGGATGCCACCAGTGGTAAAGAAGGTTTTCACTGGCTTAACAAAATATTGGAACTCGATCCGGCTGCTGTGGTGATCTTTATTACCGGATATGGTGATATCGAACTGGCAGTGCAAGGAATTAAAGAGGGTGCCACCAACTTTATCCTTAAACCCTGGGATAACAAAAAACTGCTGGCCACCATTACCGCCAACCTGCAGGTACGCAGTAACAAGAAAGAGATTGAGGGCCTCCGCTCCACTCAAAAAGTAATGATGGCCAGCCAGGATCAAGCCTACAGCAATATAATAGGGAAAGCACCTGCCATGCAACGGGTGCTTAATGTGGTTGAAAAAGTAGCCAAGACCGATGCCAATGTCCTTATTTTGGGTGAAAACGGAACAGGAAAAGAGCTTATAGCCCGTGCTATTCACCGGGCATCGGGTAGGAAAGACCAGGTGTTTATTAGCGTAGACCTTGGAGCTATTAGTGAATCGCTATTCGAGGCCGAATTGTTTGGGTTTAAGAAAGGGGCCTTTACCGATGCCAAGGAAGATCGTGCCGGCCGTTTTGAGGCAGCCAGCAAGGGAACGATTTTCCTTGATGAAATCGGCAATCTTCCAGTTAATCTTCAAACAAAACTTTTGCGGGTATTGGAATACCGTAATGTAACCCGCTTGGGCACCAATAAGGATATCCCTATTGATGTGCGCCTGGTATGCGCCACCAATATGCCTTTATACCAAATGGTAAAGGACAATAAGTTTCGGCAGGATCTTTTGTACCGGATCAATACCGTAGAAATTCCATTGCCTCCCCTTCGTGAAAGAGTGGAAGACATTCCGGAACTCGTTGAGCATTTCCTCGAGATATATACCAAGAAGTACAACATGCCTCAAAAGCGCATAAATTCATCAACGATGAGGCGACTTGAAAAACATGACTGGCCGGGCAATATTAGGGAATTACAACATGCTGTTGAACGTGCTGTGATCATGAGCGAATCGAATGTGCTGGAACCCCGCGATTTTTTCCTGCCGCAAAGCAAAGAGGGCGAAGAGGAAGAGGTTATTACTACCAATACCAATTTGCAGGAAACCGAAAAAATTCTCATTCGAAAGGTCATTGATAAACACGGTGGCAATATCAGCCGTGCTGCCAATGAATTGGGTTTAACCAGGGCGTCGCTCTACCGAAGAATAGAAAAGTATGGTCTTTAAACGCTTCAGGATCAGGATAGCCGCACGTGTATTGCTGCTGGCTGTTACCATGTATGTTTTCATCTATGTTATGAAGCAAACCGGACATGTAGTTACGCTTATTATTCTTGGGGGACTTCTTGTTTTCGAAACCATTGATTTGATCCGTTTTGCAGAACGCACAAATCGCAGGCTAAGTCAATTTTTGGAAAGCATTAAGCATGCCGATTTTTCCACTTCTTTTTCCGATCGGGGATTGGGTAGAACCTTTGAGGGGTTGAACCTTATGTTTAATGACGTGATCAATGAATTTAAAAAATACCGGGCCGAAAAAGAAGAGCATTACAACTATCTTCAAACGGTTGTTCAGCATGTAAGCATCGGGATAATAGCTTATAGGCGCGATGGGAGTATCGATATTTTTAACAATGCCGTAAAACGATTGCTCAAGATCAATCGATTGCGAAATATCAACGACCTAAAAGAAGTGAAAAAGGATTTGCCCGAGATGCTCCTTAAGATGCATGCCGGTGACCGTAACCTGGTTAAAATCTTTATTGATGATGAATTGCTGCAGGTTTCAATTTATGCCACCGAATTCAGGATGCGTGGCGAAGAGTTTATCCTGGTATCCCTTCAAAATATAAATAGCGAACTGGAAGAAAAGGAAATTGAATCGTGGCAGAAATTAATCCGGGTGCTTACGCATGAGATCATGAATAGCATCACCCCTATCTCCTCCCTGGCATCAACAGTTGAACAGTTGCTCATCAGCAATGGTGAAGGTAATCAACCCAAGCTTAATGAAGTTGATGAAGAGGATATCGAAAGTGTTCATTCGGCCCTCACCACCATTAAAAACCGTAGCCAGGGGCTGCTCAATTTTGTGGAGATTTACCGCAATCTTACCCGTATTCCTAAACCCAACTTCAGGTATTTTGCGGTAAATGATTTATTTGAAAGAGCCTCGCAATTGCTTAAACCAAAAATGGAAGAATTGGGCATTGATTGCTCAGTAAAGGTTGCCCCCCAAGACCTCAAGGTTACAGCCGACCCCGATCTCATTGACCAGGTTGTGATTAACTTGTTAGTAAATGCCATTGATGCAGTTAAAGAAAAAGAAAATTCGGTAATATCAGTAGTTGCCACCCTAAACAGTCAAAACAGAGTGATTGTGGATATTGCAGATAATGGCAGTGGCATCAAACCTGATATTATGGATAAGATATTTATGCCCTTTTTCACTTCAAAAAAGCATGGATCGGGGATTGGTCTTAGCCTATCAAGGCAGATTATGCATCTTCATAAAGGAAATATTACCGTAAAATCAAAACTGGAGGAAGGAACGGTTTTTACGTTGACATTTTAGGCGATTCAATAAATTTTAACTTTCAACTTGATATATAAATGATAACTGATAATTTCGCCTGGTAGCGTGTTACGAGTTAGAAACATGCAAGGTGCAACCCACCACGCAAAACTGACTTATGGCGTGCACCTATTCAACCATCAATTTTCTGCTAACTCGCTCACCTTTTTCCGATATAATATTTATAAGATAGATTCCGGGCCTTAGGTCCGGCAACGAAATAGTTTTTGCTTCATTAATGTTTTTGTACTCCTCTATCAGTTTACCCGTCAAATCGCGTAAGGTAACCAATTTTGCATTAACCTGCCCCGGGTTCTTAATACGGATGTAATCGGTTGCCGGATTGGGTGCTATTTTGATCTTCTCTATGGAGGGTTGCTCTTCAACTCCTACCAGCTCATAATAACAAGTTTCATAATCCGGATTGCTGTATATCAGATTGTTGCTTTCCATCATACAAAGAAACTCCCAGGCGCCACAGGACTGACCGAACAGAGGATACGTGCTGTTTAACACACTGGCAATGCTGCCGATTTCTTCATACCAGATATCTTCACCACTATATTCAACCCCAGCCATAGTGTATTTGGTAAGATAACCCTGTGATGATGGCACAGAATCCACCTCACTTACATACATGACTACCGGTTGCATCATTAAGCGGGGATTTACCACACTTACCGTGTCATTTAATTCAATATCGAAATCATAAAGCATTCCTTCATCGCTGTTAAAAGTCCGGAAAAACACCTGTTTTTCGTCATTTTCGCGGATCAAGCCGGAAAAAAGTTCCCATTCACTGTGATCTTCGGTGTAGCTTACATGAATTTTCTTGTAATTGTGGGATTCCACAACTGTGTCGCCTGAAAATTTCATATAAAAGGTGGTATAGGTATTGCCCCAGGGATGGCAGTTTTCCTGAACTATGCTCCATATCTTATTGGTATCAACAATCACATTCTCCTGTTGTGAAAAACCCATCACTGGAGCAAGAACAAATAGCAGCAAGGTATAGTAGACTTTTTTCATAGCAATACATTTAGTTATCTATATACAAATATAGTGCAATTTAGACTCAATTAGAATAATGCCGTACAAATTTAACACCGGCCCGGGCTAATTGTTTGATTATAAGAATAATAGTTAACCGGTTAAGCCAATATTTTAATATAATCAATGGTGAAACCAAGGGAAAGGAGTATGAGGTCACCTTAACGATCCGTCCACCCGGAATATGGATTTTTAAAGAGATTTGCATTATAGTAGCGCGGGTCTTCCGTTACTTCTTTCCCTATCCAGGGTGGTTTTGGAAATTGCTGGCCGGTTTTATCAAGCTCTATCTCGGCAACAACAAGTCCTTCATTTTCACCGTGAAATTCATCCACTTCCCAGGTAAAACCCTTATAATCTATAATGTAGCGGTGTTTTTCGATCAAGGGCCATTGGACCAAATGTTCCATCATGTATTCAGCATCATTCATAGGGATTTCATATTCAAATTCGGCTCTTTCGTTTCCTTTGGTAGGCCCTTTGATGTTAAGATGCGCTTTATTATCAGCAATTCTTACTCTTACGCCCGCTCCCATGCAATTAAAATAGCCTTGCTTGTAATAGTTGCCTCTTGCCAAAGATCTGTAAGACCGGTCCGTCACTAAAAATTTCCGCTCAATTTCCCTTGCCATAGCTTTTTGATCATAAAGGTAAACAACTTCAGCCCATAAAAAAAGAGCCCCCTTGGAGCTCTTTTAAATGAGTTAGTTCAACAATGTTTTATTCCACCATTGTTTCTTCTTCCGTCATTGCTTTTTCGGTTTTTTTGCTTTTCATCACCCGGTCAGGCTTTGCTGCAACGATATCCATTTCGTCGATTAAACGTTGTGCTCCGGCATATTTATCGATAACAAAAAGTACGTAACGAATGTCGACATTGATGGTACGCTGTAATTCCGGTTCAAAAGCTATATCGCCACTCATGGCTTCCCAGTTACCGTCAAAGGCAATGCCGATAAGCTCGCCATTTCCGTTAATTACCGGGCTGCCCGAGTTACCACCTGTAATGTCATGATTGGTAAGGAAGGCAACCACCATTTTACCATCTTCACCATAACGGCCATAATCCTTGGCATAGTAGAGTTCTTTCAACTTTTCCGGCACATGGAATTCATGATCACCCGGAACTTCTTTTTCCATAACCCCATCCAGGGTAGTAACAAAATCGTAATAAACCGCATCGCGGGCCTCATAACCCATTACATTGCCATGTGTAAGGCGCATAGTGAAGTTGGCATCGGGGTAATAATTCTTCTCAGGATTCATCTCCCGAAGGCCGGCAACCAATAAGCGATACCCTTTATCCAACTGCTGTTCGTATTGGGAAGTCTTTTGTTGCAATGCCCTGTACTTGTTAAAAAATGATTCCTGTATCCTGATCACCGGATCACGCTCCAGCTTACTTGCTTTCGGATTGGCTAGAAACTTATCCACTTTCTCTTTGCTCGAAAAGATCGTTTGATCGAAAACATCTTCAGCATAGGCTTCAAAATCACCCCTTGATTCCTTAATGATTTCGCGCATCACTTCCGGATGATGATCCATGGGCACATTTTGATAATACATTTCCAGCATGGCTGCCATCAACTTTTGATCGGTGGGCGCATTATAATCCTTAAAGAACCCTTTACTTCTTTCCTTAATACGCTCCATAGTAGCTTCTATCTTTGCATTGTCAGGTTCATCGGCGTTCAGGAATTTTTGCAGCCTGCTGAAATTACGCGAAAAGCCTATTATTTCACTACCGCGATAAACGGCCTCGTAAAAATACCATCTTGACAAGTCGTATGGTTTAATGTTCTTATACGCATTCGCAATCAAATCAAGCGTTTCGCCATATTTTTCCTTGCGCTTGGGATCCTGGTTCACCCACTGCAGAAATTTGTCTTCGAGCTTTTGTTTCTTGCCATATACGTCCAGGTTTTTCAAGCCTTTGGTTTGCCCAATGTAATATTTCCAGTAATTGGCAGTGCGGGCATACTTGGAAGCATATTTAATGCGAATGTCTTTGCTGGCATCCATATCCTCGCGCATGATGTTAAGTTTCTTATCCCTGATCTTAACTATGGTAGGGTTTTTCTGATCGATGGCAAGCTTTACACCGTGAGAAGTAAGATAACGCTCAGTGCCACCGGGGTAGCCCATTATCATGGCAAAATCATTTTCTTTTTTGGGCGCTATGGAAATGGGCAGATAATGCTTAGGTTTAAGCGGCGCATTATCATCCGAGTATTCTGCGGGGTTACCATCTTTATCGGCATAGATACGAAAAACAGAAAAATCGCCGGTATGGCGGGGCCACATCCAATTATCAGTATCAGCACCGTATTTTCCTATGGAGGATGGAGGCGCACCAACCAATCTTACGTCTTTAAAGGTTTCATAAATAAACAAGTAAAACTCATTGCCCTTGTAGAAACTTTGTACCCTTGCGCTGTAATGATTTTCTTCAGTAGCTTTTTCTTCAATCTTATTGGCGATTTCACGGATCTTATTACTACGCTCGGTTTCGGTCATATCGTTGTTAAGCTCATTCACGATTTGTTCGGTTACATCTTCCATCCTGACCAGGAAGCGGGCTGTAAGGCCTTCATTGGGGAGTTCTTCTTCCATTGATTGAGCCCAAAAGCCATCACTCAAATAATCGTGTTCAACCGTACTATGCGATTGGATAACACCGTATCCACAATGATGATTGGTAAGTACAAGACCTTTATCGGAGACCAGTTCACCGGTACATCCACCACCAAAAATGATCACCGCATCCTTAAGACTTGAGTTGTTGATGCTGTATATTTCCTCAGGCGTTAGATTAAGTCCCTCTTCCTGCAGGTCAACATAATTCAACCGGTCAATAAACATTGGGAGCCACATCCCCTCATCAGCTTTAAGAGTAGACCCAAAGCCGAGCAAAACAATAAATAAAATGGCAAGTGTTCGCTTCATAATTTTCGTTATTATAGTTAATTATTTCATTTAAATATACTTATCGCCCTTTTCAGCCTTCACATCATTAACAAATTGCCTGATTTGCTGCTCATCTTGTTTGCGGCACACCAATAAAATGTTGTCGTCTTCCACCACAATGTAATCATCGAGGCCTTGCAACACCGCCAATTTATTTTTAGGCATATTGATGATGCAATTTTGGGTATCGTAAGTCAGCACATTGCTACCTACAATGGTATTAGCGTTTTCATCCTTTTCACGTACATCATACAAAGAGCCCCAGGTACCGAGGTCGGACCATCCGAAATCGGCCATAAGAACATACACATTATCGGCTTTTTCCATTATGCCGTAGTCAATGGAAATGTTGCGGCAACCGGTATAGGCTTTATTAATAAAGTCTTGTTCTTCGGGTGTATTATATTTTCCAATGCCCTCTTTAAAGAGCGAATCGACCTCCTCGAGGTGTTGTTGAAAGGCATTCATAATCACATCGAGGCGCCATAAAAAGATGCCAGAGTTCCACAGGAAATCACCACTTTTAAGAAATGATTTGGCCATTTCCAACTCCGGTTTTTCGGTAAAGGTCTTTACCTTTTTAATGCGCTCATCCTGTTGATAGGTTTGACTATCGTCAAATTGTATGTAGCCATAACCGGTATCGGGGCGGCTGGGCTTAATACCGAGGGTGAGCAGCCATTCATTTTCCGAAACGGCATTAAGTCCTGATTTGATAACTTCGGTGAAATTATCTTCCTTTAAAATAATATGATCGGAAGGAGCCACTACCACATTGGCTTTTGGATTGCGCTCGGCAATTTTATAATTGGCATAAGCAATACAAGGCGCTGTATTTCGCCGGGCCGGCTCACACAACACCTGTTCCTCAGTAATTTGCGGGAGTTGTTCCAGGATAAGGTCTTTGTAAATGCCATTGGTTACAATATAGATGTTCTCCGTGGGACAAACACGCTCAAAACGCCTGAAGGTCATCTGTATAAGGGTTTCGCCTGTTCCCAAGATATCAATAAATTGCTTGGGATGTGACTGTCGGCTCATGGGCCAGAACCTTGCTCCTATGCCACCGGCCATTATTACGCAAAAATTATTGTTATTCATATTCCCTTTTTTTGGGTTAACTTGAGTATTTTACATTGTGGCTGAAAGCACAAAAATAACAAAACCCCCTGATGTCTATTCCTGTTCTACAGGAATTATTTTTGCCATGGGGTGTATCGTATAACTTCGTTTGTTGGTGACACAATAGCAACGATAACGGGTTCGCAGCTTTTCCCCTTTAATAAACACTTTTCCATCGGCCGATTGAAATTTGGTTTTTATGGGGATTTCTTCCAGAGAATAACCGTTTGTTTTTTTATGGTCATATTTTTCAAGGGCTTTCATCAGTTGAATATCCGAAGTAAAGGAAGCATGTGCTTTTATCATATGGTGCTTTAAAGGCAATTCCAAACCGGGAGGAAACACTCCTGAATCCATATATTCTTTTAAAAGCCCCCGGTAACAAGCTTTCCATTCTGCCCCATGCGGCTTTGCCTTTCGCTTGTAGCGCATCCAAATTTGCATGTGAGCTATTTCGTGAAGAAGTATAATTAGGAAAGCATATCGATTGAGGTTGAGATTAACAGAAATCCGGTGAAAACGTCCCTGACGTGCCGGAGGCCTGTAATCGCCAAGCTTGGTCTTTCGGCCAGGCACCAGCCGCAACTGAAGCGGGTATTGTTTTAAGAGCTCTATAACCTTTTCACCACTTCCTTCGGGCAGGTATTTTGCAAGCTTTTCGTATGCCATCAGCCCTGATCTGTTTTTTGCTCAACCGCCGAGAAGCATCCACAATCATCATATTGATCATTTCCCTTTTTCAAAATACTGCATGAAAAACAAATGCTTATCAGAAAAGCTGCAACTACCAAAAGCACAAAAGTCCTAATGAAGCGTTTCATAAAAATGGTATTAAACAGATAAATAACGGGGTAGGAGGTTTTATTATTTTCTTTATGATATAATTGAAAAGGGCGTTCAAAAACGCCCTTTTCAATTTAAATTCCAATTTCTACCTAAAGGTAAATGAAGTCTGCCCGATTTCCTCCCGCCGCGAGAACAGGGTAACTACATATTGGCCTTCCAGCAGATAATCATCGTCTTTCAGGTTTTCCCAATACAAACAATGATCTTCGGCTGTTTGTTGATAATTGATTGTTTTCTTCAAAGTGTACTGCAAAGTATCGCCTTTGAATTCAAAGGCATACTCGTCAGTATTCACATTGGTAAGAATGAGATTATCGGGGCGTGCTATTCGGATAAAAATGTCTTTTTGTCCCGGCGACACCAATGAATTTTCACCAATGGTAAAGCAAAGCTTGATCTTCTCTACGCGCCTTGCTTTATCTTCCACCGTTTCCTTATCACCGAACCAACGGCTGCGCACACCCATCGCTTCAATGTCATAGGCTCTTAAAACAGCAGCTTTATCCACGCGTTCATTAAGAACTTGCTTCTCCTCCGTGAGTTCACGGGCCTTTAATCGCTCTTCCTGAAGCTGATTTTTAATGGCAATGTTTTCTTCCTTAAGCTGATCATTAACCCGGTATAACGAATCGATATCCTTGAGATATCCCTGCGCAATTTCGCGCAAACGCTCCAACTTGCGCTGAACTTTTACATAATTCCATTGCACATCAAGCAGGCGATCAATTTCCTTAGCATTTTCCTGGATGATGCTGTCCTTTTTCGAAAGGGAATCGGCCAGTGCACTATATTCTTGCTTCACTTCGTTATGCTGCGCCATTAGTGAATCCAGCTCGGATTCAAGCATTTCTTTTTGTTGCTTTTTCTCCTGCAGGAACATATCGGCCTTTTCCTTTTCCGACATGTACAACAAAACAAAGGTTACCGTTGCAATAGCTAATAAGACTATAATAATGATGAACTTACCGCTTTGCTGTTTTTTTTTATTACCGTTATTCTTTTGGTTGTTTTGCTGTTGATTTTGCTGCTGATCGGCCATACTTCCAGTTAATTTTAATTAAATCCCCTTTTTAACGTTTCTGTACAATATTGATTGTACCCCATAAGATATTTTAAATGAAACCGCTAAATTAATGAATTTTAATGCGATGGTCCTTCAGGCATTTTAAATTTATCGCCGGTTTCATCAACTATCTTCCGGTACCAATTTTTTCCATACCCGGGCTGATCGGGATATTTCAGCACGCCATGACCGTTTCTAAGAAACTCTCTGCCATCGGTTTTCTTGATATTCCCATCAACAAATTTCATAAACAGAAAACGATACAATTCCTGCCATTCCGACACAACGTTATTGGCGGTTTTTACAGAATAATCGGTAAGAAAGGCCCGTGCTTTTTCTTCATCCTTATTGTAAAGTTTCCTGGCAGCCTCATCAATGGCCGGTGTATATTCGAAGAAACTGTTTTCGAATGATTGCTGCACATCTGAAATAATGGGGTGGATCTTACTATAACGGGTATAAGCCAGGTTTGATACCTGGTTAAACGCCCAAAATGCTGAGTTATCGCCCCATTCACTCATTGATCCGTTTCCTTTAGCAAAAGTTTCGGGGACCTCATATATACCGCAATAGATGGGGAGATACACCGTACTGGCGGCATCATCAACGCTAAACCAATGAATACCTCCAATGGGATCGGGTAACCAAGAACGCATTTGGGAGATGAATGAGAATCCGGTTTGTTGCGTGGCAACTGCACGCTCATTGCAGTAGCTGGCTTCGTCGACTTTCCAGGTAAGGGGTCTCCAGCGGTAAGGACGGTCAAAAGGTCCGGCGCCCATATCTTCGGTCATGTCCAGGTCCGTTCCCTCGAAATGATCGCGCATGAAAGAGAACATATCACTTACGGACACCTTCTTTTCAGGCTTGATCCAAAGCGGCATGCGGTTATCAAGGTCGTGCCCTTTTACATAATCAACATATTTGTCCATACCACCTTTTACCTGACGGAACATGCTCCAAACGCGAGCTTCACAAAAGCGGGCACCGCCAAAGCTAACCGGCGCATAAGTATCGGAAAAGCTGAAGTTTTTATCCTTTCCTTTGTAAAAGCCCCGATCTTTGGCAAAAGAAATTACATCATGAGCATAAACAGTTGTAATTTCCTTATCGAAAATTTGATCGATATTTTCAGATGTGATTGAGCTTTTACTGTTAGCAAGCGGGAAAGTGGTAATTCGGGCTTGGTTAGCATGTCCGCATACATATCCGTCGGGGATCATGCGGGCTACCCAAACAGCACCTTTTTCCTTTTCACCTTTACCGATCATCTCCATGATCCATACTTCGTTTTCATCGGCAATAGAAAAAGATTCACCTGAGCTATAATAGCCATGTTTTTCAACCAGTCCGGTCATAACTTTAATAGCTTCGCGGGCTGATTTTGAGCGCTGAAGAGCAATATACATCAAGCTTCCGTAATCGATCTTTGCTTCGGGTTGGCTTTGAAGTTCATCAAGACCTCCGTATGTGGTCTCACCGATCGAAACCTGGTGCTCGTTCATGTTTCCGGTAACGGAATAGGTTTCACTGGCCTGGGGAATCTTACCCAAAAATTTACCGGTATCCCATTCGTATACTTCAAGCATAGTTCCTTCTTCATAGTTAGCTGCCGGCCAGAAATAGAGTTCCCCATAGAGCACATGGGAGTCGGCAGCATAAGAGATCATTGTAGATCCATCGGTTGAGGCACCTTTTGTAATCAAAAAATTAGTGCAAGCATTTGTACTGAGCTGTATTCCACTCAGTAAAATAACAGTCATCAAAATTGAGACGATTCGTTTCATATAGTTTTTCCTTTTTCTGTTAGATATTTATTGTCAGGGACAAATATAGTAATGAACATGAATTTATATGATCTAAAAGTTGAATTTATTGTTCATTTGAGATTGCAGGCAGTAAAAAAACCCCGCCAAAACTGGCAGGGTTGGTTTTATTAATAAGGTCTTTACTGTTAGTTATGATTTTTTAAACAGGCGTTTAAATACTGATTCTTTTTCCATTTCCTTGTCATCGGAATAGTAGCCATAACCATAACCGTAGCCGTAGCCATAACCGTAGCCGTAACCGTAGCCATAACCGTAGCCGTAACCATAGCCATAACCGTAGCCATAGGTGGTTTTACTAAGTTTAATGTCGTTGATCAGAATATTCATATTCGGAATATTTCGCCGTTCCACATCTTTCATAATGGAACCGAAAATATTCTTGTTTGAATAGTTCTGGCGGGTTACAAATACTTTGGCATCGGCATATTTCATCAGAAGGAGCGCATCGGTAACCAAGCCCACCGGCGGAGTGTCGATAATGATATAGTCAAAATCCTCTTTAAATTTTTCGAACAGCTCCTGTGTCTTATCCGAAGCTATGAGCTCGGCTGGGTTCGGCGGAACCGGCCCGGCCATAACAATATCCAGGTTGGCAATAGAAGATTCCTGTATAATATCTTCATAGTTACTTTTACCGATCAAATAAGAACTAATTCCTTCGGTGTTGGTAAGGCCAAAGTCTTGATAAATTTTCGGTTTACGAAGGTCGAAGCCAAGAAGCAAGGTTCGTCTTCCATAAAGTGCATAAATGGAAGCCAGGTTTATGGAAACAAATGTTTTTCCTTCACCTACCATTGTTGAGGTAACAAGGATAATTTGTTTATCCTTTGCCTCACCAAAATACTGCAAGCTAGTACGGATAGCCCTGAACGATTCCGAGATGGATGATTTTGGTGATTCGGCAACTACTGTAGCTGTTTCTTTGCGGCTGTGGATAATATGGCCTAAAATAGGCAAACTGGTGAGCTTCTCCACATCCTGCCGCTCAATGATCTTGTCATTAAAATAATCCTTACCCACTATATAAATAATCGGCAGTATAATCCCTAAAACAATGGCAATAATATAATTAAGGCTTTTCTTTGGGAAAACTGTACTCGCTGCACTGTCACGTGCTTTATCAATTATTTCATTATCTGGCAAATTAGAAGCTTTGGTGATCTGGGCTTCCGAGCGTTTTTCCATCAAAAGGGTATAAATGGCATCGCTGAGCTTAAACTTTCGTTCAATGCTGAATAATTCCCGCTGGGTTCGTGGAAGATTGCCGATCCTGGATTCAAGTTCATCAATACGGCTATTAATATCCTTAAGGGCAATTTCTGACGTATTGATTATGTTATTCACATTCTCCAGAAGATTCTGTTTTACCGTTTGAATCTTCTGGTTCAAGGCCTTCACTTTGGGATATTCCGCCTCGGCAGCAAACATAAGCTCCGATTTTTCGGAATAGAGCTTAGTAAGCGTTTTAATCAATTCTCCAAGAACCTCATCTTCAATACCCATTGAAGAAGGAACGATCACATCATCAATTTTACCCTGGCTGTTTTGGATATAATCCTGAAGGTATTTATAATACTTTGCCTTTACCAAAAGCTCCGATTTTTTGGTTTGAAGCTCTCTTACATGCTCAAACACTTGCTGCGCCTGAAACTCGAGGTTCATAACTTCATTATTAGCCCTGAAGGTTTGGAGTTTCATTTCAGCTTTTTGCAAAGAGTCTCTGATCTCTTCCAACTGAGAATTAATAAAGTCAATTGTTTTAATGGAAACCTGATTCTTTTTTTCAACATCGCGCTGGAGATATTCGTTGGTAAGCCCGTTAAGAAAATCCACCGATTTTTTAACATTACTCCCTCTGTAGGAAAGTTCAAGCAACGAGGCCTCCCGGTCAACAGGCTCGACTGTAAAGCTATTAAATTGCTTGGTTAGTGCATTCAGGTTGTTAAAAACAAAGTAGAGCTTTTTATTTTTAGTTTCGCCTGTAAAGAATTTGGCGTTCTTTATGAGCTTAAACTTGTAATTCTCATCTGTGAGCCATTGTCCAAAAGCAGCCTTTTTGTCAATGCTCAGGCTAATTTCTTCCCCATTTTCATTCTCGACCTCTTTATATTCGGTATAATCGTATAATTTTACATCTTCAGCTTCTACTTCCAGTTCATATTGGTTGTCATTATTTATGGTCGTATAAAATTTTACATTGGCCGGCTGAAGGTGGGTGGAATCGAAAACCACACGGAAGGGGCTCTCATCATATAATTCCTTAGTAATAAAATCATCTTCACTGTAGTATGAAACATTTAAATCGAGTTTTTTAACCGTTCGGTTGGTTAAAGTATACGATTTTAATATCCCGATCTCATTCTGAAGGTTCTGCTCTTGCCGGCCACCCACACTAAACCCTATTAATGCTTGCGGATCAAGGGCTGAAGACTGATCCTCCACCAAAACGGTAGATTTTACTTCATACACGGCTTTTGTATACCGGTTAAAAAGAAAGGCAATAATCAGTGCTACAAATATAGTAAGTACAAAAAAGTACCAGTAGCGATAGAATTTAAAAAATAACGCTTTATAGTCGACTGATTCTTCTCTTTGTTGCTGGTCAATAAAGTCTTGCCTTGTATCCATGTTCAATATCTGTGAATTAGGTTATTTGAAATAATTGATTAACAGTAAAGCTGTTGAAATACTTGAAAACACCACGCTGTAAGGGAATGACTGAAACACAAAGTTTTTTCCCTTTATGGGTTTGATATAAATGACGTCATCCGGCATCAGGTAAAAATCATCCGATTCCAGGATATCCTCATCGGTAATATCTAAAATATGTACCTCAGATCCTTTATCGGTTTTTCTTACCAGTTTAATATTATCGCGATCGGCATAGTTTGTGATCTCACCTGCCAATCCAATAGCTTCAAAAATATTAATGTCATTTTGATACACATAAAACTGCCCCGGCCGGTTAACTTCCCCCAGGATGGTGAACTTAAAGTTTACCAGGCGAACCATTACAGTAGTTTCCTTCAAATACTTGTCCACATGTTCCTGTATAAGCGCCTGGGCTTCTTCAATGGTAAGGCCTGAAACTACTACCTTCCCGATTATAGGAAATGTAATGAATCCATTGGGGTCTATTTGGTAACTCTGAAGGTAAATGTTAGAGTTTGTTTGACCACCACCACCTAAATTCCGCTGGTTTGTATTAAAAACATTATTAACCGTTTCATCCAGGCTTACAACCCTTATATACAAGTTATCACCCGATTTAAGCTTATAATCCGGGGGCTTGGGGTTCTGAAATTCGGTTTTCGCTTCACCTTCTTCGGGTGTTTTATCCTGTAGATAGAAAATGTCCTTTTGAGGTACACAAGAAGAAAACAACAGTATTGTTAAAAAGAATAACAGACTTTTAGTGAGCCGGGGTAATTCAAATTTTTTCATCAGCATCTAATTATTTACTAATATCGCTTTTGTTACTATTATCGATATGAAATGGCAAAAGTAATATTTTTGTCCTTTATACAATGCTTATTTTATGGTTATTACCTTGTTAAAAATTTATTAAACAACTGTAACTGCAAAACTAAGCCACTTATACCAAAGTTCACATTAATTATGCGAATATAAGAAAACATTCCATTGATAAGACGAATGAAACAGGCACAAATATGAATTTCTTTCCGTTTTTATATCCCATCAATATTATAAAGCGTGTTTTCAATATTCTTTTTCCATGATTTTGATTAACCATTAACACACTAAAAAGTTTAGATAAGGGATTATTAAAAGGTATTTTACCGGATGACCCATAGCGTTTTCATCATCATAACCGGAAGAAAATTTTCTTTACCAAGTGCCGAATGAACAGTGCTTCGGTAGTGTTGTTAGTTAGAAAATTAAATTTGAGTTACTCTGGTACATATTAATTACTTTATTTTGTCGCCCCAAAACCAATTTAGTTTGGATATAACATTTGTAAGAAAGGATATAAAATATGTCTAAAAATCTTGTTATTGTAGAGTCACCGGCCAAAGCCCGAACCATAGAGCGCTTTTTAGGAAAGGATTATGAAGTGAGGTCTAGTTTTGGGCATGTACGTGATCTCTCAAAAAAACAATTAGGTGTTGATATAGAACACGGATTCAAGCCGAATTATGAAATTACCCCGGATAAAAAGAAGGTGGTAACCGATTTAAAAAAATCAACCAAAAAAGCCGAAAAGGTTTGGCTGGCTTCTGATGAAGACCGTGAAGGAGAAGCCATTGCCTGGCACTTGATCAAAGTTTTGGAATTGAATGAAGAACGAACCAATCGTATTGTTTTTCACGAAATCACGCAGTCGGCCATTGAAGATGCCATTAAACAGCCCCGAACCATTGATAAAAACCTGGTAGATGCCCAGCAAGCGCGTCGCATTCTCGACCGGTTAGTAGGGTTTGAATTATCACCAGTGTTGTGGCGCAAGGTCAAGCCTGCCCTTTCAGCTGGACGCGTGCAATCGGTAGCCGTTCGGCTGATTGTTGAACGGGAGAAGGAGATCAAGAATTTTAAGCCCACTTCTTCTTATAAAATTACCGCCTTATTTGATGTTAAAACCGATAAAGGCAAGGGAGAACTTGCTGCTGAACTTCCCAAGCGATTTAAAACCAAGGAAGAAGCGATGGCTTTTCTGCAAAAATGCCAGAAAGCTTCCTTTACCATTGAGAAGATTGAAAAAAAGCCGGGAAAAAAGTCTCCCGCCCCACCTTTTACAACCTCTACCTTGCAGCAGGAAGCCAGCCGTAAATTGGGTTATCCGGTATCAAAAACCATGACTGTTGCGCAGCAGCTTTATGAGTCAGGGAAGATCACTTACATGCGTACCGACTCGGTTAATCTATCGAACATGGCACTAGCTAATGCCAAAAAGGAAATTATGAAACAATACGGGGAACAATATTCAAAAACCCGGAAATATTCCACCAAGTCGAAAAGCGCCCAGGAAGCCCATGAAGCAATACGCCCCACTTATCTGAACCACCAGACCATCAGTGGTGATGATTCTCAAAAACGGCTTTATGACCTTATCTGGAAACGAACCATTGCCTCTCAAATGGCTGATGCTCAGCTGGAAAGAACCAATGTAACCATTGGTATTTCAACCACCGATGAAAAATTAAGCGCAAAAGGAGAGGTCATCAAGTTTGACGGTTTCCTTAAAGTTTATATGGAAAGTAGCGACGATGATGAGCAGGACACCCCCAAAGGCGTTCTTCCTCCCTTAACTAAGGGTCAGGTACTCGATCTTAAAAAGATGGATGCCATACAGCGCTTCTCCCAGCATCCACCTCGCTATACAGAAGCCAGCTTGGTGAAAAAGTTGGAAGAGCTTGGCATTGGAAGGCCATCAACTTATGCTCCCATTATCTCTACCATTCAAAAAAGAGGTTACGTGACTAAGGAAGACCGGGACGGATACCCCCGTAAGTTTGAACAAATATCGCTTTCGAAGGAACGTAACATTAATGAGGAAACTAAGACTGAAAAAACCGGTTACGAAAAGAACAAAATGTTCCCTACGGACATCGGCACTGTGGTCAATGATTTTTTAATGCAGTACTTTCAAAATATCATGGACTACAACTTTACAGCCCGCGTGGAAGAGGAATTTGATGAAATTGCCATGGGCAAAAAGAAGTGGGATGAGATGATCAAAGAGTTTTATCACCCTTTCCATGAGCGTGTTGAAGAAACCCTCGAAAAATCGGAGCGAGCCAAAGGGGAACGATTCCTGGGCGTTGATCCCAAAACCGGTAAGAATGTTTATGTAAAAATTGGTCGTTATGGCCCTATTGCACAAATAGGGGATACGGAAAGTGAAGAAAAACCCAAATTTGCCGGTTTGCGAAAAAACCAAAGCATCGAAACCATTACCCTGGAAGAAGCGTTGGAGCTTTTCAAGTTCCCTCGTACAATCGGTGAATATGAAGACAAAGAACTTGTTGTATCCATCGGTCGCTTTGGCCCCTATGTGAGGCATGATTCCAAATTCTATTCATTAAAAAAGGAAGATGATCCCTTTACCATAGAAAAAGACCGCGCCATAGAGTTAATAGAAGAAAAGCGTGAACGGGAGCGTAAGAAAACCATCAGGGATTTTAATGACGAAAACGGAATTAAAATACTGAAGGGGCGGTATGGACCCTACATCTCAATGGGACGTGAGAACTACCGCATTCCCAAAGGAAAAGAAGCCGAGAAACTGACCTTGGAAGAGTGTAAAGAAATAATCGAAAAATCGGCCAAGTCGGGTAAAGGTACAAAAACCACTACGAAGACTGCCGCTAAATCAAATAAATCGCCTGCTAAAACGGCATCGAAAACAAAATCGACAAAATCGAAAACAAAATCTTCTTCGGGTGGTAAAACAACGGGTAAAAGTAAAACCGGCTCAAAAAGCACGTCAAGGAAAAAAACAGGCTAAGCTGTGACAGGATATACATTCATGTAATTTTGGCTACTTTTGAATGTAATTTTTAAACGGCAAATAAATGGAACTATCGGTATATCTCAATCCGGTTGAAGGTCTTCCGGAATATGAAGGCCCCGTCAGAGGTAGATTGCTTGGAGCCTATATCAAGCGATACATGACTAATGATGCCTTTCCCGATCTGTCGGATTCTAAAATAGCTATTGTTGGTGTGGAAGAAGACCGGCAGTCGCTTAATAATAAGGGCGCTGCAAAAGCTCCCGATCGCATAAGACAGCACCTTTACGAATTGTATCCTGAACGGGCTTCCATCCAGGTTGCTGACATTGGAAACATTATACAGGGTAATACCGTTGTTGATACTTATTTTGCCCTTTCATCGGTGATGACTACACTGCTCGAAAACAATATTATTCCGGTTGTCATCGGGGGAACCCAGGATTTAACATACAGCATGTACCAGGCTTATGCCACCATGAAAAAGATCATCAACATAGCTGCAGTCGACAGCCGTTTTGATCTGGGCGAACTTGAAAAGGAAATTACACCGACATCCTACCTTAGCCACATCATTAAAGAGAAACCCAATTATTTATTCAATTTTACAAACCTGGGGTATCAAACCTACTTTGTTGACCAAACAGCCATCAAAACCATGAGCAAACTTTTTTTCGACACCTACCGCCTGGGGTCGGTGAGAAGCGATATTTATGAGGCAGAACCGATTATCCGGAATGCTCACTTGTTAAGTTTTGATATCTCGGCCATACGGCAGTCAGATGCACCGGCCAATGCCAATGCAACGCCTAATGGGTTTTACGGTGAAGAAGCTTGCCAGATATTGCGCTACGCCGGATTAAGTGATCGCCTTTCTTCCTTAGGCATTTTTGAGGTCAACCCGGATTATGACAATCATGGCCAAACGGCTCACCTTGCTGCTCAAATGATCTGGTATTTTATTGACGGGTTTCTTTGCCGCACTCCTGAATCACCCTTTGAGAGACATGAAAAATTTATCAAGTACCATGTACAAGTGGAAGATCACAAGGAGAATATTACCTTTTACCGCAGTAAAAAAAGTGAACGGTGGTGGATGGAAATCAAAGCACCCGACAATATAAAACCCCAGTACCGGCACCATTACATGATACCCTGCTCCGAAGCCGATTACCAGGCTGCTTGTAATAACGATATACCGGACCGTTGGTGGAAAGCTTATCAAAAACTGATGTGATCTATGCCAGGCGGCCGGGGTTTTGGCTGATGTAGGTTTTCCAACCGCTATAGCGGCTTCCGCCCTGGCTGTTTCCCCGTTGAAAATAATGACAAACGGCGGCTGCAAGGCCATCAGTAGCATCTAAATATTCAGGAGGTTCTGTTACTCCAAGAATTTTTATCAACATACCGGCAACCTGCTCTTTGGATGAATTGCCCCTGCCGGTAATGGACTGCTTTATTTTTTTGGGCGAATATTCAAATATGGGGATGGATCGCTGAAGTGCTGCCGACATAGCAACCCCTTGTGCACGGCCCAGTTTAAGCATCGATTGAATGTTTTTTCCGTAAAACGGAGCTTCTATGGCCAATTCATCGGGATGATACTCGTCGATTATAGCTGTAGTTCTTTCGAAAATTTTTTTTAGCTTTAACGCATGATCGCTGTATCCACCCAGCTTAAGTACACCCAGGGTTATCAAATTGAGTTCCCGGCCTTTCTGGTGAACCAATCCGTAACCCATGATGTTTGTACCCGGGTCGATACCTAATATGATGCGCTCTGTTGCCAAATTAAATGCTATGATTTTGATCAAAGGTAAGACAAAATTACGGAAACGCTATAACATACTCATTCAGGTATTGATCATCATCCTGGCGTATGGGTTTATTTACCGTGAGATATTTTATGAACGCGATATTCTCCACACCCTGGAACTTATCGGTCAATCGGTTTCTTCCCCAAAATTCCTGCAAGGACTTATCCTTGTTTTCCTCATTATGTTCATAAACTGGGGCGTTGAGGCCTGGAAGTGGCGCTACTTAATAAAGACCATTGAACGAATTTCCTTTTTACGATCATTCAAAGCTGTTTTTACAGGCATAACCGTGAGCTTTTTTACCCCAAACCGCATCGGGGAGTTCTTTGGCAGGGTATTTATCCTTGATAAGGCCAAGCCCCTTAAGGCAATTCTCATAACCATAATCGGGAGCATGGCTCAACTTCTCACCACCCTGCTGGTGGGCTCCATCTGTATGTTGATCTTTATTCCCAACTATTTTCCTGAGTTTTACTCCGATTATTTCTACCTTTATATTGCTTTGATTTTCATCGTATTTATTCTCGACCTTTTTTTAGTGCTCCTTTTTCTTAATATTTCC
Organism: Bacteroidales bacterium; assembly: GCA_021740045.1. Classification (GTDB taxonomy): domain Bacteria; phylum Bacteroidota; class Bacteroidia; order Bacteroidales; family JAIPAP01; genus JAIPAP01. Next base: position 21,660 of record JAIPAP010000013.1, read on the forward strand.
ATTATCACATCTTTTACCCAAAAAATAATCAGCTCACGGTGGCAGAAACTGCGTAACTATTTTAACGTCTTTGCCGAGTACCATAGCCGTGAATTATTGATTGTATTACTTCAAAGCATTTTACGCTTCTTGATCTTCTCCACCCAGTTTTATCTTTTGCTTCGCATATTCGATGTTAATATACCTTATCCCGAAGGGATGATGCTGATTGCCCTGGTATTTTTCGTGCTCACAGCTATTCCCACGATAGCTCTCTCTGAAATTGGCGTGAGAGGCTCGGTGGCGATCTATTTTATCAGTCAATTCTTTACATCCTTTGGCGAACTACCCCAACCAATAAAGATAGGAATACTTTCCTCAGCCACAGCCTTATGGTTTATAAACCTTGCACTACCAGCCATTGTGGGAGCCATCTTTGTGTTTGACTTGAAGTTTATTCGAAATCGCGAACAGGTATGACGGGAGATATCATCATTACATATATGGTTTTCATTCTGCCGGCCCTGCTATATGGTTATTTGATTATCTGGTTTACCTATGGCTGGCAAAGCTTGCCCGATTTTAGCACATCCTCTCAAAAAAAACATACTACCACCATTAGCGTGATCATTCCTGTTCGAAATGAAGAGGAAAACATCGCAAAATGCCTCCAAAGCATTATAAACCAAGACTTTCCAACAGAAAAATTACAAATCATCATTGCTGATGATCATTCCACTGATAATACGTTAAAACTATGCCGCTCGTTTCAAAATCAGCATAGTAGTTTCAATATTAAAATTGTGGAAAACCAATCAAAAGGTAATGGGAAAAAGAAAGCGATAACCCATGCCATTTCCCATGCTTCAGGCAATTTAATCGTAACTACCGACGCCGATACCACAACAGGCCCATACTGGCTTAGGGCATTAGTAGCCTTATATGAGCAGGAAAAACCCAAGATGATCCTGGGACCTGTAGCCTTTTACCCCGGTAATGGGTTCTTCTCACGATTTCAATCCCTTGAGTTTTTAAGCTTGATAGGCGCTTCAGCAGGTGCTGCCGGCATTGGGCATCCCATTATGTGCAACGGCGCCAACCTGGCTTATGAAAAAAAGGCGTTTATGGAGGTTAACGGCTTTACGGATAATGAAAACCAAGTTTCGGGTGATGACATCTTTTTAATGATGAAGATCAAAAAGCACTTTGGGGCATCTTCTATTAAATTTTTGAAAAACCGGGAAGCTATTGTTCAAACCTCGGCACAGAAACAAACCTCGGGATTCTTAAACCAGCGATTGCGCTGGGTTTCGAAAAGCGCTCATTATACGGATGCCTTTGTGATTTTTACCGCCATTGCGGTTTATTTATATAACCTTTTTTTACTCATCTCTCTTTTACTAGCCCTGTATTCATTAACCTATGTACCATTGGCGCTTTTTCTTTGGTTGATTAAATTCGGGGTTGATCTTCCATTGTTATCAAAAGTTACTAAGTTCTTCAACCACGATTCATTATTGAAAGATTATTTTCCCATACAACTTCTAAATGTCTTTTATACAACCTTTATAGGAATAATGGGACATATACTCCCATATAAGTGGAAAGGAAGATGATCATCCTTTTCCATAGGGTTCCATATGGATAGTAGCCGAAATTTCCATTTTATTCCATATGCTTCTTTCGATACGCGAGGCAATTTCATGAGATTCATGCAGTGTCATGCCAGGGGGAAGCTTGATATGAAGGGTCATCTCCGTATGATCACCATAATTATGAACATGAAACTGATGAGGATACACATCGATGGACACCTCATCAGAACATACCTGCTTAATTTGGCTAATCATAGGGTCATCCGGCTTCTCCCCCAAAATAATATGTGTGGTGTCGCGCAAAATATCATAGGTGGCATAAATGAGCATGCCGGCCACTGCCAATCCCAAAGCACCGTCAATCCACCAAAAATAGCGACCGAGAAATATCCCTACCAAAATGATCAATGAAGAAATGGCGTCGGTGCGATGGTGCCAAGCGTCAGCCCTTACCGACTTCGAGCCCGATTTCTTATATGCCCAAAATGCATATTGTGCCATACCTTCTTTTCCAAGGATGGATATGACGGTTACAATTATGGCCAGTTTTCCATAAACGACTTCCTCATGTGAAATCAACCGGTCAACCGATTCGACTATAAAGTTGAATGCAATTACCGCAAGCAATACTCCAATGATGAGGGAACTAATCCATTCGGCACGGCCATGACCAAAAGGATGCTCGTGATCGGCGGGTTTGTTGGAGATGCGGGTACCAATCAAAAGCACCAGGGAGGTCAATGAATCGGAAAGGGTGTGCCAGGCATCGGCTATAATGGCAATGGAACCGGTAACGATACCTGCCCAATATTTAAGGCCGAATAAAATAATATTGGTGGCAATGGCGAGCCAGCCTTCTCTGTACGCATAACTTTGTTTACTTCGCATGAGGCCCGTTTTTGGTTTGGTTAAGCTTCAGCAATGCTTCAGCCAATGGAATATCTGCCGGATGCGTAATTTTAATATTTTCATAATTACCTTCAAAGAGATGGATTCGTTTGCCCAAGTTCTCAACTACCGAAGCATCATCGGTAAATGCTGGCTTGTAAGCTTGCTCATATGCCTTTTTGATCAGTTCAGTCCGAAAGGTTTGCGGGGTTTGTATCAAGCGAAGAGATTCACGAAACATTGGATGATTGGTATCATCGATTACCTCTCTAACCGAATCCCGGGGCATTACAGCCGGAACGGCATTTCCATATCGCTCGGCCAACCTGAAAGAATTTGTTATCACCTGTTGATGAACCAATGGTCTTACCGCATCATGAATGGCTACCAAACCGGCCTCGGGCAGCAGGTCAAGTCCGTTTTTTACGGAATCGAATCGCTGCTTTCCTCCTTCCGCTATTTTTACAGGTGCATCGAATCGGTACTGCTTCTTTATTTCTTCCCAACGCGATATTTCGGTTACCGGTAGAACAATTACCATCTCAATGCCTGCAACAGCTCTAAAGAATCGTTCTATGGTGTGCAAAATAACAGGTTTCCTGCCGAGCTGCATGAATTGCTTTGGAACATCATGGCCCATACGCTTACCTTTACCTCCGGCTACCAGCACTACATATTTCTTCACGGGATATCAGTTATGTGAACAAAAATAAAAAAATCCCCTTGCCTGAAGCGAGGGGATTTAAATATTATATGATTTCATGTTCTATATGATCATCATTGCATCACCATATGTAAAGAATTTGTATTCGTTATCCACAGCTTCTTTGTAAGCCTTCATTACAAAATCATAACCACCGAATGCAGCAACCTGCATCAACATAGGTGACTGTGGCAGGTGAAAATTGGTGATCATAACATCGGCAATGCTGAATTTATAGGGGGGAAAGATAAATTTGTTGGTCCAACCCCTATAGGGCTTCAATCGTCCGGATATGGAAACCGACGTCTCCACGGCCTTCATGGTAGTGGTCCCCACAACACATATCTTTTTCTTTTCATCCTTTGCCTTGTTCACCCTCTTAGCCGTGCTTTCTTCAATGGCCATTTCTTCGGAGTCCATTTTATGCTTGGTAAGGTCTTCTACATCAATATTGCGAAAATTACCCAAGCCGGCATGGAGGGTTACCTCGGCAAAGTCGACCCCTTGTATTTCAAGACGTTTCATTAGCTCACGGCTAAAGTGCAATCCGGCCGAGGGAGCAGCTACAGCGCCTTCATGCTTGGCATAAATGGTTTGATAACGCTCCCGGTCTTCGGGCTCAATTTCTCTTTTGCTTTGCAATGGCGAGGGAAGCGGTGTTTGTCCCAGGGACTCTATGGTCTTCTTAAAATCCTCGTAAGGCCCATCATATAAAAAGCGCAAAGTTCTTCCACGCGAAGTTGTGTTGTCAATGACCTCAGCGACCAGGGATTCATCCTCCCCAAAATATAACTTGTTTCCAATACGGATCTTGCGGGCCGGATCGACCAATACATCCCATAGCCTTGATTCACGGTTAAGTTCCCGCAACAGGAACACGGTGATCTTAGCTCCGGTCTTTTCCTTCTCGCCTCTCAGCAAAGCAGGGAATACTTTTGTATTGTTCAGCAAGAAGACATCTCCATTACCGAAATAATGTAATACATCGTTAAAGTGCTTATGCTCAATAGTTTGGTTAGCTCGGTCCATCACCATCAGCCGACATTCATCTCTGTTCTTCGGCGGACGATCTGCGATCAATTCTGGTGGCAGACGGTAATTGAATTGCGATAGTTTCATCTGTTTTTTCTTAATTTTACGCTTTGTTCAAATTCAATAAAAGGTGTGCAAAGATAATGAATTTGCCCCCCTTGCGCAAGTATTTCTACTATTATTTATCCCTCAGTTGCAATATTTTAACGCACCCACCGATTGAAATAGTATTCAGAACAATAAAGCAAGTTATACGGGAGGAATGGGCAAAATAGATTCAACATGGTGATAATCAGCATTAAAAACCCATGACAGCTAAGATTATATTTAGAAGCAAATTAGGAAAGATTTTCAAAAATGCAGATGCAGCACTATAATAGCGTTTAAGAGTAGCTTATTTAATGTGTCCTTTGCCTCCCTATGGGGATCCGGAATTTCAACCTGGTTTTGATAATTTATAATTACAACCCAACCTCCCCCAGCACCTTCTCTCGAAATTGCTGAATAGACATGGCATCTTCTACTTTGTAATCCCCTATACGGGTTCTTCTCAATTCCGAAAGATAGGCGCCGCTTTCAAGCATCTTTCCAAAATCCCGGGCAATGGAGCGGATGTAGGTCCCTTTGGAGCATTCAATGCGAAAATCAATTTCAGGAAGGGCCATGCGTGTAATTTCAAAACTATGAACCTGCACTTTTTTCGATTTGATCTCAATTTCTTCATTGTTACGGGCGTATTGATACGCCCTTTTTCCTTTGATCTTAACAGCAGAATATGTTGGGGGTACCTGCTCCAGTTCTCCGGTAAGCTTTTTAGTTGCCTCCATAATGTTTTCGTCCGAAATGTGGTCAATAGGGAAAGATTGATCCACATCAGTCTCCCGGTCAAATGAAGGAGTAGTTTCTCCCAGCTGAATGGTTCCTGTATATTCTTTGGTTTGCTGCTGTATGGTTTCTATTGATTTGGTGTATTTTCCGGTACATAAAACCAACAAGCCGGTTGCCAGTGGATCGAGAGTGCCGGCATGTCCTATTTTTAGTTTCTTAAGACGAAACATCCGCTTTAGAAAAGCACGTACAAAATTCACCACATCAAAGGAAGTCCACTCCTTTTCCTTGTCGATAAGCAATATGGTTCCTTCCTGGTATATGGCAGGTTGTTGTTCACTCATATGAATAATTCATTAACCGGCAATGATGGCAATTATGCCAATGATAAAACAGTAGATGGCAAAGTAGATCAGTCCACCTTTTTTCACAATACCAATCATCAATTTGCAAGCCAGCAACCCCGAGATAAAAGCTGCCAGAAAACCCACCACCAACGCCAATGGAGAAACCGAGGATGAAGCAGTGAGATTTCCTTCAAAAGCATCTTTTAGATTAGCCCCCATTATTGGGATCAACACCATTAGGAACGAAAATTTGGCGGCAAGCTCCCGGCGAACACCCAGCATAAGCGATGTGGAAATGGTAGCTCCCGAACGGGAAATACCCGGCAACACAGCTAAAGCCTGGGCAATACCGATCACTATGGAATCGAGGAAGCCCACCTTCCGGTCTTTCGATTTGCGCAAATAGGTGAATGTTAACAGCGAGGCCGTTACAATGAGCATAAAACCTACAAATACAATATCGCCCTCGAAAAAGGCTTCCACTTCTTTTTTAAAGAAAAGACCAAGAACTGCAACCGGTAACATTGAAAGGAGCAATTTGGTAATATAAGCCGTGTCTTCATTCCATTGGAATTTAAAAAGCTGCCTGATCAATATTCCTATATCCTTATGAAAAACCACTATAGTGCTTAGCACTGTGGCTCCATGTACTAAAACCGTAAACATGAGGCTTTCTTTGGGATTAACCCCCAATAGTGCTTTACCTATCTCCAGATGTCCACTGCTGCTAACCGGTAAAAATTCAGTAAGGCCTTGTACCAAGCCAAGAATAAGAGCTGACAACCAATCCATTCCCGCGGTTTTGATAGAAGTTTATACGTGTTAATCTTTGGGTTTTTTCATAATGGCAAAGATCTCAACCACATATCCTGCCAGAATCAAGATGGGCGCCACTGTAATTCGTCGATGATTGAATATGGCTTCATTGAATTCATTGGGGTTATCGGAACCGCCACCGATCATCAACAGGAATCCCACTGAAATTAATGCCAGTCCGATAAGCAGGAGCTTGTAATTCTCCCGGTTAAAGGCAAAGTCCTTGCCCGACTCTTGAGAAGCCTTCTCCTTTTGCGATTGCTGAGTTTGATGAGGCTTATGTTTATGCTTTGCTTTTTCCATATTTTTCCAAGCGATTTTGTGCAAATATATAAATCCTTTAGTACAAATAATCGGTTTTTACCCTCAAGAACTTCCTAACAGCCATAAAGGTGGAAAACCATGAAATGATAATACCTATAAGTATTACCGATCCAAAAAGCGTGAGAAAAAGATCGAGGTCCTGCAGTTCGATCAATTCGGGTATTTCGCGGCGGGCGAGATAAAGCGTGCCAACTAATAGCAGTATGGCAAAAAACGATCCGTAAAGCCCATGTAAGATGCCCTGCCAAACAAAAGGCCTCCTGATAAACCGTTCGGTTGCTCCAACTAGTTGCATGGTTTTTATAAGAAAACGTTTCGAATAAACCGATAGTCGTATCGTATTATTGATCAATGCAATAGCTATGATCAGCAATAAAACACTAAACCCCAGAATAATGATGCTAAGCTTGCGGATATTGTCATTGACAACATGCACCAATGATTTCTGATAATCAACTTCTTTTACCGTCTCATGAGCCACCAATTCATTTTTGATCTGCTCAAGACTATCCACATTGGCATATTGAGCTTTCAGCCTCACATCAATGGAAGGCAATAAAGGGTTATATCCGATAAAATCGATAAAATCCTCTCCTAATTCCGCTTTAAGCTCGCTGGCTGCTTCTTCTTTGGTAATGTATTCGGTGCTTTTTACATAATCGGTTATGTCGAGCTCTTTCTGAAACCTGATAATCCTTGCCTCTTTAGTGTTTTCTTTCATGATGATATGAAAACCAATGTTTTCCTTCACATAATCGGAGATCTTTTTGGCATGCAGCACGATCAATCCCAGCAGGCCCAACATGAAAAGCACCAGGGTAATGCTGATCACCGTGGTAAGATATGATGTCTTAAGCCTTCGGCGGTTATATTTTTCTTCCTTTTTATTCATAGTCAGCGGCTACGAAATTATAAAAAATATACGCTCAGAAGGAGGAGATGTTTTATTTGATAATAATGCAATCTGATTAATACCTAAGTTGAGCGATTTGAATGCAGTGAAAAATCGCTTTACTTAGGTATAATCCCGTCCCGAAGGTTTTCGGGATAGAAATTGTTGCTTTTCACCGAATGGGTGAGGTGAAAAGCTTACAATTTCTTTATCGTGAGCGAGAATCGCTCAATTTGGGTAATACTGATGCTTATTCGCCAAATCCACAGCAATCTCCCGGAAATATTCTTACTAAGTTTCTTAAATTCGCAAGCTGAAAAATTTTACGTGGAGATAATAGTTATCAATAGCAAAGTATAAGGCGCATCATGGAATACAACTTCAGGGAAATCGAAAAGAAATGGCAGAACTACTGGCTGGAGAAAAAATCCTTCAAAGTAGGGATCGATCATCAAAAACCCAAATATTACGTTTTGGATATGTTTCCGTATCCCTCAGGAGCCGGATTGCATGTAGGCCACCCACTGGGTTACATTGCTTCCGATATTTTTTCACGTTATAAGCGGCTCAAGGGTTACAATGTGCTTCACCCTATGGGCTATGATGCTTATGGCCTGCCGGCTGAGCAGTATGCCATACAAACCGGACAGCACCCTGCCATCACCACTGAGCGCAATATTAAACGCTACCGCGAGCAGCTCGATCAAATCGGTTTTTCTTATGACTGGGACCGTGAAGTACGCACCTGTGACCCCGTGTATTATAAATGGACGCAATGGACATTCATCCAGCTGTTTCATTCATGGTTTAATAACCACCTTCAAGCGGCCGAACCCATTAACACCCTGATTGAAGAATTTGAGAAAAATGGAAATACCAAGGTAAATGCAGCCTGCGGTGAGATTGATAAATTTACAGCCGAAAATTGGAACAGCTGGGATGAAAAACAACAGCAGGAGACCCTGATGTATTACCGGCTGGCTTACCTCTCGGACACATGGGTGAACTGGTGCCCGGAACTGGGAACCGTTTTGGCTAATGATGAAGTTAAAGAGGGCTACTCGGTACGTGGAGGTCATCCGGTGGTCAGAAAATTGATGAAACAATGGTCATTGCGTGTTACGGCTTATGCCGAGCGCTTGTTACAAGGGCTGGAAGAAGTCGATTGGTCCGAATCGCTCAAGGAGATCCAGCGTAACTGGATTGGTAAGTCAGAAGGAGCTTCGGTAAACTTTAAGGTGAGCCATCATGAGGAAGAAATAGAAGTATTCACTACACGCCCCGACACCTTGTTTGGAGCCACCTTTATGGTATTGGCGCCCGAGCATGAAATGGTTGAAAAGATCACCAAGCCCGAGCACCGCGAAAAAGTTGACGAATACGTTAAAATGGCCAAAAACCGCTCCGAGCGCGAACGTATGGCCGAGGTCAAAAAGATCACCGGGGAATTTACCGGCGCTTATGCCATCAATCCGCTGAGCAATGAGGAAATTCCCATATGGGTGGCCGATTATGTACTGGCCGGATACGGAACCGGCGCCATCATGGCCGTTCCGGCACACGATAGCCGCGATTATGCCTTTGCCAATCATTTTAATATTCCTATCCGTGAAGTTGTTTCCGGTGGGGATATTTCCAGGGGATCATACGATGCCAAAGAAGGAACCCTTATTAACTCCGGTTTTCTTAACGGCATGGATGTTAGTAAGGCTATCAAGGCGACTATCGATAAAATTGAAGAATTGGGTGTAGGTTACGGGACGGTAAACTTCCGCTTGCGCGACGCCATCTTTAGCCGCCAGCGCTACTGGGGAGAGCCGTTTCCCATTTATTACAAGGATGGCATCCCTTATGCCCTTAGTGAAGACAAACTTCCGTTGGAGCTTCCCGAAGTGGAATCCTTCCTGCCCACCGAAACAGGTGAACCGCCACTGGCAAGGGCCAAGAATTGGGAAACGGAGGAAGGCTACCCACTTGAAACCAACACCATGCCTGGCTTCGCCGGATCGAGCGGCTATTACCTAAGGTACATGGACCCCCGCAACGATAAGGAATATTTCTCCAAAGAAGCTATCGAATACTGGCGGGATGTGGATCTTTATATCGGCGGTATAGAACACGCCACCGGGCATCTTATGTATGCCCGCTTCTGGAATAAATTTCTGTATGATCTGGGCTACGTGGTGGAAGAGGAGCCTTTCAAAAAACTGGTGAACCAAGGCATGATACAGGGGCGTTCAAATATTGTTTACCGCCTTAAAGGCACCAACACTTTTATCTCGAAAAACCGGCTGGATACGGACTTGACCGATGAGGAGATGAAAAAAGCCGGTGTAAGCGAGCGTCGCCCCGAAGTAATTCCCATGCATGCTGATGTAAATATTGTAGACAACGATGTGCTCGACACCGCGGCCTTTCGAAACTGGCGTCAGGACCTGGCGGAGGCACAATTCATCCTTGATGATGAAGGCAAATATGTTTGCGGTTATGAGATCGAAAAGATGTCAAAATCGCTTTATAATGTGGTTAATCCCGATGACCTGATCGCCAACTTCGGAGCCGACACCCTGCGTATGTACGAGATGTTCCTGGGCCCGCTTACCGATTCCAAACCCTGGGACACTAAAGGGATTGAAGGTGTATATCGGTTCATTCGCAAGTTCTGGAGACTCTATCATGACAATAACGGAAATCTGAATGTAACGGAGGAAGAGCCCACAAAGGAAGAGTTTAAGGTGCTTCATAAAACCATCCAAAAGGTGGAGGATGACATCGAGCGGCTTTCGTTCAATACAGCGGTGAGCGCTTTTATGATCTGTGCCAATGAGCTCTCCGATCTGAAATGCACCAAACGGGCTATCTTAGAGCCTTTAGCGGTATTGATCTCACCTTATGCCCCGCATATTGCCGAGGAACTCTGGCATAAGCTCGGTCACCGGCCCAGCGTGGCTTACGCCGAATTTCCGGAGTTCAAAAAAGAATATGTGATCGAAAACACCTTTAACTATCCGGTTTCCTTTAACGGCAAAAAGCGGTTTGAACTCGAGCTTCCCCTTGATATGCCCAAAGAGGAAATAGAAAAGGCAGTGCTCGAGGCCCCCGAGGCACAAAAGTGGATCGAGGGAAAAACCCCGAAAAAGATCATCATTGTTCCCAAACGCATTATCAATGTGGTGGTTTAGAGCTATACTATCGGGCTATAAAACAATTATCAGCGGCTTTCGTTAATCAAATTAAAGTCTTCAGCCCGATTTGCTTAACTTGTGAAACAACGATCTATGAAGAAATTACTGGTTGCCCTGATTGTGCTGCTTACTGTCAAAGCTATTAGCCAGGAATTCCGCGTGATCGATAACAATGCTTTTTCCACCGGGGAGCAGCTCGAATACAAAGTTTACTACCATTCGCGGCTTACCGGTAAGGTTAAAGCCGGTGAGGCGCAGCTTCACATTAAACCGGAAGTAAAAAGCCTGCAGGACCGACCGGTTTATCATATTGTGGGAAAGGGCAGGTCTACCGGTTTGTTTAACTTATTCTTTAAAGTCCGTGATCGCTTCGAAACCTTTATCGATACTTCGGCCATGGTTCCCTGGATGTTCATTCGCCGGACGAATGAGGGGAGCTATACCAAAAACAACGAAGTCCGCTTTTATCACCGGAAGCAAATTGCCGAAAGCCGTTACGAGACCAATCCTATTCCTAACGATATCCAGGACATCATATCGGCATTTTACTATGCCCGTACCATCGACTACTCCAATGCCCAGCCCGGCGATGTTTACCCTGTGGATTTTTATATCGATGATACTACCTACATTTCCCGCATTGTTTTTAAAGGCCGGGAAGTGATCAAAACAGACCTGGGTTATTTCAAATGCCTCAGGTTCCAACCCGAGGTGGCCACCGGCAACGTCTTTAGCCAGGAATACCCAATGGATTTGTGGGTTTCCGATGATGAAAACCATATCCCCGTAATGGCCAAATCGGAAGTAATTGTGGGGTCGGTGAAGATGGAATTGATCGGTTATGCCAACCTGCTTAATCCGCTCTCAGCATTGATGTATTGAATCAGGGTTTGTTTTATTTTTTTAAAACACGAATTTTAGATTGAAAATTGGTTTGATGTTTGTTATTTTAACAGTTCATAAAAAACCGCCGGCTGTATATGCAGTGGCTACTTAAATGCAATCGTATGAAAATCGCTCATGTTTTAAAAGGCGTTTTAGTCGTGATGGCGACTGCCATGATAACCCTATCGTTTATGAATCCACAACAAGACAAAGCCTTCGAAAAACAATGGAAACAGGTTGAGCAACTGGAAAAGAAAGGCCAGCCCCGTTCGGCATTGGAGATAGTTGAAAATATCTACGCACAGGCGAAAAAACAAAACGATGATCCCCAGTTTTTGAAGGCTGTCCTCTACCGTATCAAGCTTAAAGCCGAATTCGAGGAAGATTTTATGATCAAGTTGATCGATGATTTGAATCATGAAATTAAATCAGCCGGCCAGCCCGAAAAATCGGTCTTGCATTCCATCACAGCCGAAATGTACTGGCGCTATTACCAGGCCAATCGCCATAAAATCCTCGACCGGGAGGTCAGCTTTGAACCATCTTCCGAAGACCTGAAAACCTGGGATGCCCGGCAGCTTGTCAATGCCGTTTCAATCCATTACAAGGCATCCCTCCGGGACGATCAAAAAGCCAAAAGCATCCAGCTAAAAGATTATGCTCCAATCCTCGAGGAGCAAAAGGGTTCTAAAAAATATCGCCCCACCCTCTATGATTTTCTGGCACATCGTGCAGCCGGCTTTTTTATGCAGGAAGAGCCAGGCATCACCCGGCCGGCAGCTTATTTTAAGTTTGATGATGAACAATACCTTGCTTCTGCCGGTGAATTCGCTAATACCGAAATTGCCGCCGATGATACTGCTTCACTCGATTACCAAGCCATTAAGATTTTACAGGAATTAACCCGCTTCCACCTCGATGATGAAGACCCTGCCCCGCTTACCGATATTGACCTCATCAGGCTGGAGTACGTCCACAATAAAAGCATACTGTCCAAGAGCGATAGCCTTTATTTAGCATCGCTGGAAACACTAAAGGAAAAAAATCCCGGGCATCCGGCGACGGCCAGGGTATTTTTTAAAATTGCTTCCTTTCTCAATCAACAAGGCGCTGCCTACCATCCCTATCAAAATCAGGAAAACCGCTGGGGTAAGAAAAAAGCGCATGATGTTTGCCAGGAGGCAATGGAAAAATATCCCGATTCCGAAGGCGCCCATAACTGCAAAATTCTGGCCGGACAAATAGAAACCACCGATCTGCGATTTGAAACGGAATATGTAAATCCTCCGGGGGAAGCTTTCCGTGCTTTGGCGTCGCATAAAAACATTGATAACCTTTATGGCCGGGCTATTCCTATTGACCCCGAAGAATACCGTCAAATCCAGCGAAACTACAGGGGAAATGAGGCCGTCATCAAACAATTTGTGAAAATGGAGCCGGCAGAGGAGTGGCAGCAAAAACTTGAAAATGAAGGTGACTTCCAGCAGCATTCGGTGGAAATAGCCATCCCCAGGCTGGATAAAGGCTTTTATGTGCTATTGTTGTCCGACAATGAAAACTTTAACACCGGTGAAAACCGTGTTGCCGAAGCCACTTGCTGGATTTCCAACATTGCTTACATTCACCAGGCTAAAACCGACGGTTCAAAGGACTTTTTTCTGCTAGACAGGAATACCGGCGAACCTTTAAAAAATGCCAAAGCCCAACTATTTTACCGGGAATATAATTACCGTGAACGGCAATACCTGATGGAGGCCGGAAAGCTTTATGAAGCGAACAATAACGGCTTTTTACACATTGAAAAAGATGCTGCGGGCTCCCGTTCTTTTTCCATGGCCTTTTACCATGAAGATGACACCTTGCTGAGCAAGAGTTATTTCCGCACCTATTCCCGGGAACGTGATGAAAAAACCCGTATCAAAACACATTTCTTTACCGATCGCGGAATTTACCGGCCGGGCCAAACCATATATTTCAAAGGTATCATGATCGAAAACAAGGGAGAGGAGCATAATATCCTTCCTGGCAAAAGCACCACGGTAACTTTTCACGATGTGAATGGTAAGAAGATCAGTTCTTTAGAATTGAAGACCAATGAATACGGCTCTTTTAGCGGATCATTTACGGCTCCCGTTGGCCGCCTCACCGGCCAGATGCGAATAGCCGATGATCATGGCAGGGTTTACGTATCGGTTGAAGAATACAAACGCCCCAATTTTGAGGTGGAATTCCAACCCATTACCGGCAGCTATAAGCTGAATGAGGAAGTAAGTGTAACAGGAAAAGCCATGGGTTACTCGGGCAATCCCATTATCAATGCCGATGTGAAATACCGCGTGGTGCGAACCACCCGCTTCCCTTTCTTTTTCTTCAATTGGTATAACATTTACCCTTCAAGCCCTGAGCTTGAGATTGCCCAGGGATTGACCCAAACCGATCAATCGGGTGCCTTCACTGTTGATTTTAAAGCTATTCCCGATCTGCAGGTACCCCAGCGTACCAATCCGGTTTTTGATTACCGCATCGAAGCCAGTGTAACCGACATTGCCGGAGAAACGCATTCGCAGCAAACCGTAGTGAGTGTCGGTTATCAATCGCTTGAATTTGATTTGGGTATTGATGAAAATGTAAACCGTCAGCAACAAGATTCGATTCCCTTTGAGATTACCAATTTAAACGGGGAACCCCAGGAAGTTTCGGGCACCCTGGCCATCTACCGCCTGGAGCAGCCTGAGCGCTTAATCCGCGAACGAAAGTGGCAACGACCGGACCAGTTTGTGATGAATGAAGGAAAATATAAACGGTGGTTCCCGTATGATGAATACAACAATGAAACCGACTACCGCGAGTGGCCCAGGGCAGAGAAGGTGCTCGAAAAGAAGTTTTCCCTTCCGGCCGATTCCATCATCCAACTTGAAAACTTAACATCTTGGGAAACCGGGCGATATGCCATCGAAATAAACACCACCGATGCTTTTGGTGAAGAAGTTGAGCACGAAGCATTTTTCAAGCTGTTCGATCCGGAAGCCGCCAAAATCCCTTTAAGCGATTATGCTTGGTTTTACCTTCCGCAAAAGGAAGCTGAACCGGGAGAAAAACTCATGCTACTCATGGGCACTCAGGCTGATGATGTGTGGGCATTATTTGAAATTGAGCATAAAGGAGAAATCCTCAAAAGGGAATGGCATAAGCTGGATAAGGAACAAAAGCAAATCGCAATTCCGGTAGCGGAGAAATACCGCGGTAATTTCGGCATTAACGTGGTTTTTGTCAAACAGGGACGCGTATACACATACACTGAAACCATTCAGGTTCCGCATAGCGATAAAAAGCTGGATATTGCATTCGCCACTTATCGCAATGAGTTAAAACCCGGCGCCAAAGAGGAGTGGCATGTCACCATTAAAGATCATAAGGGCGATGCGGTTGCTGCCGAAATGCTTACGGGCATGTACGATGCCTCGCTGGATGTATTTAAAGGAAACCACTGGAAATTCGATATCCTGGAAAGCTATTCCCCCCGCCTCAACTGGAAGGGCAGGGATGCCTTTGGTGTTGCTTCTGCCCGTTCGGTTACGGGGATGCGCAGGCATTATGGCCGTTATGAATTCCCCCAATACGATCATCTCAATTGGTTTGGTTTCGACTATTACGGGGGACGGCCAATCATTCTGCATGCACAGGGCGGTATGGAAATGAAAGGAAGACAAGCTATGCCCGGGGTAAGAAAGGAGAAAGCGGCTGAAATGGTTGAAGATGAAGAGCAACAAACTGCAAAAGGAGAACCGGCCAGGGAAACTGACAAGCAGCAAAAGGTAGCCAAGCAACCCCCGGTCAGAAAGGATTTCAGCGAAACCGCCTTTTTCTATCCGCATATACACACCGATACCAATGGCAACGTGGTGTTGAAATTTACCATGCCGGATGCTTTAACCCGCTGGAACTTCATGGGACTGGCGCATACAAAGGATTTAAAATTTGCCCGTTTCCGTAAAGAGCTGGTCACCCGCAAGGAATTGATGGTAATTCCTAATGCTCCCCGTTTTGTAAGGCAGGGCGATACCATCCAATTTACTACCAAAGTTGTCAACATGTCCGGTAAGGCTATTTCAGGTACGGCGCAACTGGAGTTATTCGATGCCGTCGATCGGCAGCCTGTTGATACGGCCTATCAAAACCTCGACACAAAAAAAGTTTTCACCATTGATAAGGAAGGCAGCGCCATTGCCCGGTGGAGGCTAATTATCCCCGATGATCATTTCGGTGCACTTACCTATCGCATTAGTGCGACAACAGAGGTTTTTACCGATATCATGGAAAATACCCTGCCGGTGATCACCAACCGCATGCTGATTACCGAAACCAAGCCTTTGCCGGTGGACGGCTCAGGAAGCTTTGATTTTACCTTTAACCGCTTATTACAATCCGGTGAGTCGGCTACGTTGAAGAATCATCGCTTAACCCTGGAGTTTACTTCCAATCCTGCCTGGTATGCCGTTCAGGCTATGCCTTATGTGATGGAAGGGGATTCGAAGAATGCCTTATCTATTTTCCACCGCTTTTATGCCAACATGCTGGCATCGCATATTGTGAATTCCAATCCAAAGATCAAACGGGTTTTCGAGGCCTGGAAGCAACAAAGCCCGGATGCCTTCCTTTCGAATTTGGAAAAAAATGAAGAGCTGAAAAACGTTATCCTCAGTGAAACGCCCTGGGTAATGGATGCCGAGAGCGAATCGGAGCGTAAAAGGCGGATTGCCCTGTTGTTTGATTTGAACAAGATGTCAAGGGAAAAGGAAGCCACCCTGCAACAGTTGATCAATCTGCAATCGCCCAATGGCGGTTGGCCCTGGTTCGAAGGCATGCGCGAAAGCCGTTACATTACCCAGCAGATCGTTAGTGGTTTCGGCCATCTCGATCACCTGGGCATTGATATTTATAAGGGTGAAAGCTGGGAGATGGTGAAAGATGCCGTTGAATACCTGGATGAGCGCATCAAGGATGATTATGAACGGATTAAGAAAAAAGATTCGGAAAACCACGTGGGCCGGTCCAATATTCAGTACCTGTATGCCCGCAGCTATTTTGCCAGTACCATTGAAATGCAGTATCATCAGGCGTTCAATTACTTCAAGAAAAAAGCCTGGGAGCATTGGACCGCTCAGAATGAGTACCTGCAAGGAATGATCTCCCTGGCCCTTCACCGTTACGGTGAACGCGACCAAGCAGAGGCCATCATTACATCGCTCAAGGAGCGGGCGCTGCATTCGGAAGAAATGGGCATGTATTGGCGCGACATTAACGAAGGCGGGTATTACTGGCATGAAGCAGGCATCGAGAGCCAGGCGCTTCTGATTGAAGCCTTCGATGTGGTGACCAATAACCGGGAAGCGGTTGAAGACATGAAAAAGTGGCTTTTAAAACAAAAGCAAACCCAGCATTGGAAAACCGCCAAAGCCACTGCCGAAGCTGTTTATGCCCTGTTATTGCACGGCACGGATTGGCTTGCCGAAACGCCTGATGTAACCGTTAAACTGGGCGAAAAAAGCATCGATCCGCAAGAAAACCCTGATATACAAACTCAGGCCGGCACCGGCTACTTCAAGACTTCCTGGGAAGGTGAAGCGATTGATCCGGCAATGGGCGACATTACGGTTGCCAAAAAAGGAAAAGGCGTTGCCTGGGGAGCTGTTTACTGGCAGTATTTTGAAGACCTCGATCAGATCGAGCGCCATGAAACACCTATGAAAGTAACCAAGCAGCTCTTTATAAAGCGCAATACGGAGAGCGGACCGGTAATAGAACCGGTAAGCCCGGATAATCCATTGACTGTGGGTGATGAGTTGATAGTCCGCTTGAAAATCGTTTCGGACCGGAACATGGAATATGTTCATTTAAAAGATATGCGGGCCTCGGCCTTTGAGCCTGCCAAAACACTTTCGGGAGCCGGGTACAAGGAAGGGCTTTCCTACTACCGTTCCACCCGTGATGCCGCCACTCATTTTTATTTCGACCGGCTGCCGCGCGGAACCTATGTATTCGAATATCCCTTGATCGTGAGCCAGCAGGGGCAGTTTTCCAATGGGATTGCCACCATACAGTGCCTGTATGCCCCGGAGTTTGCAGCGCATAGCAAAGGCATCAGGGTTGAGGTGAAGGAGTGAATAAGAATGGGGATATTGGATGACGCTGAAGTTAAACGCGTACAAGAAACCAAATGCCGGATGGTGAATGATAGCATTGAGTGTCTTCTATATCAACCTCCTGTGGCGAGTTTATATTATATCCGGTTCATAAAACACAAATCACACGGATTTTAAACTCTTTGCACTGAACTCGTTACAAACGAGGAAATTAACGGGGCACGCGTTAAGTTTCTGCCAACCGATAGGTCAGCGCATTTACTTATCTATACTGCAATTCGCTTCAAACGCGCGCCATCCATCCCTTTAGCTATAAGCTTGGTGTAGTCCGCTAATCAACGCGAATTACCCGCGAATTTTCGCTAATAGGTATTAGCATTAATTTGCGTTGGATAGCCGCTACTTGCTTGAGCGGATTTGTAATCCGCTTAATTTGTAATCTGCTCACGGGTTTATGGCGTGGATTACAAATCCACACCAGCTCGACACTTAGCAGGGCTTAAGGTTTCCAACCCTTCACCCGGCCCAAAGGCGCAGGCTCAGGGATTTGAAACCTCGCTCCAAAAAAAACATTATAGCAACGCATGGGTTTCAAATCCCCGAAGGGGTTGGAAACCCTTCTCCCTTTTTCATAATTTTGTAGTGTTTTGAGGTTAATTAATGAATTAATTGACTTCCAGCCGGGAGCATTGATTTAGCGGTTTGTGCCCCGGCTGTTTTTTATGATCTTACCGGAATAATGTTGATTATCCAGTACTAAATCCAATATATAGATGCCGGACTTAAGGCCTGAAATATTCACCCTGAACTGCTGTTTATCCCGGGAAATCATGTTTTTGCTTATAACACAATTTCCTGCCATATCATAGATTGTTAAAAACCCTTCTCCCTGCTTTTGGGGGCAATACACGGTAATCTGGTCACCGGCGGGAACCGGGCTTATGGTAAGTTGTTTATTCGTATTATGATCATTCTGTATTCCGGTTGTGGTATCAACATTAATATAAACCGGCTCTCGCCAAAGATATAAACCGTGAACCAGGGAATTTACAATACTGCAGGTGTATTTTCCCGAATCGGCATAGGTGACATTTTCAAGATACAGGGTATCGTAACCTAGCCCTTCAAGAAAAGGAGTGCCGTCTTTATACCAGGTGTAAATAGTAAACTCACCTCCGCTTCCTGAATAAATACTGTAATCGCTTCCTGCTTTTAGCGTGGTATCGATTTCTTCCATCATATCGGCCTGCGGGTAATAATAAAAATAATAATAAAAACCTGCTTCATAGGCTTGGTAGTGCGATTCGAGATCTTCAAAGGTAAAACGGTTCCCTTCCGTATTGAAGAATGTCATCATCCAATTGTTATTGACCTCCGGCAGGGAAGTAAAATCATTGTATGATAAATTCATGGCATCAATTAAAAAAGTTATATCACCCCATGATTCGGGTACCGCCCCGGCAAAATTATTATCTGACAAATCTAGAGAAATGGAAATCCCTTCAATTTGAAAAAACAGGTTGCTGACATAAGTTGGCAAAATCCCTGACAACAGGTTGTTTTGCAGGTATAAAATATAAAGGTTATCCAGTAAGGTGATTGCTTCGGGTAAGGTACCTGTTAGTTGATTATCATTCAACCTGATTTCCCATAGGTTTGAACAATTTCCTATTTCAGGCGGAATAGGGCCGTTGAGCTGGTTATCGTGCAGGTCGAGAAACTGCAGGCTGTCGAGGTTGCCGATTTCAGGAGGTATGGAGCCGGTGAGGTTGTTTTCCCATAAATTGATAAATTCTAATTTAGAACAATTCCCAATAGTATTGGGAATTGTTCCTGTAAGGGAACAATTCCCAATTCCTAATCCTATTAAAAATTGAAGATTTCCTATTTCATCAGGAATTGAATCAGTCAACCCATCTTCATAACCAATAAATAACCCTTTTAGTGCCGTCAAGTTACCAATATCCCCAGGTAAATATCCTTGTAAGTTATTATGGTCAATATCTAATTCTGTAACCCTGTCCCCTTCCACGGTCACCCCGTACCATGTATTCACCGGGCCGGTAAGCCAGTTGGAATTATCATACCAGTTGGGGCCGCCGGTGCTGTTGTAAAAAGCCACCAGGGCCAGGGAGTCCTGTTCTATTACCTGGGAGTGGGAAAAAAAAGGAATTGTCATTATAAGAATGCATGTAATTAAGGGGACTTTTTTCATAACTTAATTATTTTTTCGGTTAGAGAATGGATATGTTTATTGAAACGGTATTCCAGGTTAAGGAAATAGATGCCTTCCGGTTGACTGGAAATGTCAATAATTGTATTGCCTACAGGAAAACTAAGTTCTTTAACAATTCTACCTTGTATATCAACAATGGTAATTTTCTCTCCTTGGTATTCAGCAGGTATTGAGAGATTAAATTTTCCATGCGCAGGATTGGGATAAATGCCTATACCAATCGGTTGTATTTCATCATCACCTACTATGAAGCTACCGTCTGTGGTGTAATATATAAAATCGCCGCCAACAGCCCATCCAGTGTCCCGGTTTAGCATTTGAATATCATAAATGGGATCCATGAAATTCTCCTGTGCATACCAGGTTTCCCCTCCATCATTCGTGGCATAAATAATTCCATAATCCGAATAAGATTCTGTTCCCCCTAACCAGCCGGTTGAATCATTGATAAAATATGCACAATTTACTTTTTCCGGCGGATAATCTTCAATTATTTGTTCTTCCCAGGTTTCGCCGCCATCGGTGGTTTTTAAAATAAGATAAGTGTACGAACTTTTTTGGCCTACAGCCCAGCCAACAAAAGGATTATAAAAATAAATATCATTAATAGCATAAAATGTATTTTGGGAAAGATAGGATATGTTCCAATCTTCTCCCCCGTTTTCGGTTTTTACGATGGCAGTATAGTGATCATCATTTTCCATATCAATATATGCTCCTCCCCCAAAACCAATACTGTCATTAATAAAGTATATTGAGTAAATGCCACTTGTATTAATATCAAACACTTGCTGAGGCTCCCAGCTATTGCCGCCATCAATTGTATGCACAAGTTGGAAGGTATCTGACTGGTTGTCAATTGTTGCCCAACCCTTGTATTCATCCCTAAAAAACAACCTGGAAAGATTGTATTGAGCGGGAGTTTGTATATCAACCCAGTTATTACCCCCATCCACCGTTTTAAGAATTATTCCGTTAGAGGCAGCAATAAAGCCCGTATCCTGATTCACAAAAGCAATGTCAACACCTTGTATATTCCACCAATCTCCCAGATACCAGTTTTGGCCCCCATCTGAAGTAAAATAGTAGGGTCCACCTGTACCGATTGTAAAACCACCTATAGCCCATCCATGGTCTTTATCCAGAAAGAAAATACGATCCAAATGAGCAAAGTTTTGGGCATCAAGTTGTATTTCCCATGGGGGCTGTGCCATTACTGTATTGTTAAACAGCATCAGGAAAAGGAATAGTTTTATTTTCTGCATGGTTTAATGTTTTGGTTAATTCGTTAAGAAGCGATTAATGGCTAAATTAGTTGAAGCTGTAGTAAAATCCAAGTAATTATTTGAAAATAAAGCCCCTCCGTGGGGCGGTCTTGTAATCCGCGAACCCACATATTTCGAAGCTGTTTTACGTTGACACAATCCGATAATTGGCGGCTCGTGGCATAACGATAATGCAACCACATAACCGTCTTTATCTAAAACAATTCCAAATAGTTTGCGTTTGATTTTGAAAGCTTTGATTAACCCATGAAAGAGAATTTCTGGAAAGCATACCAACCGGTTTTTGCATTGGCCCCTATGGAGGATGTGACTGATACGGTATTCCGGGAGCTGATCCTGGAACTGTCGAACCCGGAGCATCTGCATGTGGTGATGAGCGAGTTCACCTCCACCGACGGGCTGTGTCATGAAGAAGGCCGGCACAAGGTAGCCCAGCGCTTGCAGGTGAATGAATCGGAGAGAAGGTTGCTGCAGGAAAAGGGCATCAAACTGGTTGCCCAGATATGGGGCACCGATCCTGAAAAATTCTACCGCTCCGCCCGAATGATTAGCAACGATATGGAGTTCGATGGCATCGACATTAACATGGGGTGCCCGGTAAGCAAGATCATTAAGCACGGTAGCTGCTCCGCCCTGATCAATGACCCCGAAAGGGCTAAAGCCATCATACAGGCGACCAAAGAAGGAAGTCCCGGACCTGTTAGCGTTAAAACACGCACCGGGTTTAACGAGGTGGTCACCGAAAGCTGGATGAGCAATTTGATCGAAGCCAAGCCGACCGCCATCACCTTGCATGGCCGCACCCAGAAGATGCAATCCAAAGTGCCGGCCGACTGGAACGAAATTACCAGGGCCGTCAGGGTGAGGGACGAAATGCACGTGGATATTCCGGTTTTGGGTAACGGCGATGTGGAGAGCCTACCCGAAGCTCTTGAAAAAGTGAAGCAGACCGGCGCCGATGGGGTTATGATCGGGAAGGGTGTGTTTAAGAACCCGGCACTGTTCAATGAGGGCTACCCGGAACTCACGCCAAAGGAAAAGCTGGACCTGTTGTGGAAACATACCCTCCTGTTCACCGAAACATGGGGTGAGACCAAGAACTTTGCGATACTTCGAAAGTATTTTAAGATATACGCATCAGGATTTTCCAATGCAAGCGCATTGCGGAATAGCCTTATGAGTACGCATTCGATTGACGAGGTGAAGGAAATACTGGAAATGTTTAACATTAATGAGAACAGACCGGAGCCCTCACCGGTATCATAAATTATTATTTTTGCCGGGTAGGCTCATCAAAACATTATGTGATGAAAGCGCTTTTCACTTCTTTTCTGTTGTTGACGATTCTGTTGGCTGTGAATATCCAGGCTCAGCATGTACAGTTATCGGCCGAACAAAATGAGCTGCAGATTACCGAACGGCATAAAGACCAACTTCAGATTTCCAATAGCATCGCTTCTTTTTCCATTGAGAAAACAAGGCTGAAGAATACCGGCTTCTTTACCCTGAATTTACCGGCTTATTCCAGGAGTTTCGATATTGGTCACCCTCAACTCCCGGTTCAGACCAAGTTGATTGAAATTCCATTCAACGCCACGCCTGAGATTTCAATCATCGATACCTCTTCAGCTATCTATAATCTTAAGGATTGGGATGTAACCAAAAAACTGAAACCGGTTCACCCGCCGGTTGCCAAAAACGGCAAGGCTCAGCAATCCGTTCAGTTAAAAAATAAAATTTACAACCGGGATGAATATTACCAAAAACCACTGGTTAGCATTGAGGTACTGGGCGTAATGCGGGATAAACGGCTGGCACGAATTGTCATTTCACCATTTCAGTATAATCCGGTAACCAGTGAATTGAATATTTACAAAGAGATTGATTTTAAAATCCATTTTAAGGAAGCCGACCATCGGCAAACCCTAAAACACAAGCAGCGATATCAGCATCCTTACAGTGAAGCCAATAATGATCGGTTGCTCAATGCTTCCTCCCTCGATACCATCACCCAATATCCCATAAAATACCTCATTGTTTCCGACCCGATGTTTGAGGACATGCTACAGCCCTTTATCCAATGGAAAACCCGCAAAGGCTTTAAGGTGATCGATGTGTACACCGATAATCCGGAGGTGGGAAACACGCCGGAATCGATAAAGGCATTTCTGCAGGAACATTATGAGGAAAGTGAAGAACCGCATTCCTTTATTTTACTGGTAGGCGACGATGATCAAATACCCTCATTCACCGCCGGTTCCAGTGATCATTATGCTGATTTTTATTTTGGCGAATACACCGGCGACCTGTTGCCGGATGCCTATGTTGGCCGTTTTTCGGCGAAAGACCCCGGGCAGCTTCAGCCGCAAATCGACAAAACATTGCAATATGAGCAATACACCTTCCCCGATGCTTCCTTTTTGGATGAAGCGGTGATGATCGCCGGAGTCGACAGCCAATATGGCCCGGTTCACGGTAACGGGCAAATGAATTATGCCACCGATTACTATTTTAATGAGGATCATGACATTACCTCTTATACGTATCTTTATCCCGAGTCGGGTCAAAGTGATGAGGAGATCATCTTTCATGTGAGCCAGGGGGTGGGATTTGTCAATTATACCGCGCATGGAAATGCCCTTGGGTGGTCCGATCCGGCTTTCTCGGTGCAGGATATTGATGATCTGAACAATACCGATGAATACCCCTTAATGATCGGGAATGGCTGCTCGACCAACGAATTCAGCGTGGATGCATGTTTCGGTGAAGCGCTACTACGGGCCGAAAACAAGGGGGCAATGGGCTATATCGGCGCTTCCAACGATACCTATTGGGACGAAGATTATTACTGGAGTGTAGGCTTGGCATCGGAGATCACAGAAAACCCAACTTATGAAGAAACCGGTCTTGGGGCTTACGACCGTTGGTATCACGATCACGGGGAGCCGCAAAGCGAATGGTATACCACTATGGCCCAAATGCAGGTGGCCGGTAACCTGGCGGTAACGGAATCGGGATCGCCACTGGAACAATACTATTGGGAGGTTTATCACTTAATGGGCGATCCTTCACTTATGGTTTACTTCTCACAACCTCAACCCATCAGCATGGCCCATGATACCACTATACCAATAGGTGTTGATCATTTTGAGGTGACTACCGAACCAAACACCTATGTAGCTCTCTCTGCCGATGGAGTATTACACGGAGCTGCAATGGCAGGACAGGATGGTATTGCCGAAATAGAAATCAACCCCTTTTTAACGGAGGCAGATGTTGAGCTGGTAGCCACAGCTCAAAACCGTCAACCATACATCGATACCTTATCGGCTATAACCCCCCAAGGACCTTACGTTTTGTATGCCGATGCAGTGATCAATGATGAAACAGGCAATAACAATCAGAAAGCCGATTACGGCGAGACCATCAGAATTGATATAACATTTAAAAATGTCGGCAATAAGTCTTCAGATAGTGCAACGGCCATCATTTCAGCCAATGATCAATACATAACCATCAATGATTCTAGTGAGCAAAACTTAAGCATACAGCCCGGTGAAAGCCTGATGATTGAGGATGCTTTCGAAATATCAGTAGCCGATTCCATACCCGATGAACGTACGGTTCAGCTTATCCTGGAGGTGTCGCAAAACGATACGGTGTGGAATTCATCCTTTACTATCACCTTGCATGCCCCGGTGCTTGAAGTTACCGAATGGATCATCAACGATGTAAACGGCAATGACAATGGCCGGCTGGAAGCCGGGGAAGTAGCAGAACTCAGGGTGATCAATGAGAATACCGGCAGCAGTTATGCCACCGGCTTGCAAGCCTCGCTCGAGTGCAATTCTTTATACCTTAGCATTGATGATGGATACATCGCCCCCGGAAACTTCCATCCCGGTGAAATGCGCACAGCCATTTATACTGTTGCTGTTGATGAAGAAGCGCCCCTTGGAGAAAACCTTGACTTTTTATATGAGCTTAATGCCGGATCATACTCAGCCATAATGGAGCAAACCGAAATCATCGGCATATTGGATGAGGATTTTGAAACCGGTGATTTTTCGAAATACGACTGGCAAACAGCCGGTGATTCAGCCTGGATGATTGATGAAAGTAATGCCTATGAAGGAAGTTTCTCTGCCCGCTCCGATGAAATAGGGCATGGAAGAACATCAGGTTTGAGGATAGAGGTAAAAGTGCTTGAGGACGGACCGTTGACCTTTTTCCGCAAGGTTTCGTCGGAGGAGGATTACGACTGGTTGCGGTTTTATATCGACGGTGAAAAAATGGATGAATGGTCAGGGGTGAAGAATTGGGAACAATTTGAATACCCGCTCGCCAAAGGAGAGCATACGCTTAAGTGGGTTTATGAAAAAGATGCCACGGTGAATGAAAACCTTGATGCCACCTGGATCGATTATATTGTTTTCCCGCCTATGAAGAACAGCCTGAATGTGGAGGAAATCAGGGCCGATTCCCTCAAGTTTTCAATATATCCCAATCCGGCAGTGAACCAGGTGAATTTCGACCTGCAAATGCCGGTGCGCGATTTTGTCACCCTGGAACTTTATACCATGCAAGGTATCAAGCTGGAAACCCTCCTGCAGGAAGAGGTCATTGTTCAGAAAAAGATAGGGATGAATATTTCGCAGCTTAAATCCGGGATTTACGTTGCTGTACTGACTTATGGTGACCGGCGGATTGTGAAAAAGCTGGTCGTTAGCCAATAATGCTTATCCGGTCTAATACAGCACTTTATCCCCAAGTGGCGATATATTCACATTAATCTCAATCACAAAGTGCAATCCATTAGCCAGCCCAAACCGGTACCCGATAAGCAGTACGATCATGATCAACAGATAAACCCAGGCCAATCTCCCGCGCCTGGTTTTGCTGGTTTGGATCAACCGGCTGGGTTTAGCGTTGTAATTAAATACAGGAGGTATGGTTAAAAAGGCCATTGTCAGCAGCATGTAGGTTTCGTAATGGAAATCCTGCGGTAATTTGATCAAGTACATCAATCCGGCTCCAACGGCATAAGGAATGGTTACCTGGCTAAGTATAAAGTTGATTTTTTGTTGTTTTTTGATCTTGTGTTTTGAATCGTAGGTTTCCAAAATTCTGGAAGCTGAAAAATACCCGATCAAAGCTAAAATGAATAAGGCCACCAGGGCCAGGAATATCTGGACAAAAGCATTCATATACAGCCAGTTTGCCACATATCCGAAACCCTCATCGGTACTGATGCCTGCTGCCCAGGCCCCAAAAAAGCGGTTAAAACCATGAAAGCTCAACCACAAGACAAACATGGCTTTCATCCGGCTCGATTTGATCTTTTGAAAAAGCAGCTTAAAGAACCATAAACCGATCAAGAAACAAACAAAAGGTCCCGAGAAGGTAATCAGGATAATGTTAAAACGGGTCCAAATAGGTGAAAGATCGTTAAAGGCCAGATCATAATAATATAAAACCGAATCGAGGCCATAAAGCGAACCGATAAAAAGGATGGTAAATTCATACACCAGGTAAATGATCATATAACTGATCATGAACAGCACCAGCGAGTTTACACCATTCATCACATAACGCCTTATCCGGTCTCTTTTAATCTTAGGGTCTTCTTTGGTGCCCAGCACAATACTACCTATTTGCTGCGAAAAAGCAGGCTTCTTCTTTTTCTTTTTTTTGCGGGCGGTGGGGTTTACAATGCGCTGGAACCAGTTTCTTCGTTTATGATGACGC
>JAIPAP010000014.1 GCA_021740045.1 Bacteroidales bacterium
TCCAGGTTCTCAACCTGCGAGGGGGTTAGAGGAGAACATAGTTTTTGAGTTTCAAGTTTTAAGTTCAGCCTGCCAAAGAATTTTATGTAATACTTAGGTAATGACCTATTTATTTATTAAAGGCTACTATGTTTGCTATTTGGATAACTTTAAACTTTAAACTTACAACTTTCAACTTAGAACCTGGAACTTTCAACTTAGAACTTCTGAGTAAGTAAAAATAGGATAACGGCAGCAACTGCCATTATCCTATTCAATTGTTAATCAGGTATAATCATATTGGACTATTCCATTAATTTCTTTTTGCGGGCGTTGTATACCTTGCGGGCGCCGTAGCCGGCACCAAGGGTAATAATGAGCGCTATTCCGCTACCGATAGGCGCTGCTCCGCCCAAAGGATCGCCATTACCCGTACCTCCTCCAATTCCTTCATTATCAGGATGTGGAGGAACCTGTGCCAGGCTGACCGGTGAAAAAGCGAGCAAACCTACTATCGATAATATGGCTGTAATCTTCTTAATCCGTTTCATATCTATATCATTTTTTATTTAACAACTACTTTGGCGGTATGTACCTTGGATCCCTGGGTAACTCTTACCAGGAAGAAACCTGTTTGATCATTAAGCTTTATCCGCTCCGTATGCTGACCGGACAATTCCTGCTTGTATACCTTTTGTCCCGAAAGCATGAAGACCTCTACTAGCCCTTCTTTCGCGCTTTTAACTACAATTTCATGATCATCAGCAAAAATGCTTACGGGTGACTTGCTGCTTTCATCCATGCCGGTGGCATTTTTAAAATAAATGGTAAATCGTTCGGAAAGGTCATTCACATTGTAATTAAAGGTATAGCTGGAGTTTTCCCTTAAATCAACCATAACATCTGTTTTGGTGTCATACAGGTAAATGGGCTGATCGGGGGCAAAGCTTTCCATGCCTTCGAAGTTCAGGGTGTAATCCCCGTTATTACCGGTTTTGAATCCAAGGGTAACCGAAGGATGGTCTTCGATGCTGGGGAGTGCGTTACTGATCAGTTTATCACCATTGTTGGTGGTGAAGAGTTCCTGGTTATGATCGTATCCACTAAAGAGTTTAGTGGCATCATAAAGCTTGTCAAAACCAGCAGTGGCTTCAGGAACAAAGCGAACAGTGGCTTGATCATTTTCGGATTGAATGAATAGCACGTTTTCCAACTCCTCGCTATTTTTATAGAATCCCGGTGTGTCGTGCGCTTTTACCGTATTATCAAGGCTAAGGGTGCCTGCCGAGGAAGCGTCAACAAAGAATCCCTGCATGGCCGGAATGTATTGAGTGGCTGAGCTTCCGGGGTCTCCGTTCAGATAATAATTATAGCTGTCGGTTGCATCATCCCAAACATAAAAAGCATTGGTTAGAAATTCAGCAGGTTTGCTTACCTGATCCCAATCGATTGCACAAGGATACGGATTTCCCAGCAAGTTCCAGGTGCTGTTATCGGCTGTAAACCCGATACTTTGATTACCGGTATTTAATAGGCCTGTAAATTCCAGTGTTTTGGATGTTGGTGCGCCGGGATTGTATGAATACATCATGGAGTAGCCTTTCATGGCGGTTGATAAGTCGGTATTGCCAACATTAGCATAAGTATTATTGGCTTCCTGCCACTCTTTTAAATAGCAATTCAGGAAAACTTCCATGGAATTGATCTCATTGACCGGTTGCGCTACCAAGTGCCATTTGTCGTTATTGCCCACTTCGGCGCCTTCCACATATTGTTGGGCGGTGGCAGCTACACCATCACTTTCAATCAGTGATCCGGTGCCCGTAGCATCGGATTGAATGACCAGTGAGGTTTGGTCGCCGTTGTTGGTGAGGGTTCCATCTACCGTAAGGTTTATTCCTTGGTTGATATTAAGCGATGCTCCATTGTTGATAGTCAGATCGTCGGCGTAACGATCAATATCCTGGGTAATGGCATTGGCAATGGTTACACTGCCACCGTTCGGTGGTACATTACCTGAGGCCCATGTGGCACCGGTATTCCAGCTTCCATCAGCTACTGTTGAGTATGTTACATCACCATGATAGGGTGAACCACCAAGCGCGTTGAAGTTGGCGTCAAAACCAGGACTCCCGCCGGTAACATTACCCGGTACAGTAACATCCGAGAAATATGCCGTGCTACTCACTACAACTGCAAAGGCTTTCATCTCGCCTGAATGGGTAACACCCAATTCTCCATAGGGAATGCTTATTTCAAATCCCTGGTCATCCCCGCCACCATTGTTAAAGGCAATAGAGACTGTGCCGCCTGAAAATATGGGGCCATCATTGTTCGATAAAGTAGTACCGCTTTGATCGCTGTTACCAAGATATTGTGTTAAGCGGTTACCCGGTTCACTTCTCACAAGGTCATAATAAACATTATCAGCGCTTGAACCTGGGTTCATGGCAAACATATAATCCACTTCAAAATCGGCTTTAAAATCAGGGTTAGTGCCTCCATTTCCACCCATATAGTGGCCGCCACCTGTGCCAAGGCTTGTACCTGCCGATTCTCCGGTTAGTTCATTAAAATCAAGCCATAAACCTATTCCGTTGCTAGAACCGACATCCAGCTTTCCTTCAATACCGACATACAACATCGAATTGGCATCATCGGGATAATAATAGATGGTATTTACATCTATGTTTGGTCCGAATCCAGCATTACTGTTCTGTTTAGTGGCCAGTGTAATATAATTGCCATCCGATACATCACCATCAATGGTTGGTTGTGCCTTTAAACTGGAAAAGCTTAAGGTAAATGCCAACAGCATGATAAATGTCAATCTTTTAAAGCCTGCAAAAGCAGGGTCTGTGCGTAAAGCTTTTTCTTTCATATCGACTGTTTTTGGTTAATAATTCCATTTAACAATAAAGCCTTACCCAACCAAAAATGTTGAATAAGGCTTTACATTTTTTATTCTATTTCTCTTCAGCAGCTTTTTTCTTCTTCACATCATAAATTTTCTTGGCTCCGTATCCGGCGCCCAATCCCAACAGGATGAACAAGCCGCCGCCAATGGGAGCTGTTGCACCTGATGTATTACCGGTAGTGCCGTGATCGGGTGGGGGCGGGGCCGGGCCGTCGGCTTGAGCCGTGGGGGTTAAAAAGGGTGTGAAAAACAATAAGCCGGCTGTTAATGTGATTATCGCTAATTTCTTCATAATTATATGTTTTTCAATGTTTTAGTTTCGGTTTAATGATACTTATTGAATGATCACCTTTTGGGTTTTTACTTCACTTCCTGTATGAACCCTTATCACGTAGGCTCCCGCTTCATCAATCTCAAAACGGTTGATCTTCGCCGGATCGAGCGATTGTTCAGCTACAACTTGCCCCATGGTATTGAAAACGGTGACGGTTCCTTCTTTGGCTTCTTCAGCATTGATGTAGATGCTGTTTTGGTAGGCGTAGATGCTGAGTGTTTCCTCTGTGGGCTTATCACCATCAATCCCTACGGCGGATTTAAAGTGGAGGAAGAAGCGGTTGTTATAGGTACCCGGTTCAGCAATATTAAAGGTGTATTCCGGTGTTTCGCTCAGGTTAACCTGTTCACCTGTTTTTCGGTCTTCGAGGGTGATGGGGGTGGAGGGATCGAAGCTCTCCAGTTTTTCAGTACTGAATGTGAATTCACCAATGTTTGCGGCTTCAATTCCAATGTTGACAATAACTGGTTTTTCCAGCGGTGGTAAGGCCTGAATATCAAATCGGTTTGAATTGGGCTCTACCAACATGGAATAAATTCCCAAATAATCATTGCCTTGAAACTTACCGCCGTCATAAGCAGGATCTAGTCCGTTAGTCATTCCTTCAATGAAAACTATTTCAGTGTCGTCATGATTTTCCTTAGAATCTGTTACTTTTAAGATTAGTCTTTTATTTTCTTGTTGCTGACTCTCACTCTTATAAAAGGTGGCAGATCCATGCTTTCTGTCAGCAGTATTAAAGCTTAATGTATTACCGTCGGTTGCAGTTTTTACCATAAAGGCCTGGCTATTATCAATATATGTAGCCCCCGAACCATTGGTAACGGTTTGATAATTTCCCGCCGATTCATCATATAAATAGACGCCTGTATATCCAGCATCAAGTACACTTGAGTTGGTCGAGATAAAGTTATTTGTTGCGTCGGCATCATCATTTGCAGCCATGGTAGCGGGGAATGGATTACCAACCAGGTTCCATCCTTCACCCGTACTCTCCGCGGTTCTGGTCATGGTGATGCTTTGATTTGAATTATAGGGAGTACCAGTTAGGGAGTACGTATTCGATTTTGGTGCGGTGTAGTAAGAGAGTGCATATCCTTCACCGGCACCGAAAGTATTCCCGGTCCATGTTGGATCATCACCCCTTATATCAATCCACCAGCCTGTGGTGCCCTGTTCAGCGAAATCCTCGTCCCAACTGAAAAACTCCGTAGGATCATTCTCACCAAAGGCAGCATCGAAATTGGTGCCTGAGAGATCTACTGGAGAGGAGATGTAATGCCATTCCTGCTCATTGGCGAGGTAGCGTTGAACAGTTACGTCTCCGCTTACCGTTCCATTTGTGATTAATGAAACTGTACCATCAGCATCGGAGGGTATTATTAATGAACCGTTAGTAACAGTTAAAGCGCCTTCAATTGTCAAGTCATTACCTAATGTGACACTTCCAC
The DNA here is from genome assembly GCA_021740045.1 of Bacteroidales bacterium. Classification (GTDB taxonomy): domain Bacteria; phylum Bacteroidota; class Bacteroidia; order Bacteroidales; family JAIPAP01; genus JAIPAP01. Next base: position 4,682 of record JAIPAP010000014.1, read on the forward strand.
TTGATGTTCTGTTAACGGTAAAATTATTAAGTGACCTTGTAGCCGAAGTGGATTGATCGAAAAATACCGATCCAAAAGCACCCGTTCCAAGTATCTCCAGGCTGGAGGTTGTTGATCCTTTTATGACGCTCCCATCTACCATGGTAATGGATGATCCAACGCCACCCTTACCTATTGTAAGCTTGAATCCATTAAGGTTTAGTACACTTGCTGCTGAATTGAGTTGCAAGGGATCAGCGGTTTCATCAGCAAGCAGGTTTTGATCCATTATCACTTCCCCACCTGATTTGTTGATACGCATTACGTCAATCTCCAAAGGATCGCTTGTGGAATTGATATTTTGATTACTGCCTCCCTGGAAAAAGACCGCTCTGCCATTGGCAGTAAAGGTGCCGTTATCATCGAAATCGCCTTCGAGCTTTAAATCACCTCCCCCCGATCCGGAAAGGGTTATGGTTCCATTATTTACAACATTACCCTTTACAGTAAGAGCCGCAGTCATGGCGTCAATATTAAGGCTTAATCCTGAACCACTGTTAATCGTCAAATTTCCTGCGCATTGACGAGCTGTATTGGTCCCTCCACTACCTAAATTTAAGGTAGTATTATTACTTATTGTAACATTATTTGGGTATCCGGCGCCGGTTGTAGCGCTCCATTCGGTGGATCGGCCGTATGTTGTACCTGAGTTATAAATTAGTGTTGAACTTGACCCATAAGTGGGGGCAATAGTCGTGTAACCACCTGAGTTAATTTGTAAACTTCCGTTTACAGTTAGGGTTCCATCTCCAGTGATTCCTCCACCAGTTTGAAGTGTTTGCCCGGAATTAATGGTAAATGCTATTCCATTATTAATGGTTAAACTCGATACAGTGGCATTTTGATCAAGTGCCAAATTATCTTCAATCGTTACGGGTTGCCCGGAAGCAGGAACCTCTCCGGCATCCCAGCTGGCAGGATCATCCCAGGTTCCATCTCCTGAACCTGAGGTAGTCCATGAACTTTCAACTGTATAAGAATAGTTACTTTCACCATTATTGGCTATATCCAATGTAATAAGGTCATGATTTGATGAGTTCGTGGCTGCTACTGTAGTTGAATAAGCATAATAAGTAACAGTTGTTCCTGCAGTATTTGTTCCTGCAGGTATTGTTGCTGAAGCGGTACTCCATGTATCGCCTGTATTTGTAGCCTCAGTTATTGCTGAAGTACTAAAGCCATCATCAGAATATCGAACAAAGACTTTTTCTTGTGCTGATTTGTTTCCAGCTAGGGTTACATTAATTGTAGCAGATTTTCCAGGATATACAGCGCTCGGTGTACTTACTGCTGTTGACGCTGTTGCATGAAATGATTGAGGAGCATTATCTGTCTCCATAAATACAGCATCCCTATCAGAATAAGCGAGTCCATCAATTTGAATTGTATAATAATTACCGACAGTAGGGTTTGTATTTAGTTGTGACGTGTTATTCAATCCAGCTTGCCCTTCAAAAGTCAATGTAAATTCTTCATCATAATTAATTGAGCTATTGTACCATTCGTTATATTCACTATCCCATTCTATATAAAACGTGTTATCAGTGCTAGTAGCTTGGAAAGTGCGATTTTCAATTCCGCTTATTGGATCATCAATATTAAAAGTACCATCAGGCCCAAAATCTGGATTCATATAGTAGTTTGATGGTTGCCCGTATCCGGAATTTAAAAAAGCAAAAATAATAGGAACTAATAGCGTAATTATCCTTTTTTTCATACCCCTAAATTTTATAATTAATAATTCAGTTTGATTTCAAGCTTACTAAAATAAATAAATTCTTACTTGTATACAACACTAAAAACACCTGTTGGCAGTATATGTTTACCTTTTGTATACCCCAATATGTATTACTTTTGGTTTTTCGGGATGGGTTTACGTGGATGGAGGGTGTTGAAAGGGAGCATATAGCCCAATAAGCATTTCACCGCCTTTGTTATCATCAGCTTGCGTGAATTATTTTATCTTTGCAATCAACAGTTAAACATACGTGAAAATGAAAAATCAACTCATCGGACTGCTCGCAATACTACTAACATTGCTCTTTGTTTTCCCGGCCTGCGAAACCGATTTTGACGTTACCGCCGACTGGGAAGATGTTACCGTGGTGTACGGATTGCTCAACCAGAACGATACCACGCACTACATTAGGATATCAAAAGGCTTCCTGGGCGAAGGCAATGCCCTGCACATGGCTAAGGAAATGGATTCCCTGTATTATGAGGAAGGGGCGCTCGATGCCACCATTGAAGAATGGGATGCTAATGAATCGGGCATCGTCAACACCTATGAGCTCGATCGGATCATAACTCAGAATAAGGAGCCCGGAACTTTTGCCTACCCTGAACAGGTATTGTATACCTTTGATGCGGCGCTAAACCAGGATCATATCTACAAACTGGTTATTAATAACAAAGAGCGTAATAAACAAGTTACTGCCAGGTCGCCCCTGGTGCGTGATTTTACTATTGAAAAACCGGCCCTTAACCATCCCACCGAGCCAACGCTTTATTTTCCCGACAACGATTACACCAAGGAAGTGGAGTGGCGCACCGGCCGGAATGGAAAGCGCTATGAAGTGGTGATCAACTTCCATTACCGCGAGCAACTGAGCGGAGAGCCGGTTCGCGATACCTTTATCACCTGGGCCGGATTCCCCACCAAAAAGGCCGATATTGTTACGGGTGATAATTGGACAAGTGAACCCATGAAATTCACCATTGTGAATAAAAGCTTTTATGCGTTTCTGGAAGAGCGTATCCCTTATGATGACCCCGGGAAAGAAAGCCAGGTGAGGGGAAGGTATGCCGATAGCATTGAGTTTGTTTTTTCGGTGGCCGCCGATGAGTTCAACACTTACCTGGAACTCAACAATGCTGCAAGCCTGGTGGAAGAGCGCCCCGAATATACAAACATCAATAATGGAACAGGATTGTTTTCGGCACGGTTCCAAAAAAGCCGGACATTTATCCTTCACCCATCTACCGAAGCGCTGCTCACAGGGGAAAAGTATGGCTATCTGCAGTTTATTGATGAATGATGAAGCGGGTGTATTAGTGTATTAAATAGTAGAATTGGAGAGGGGGTTGGAGGTCCTATTGCCATATCGCTTCATGAATGATTGAATGAATGATTGAATGGATGACTGAATGATTGAATGATTGATTGAATGATTGACTGACTGATTGATTGTTTGAATGATTGAATGGATGACTGAATGAATGATTGATTGAATGGATGACTGAATGAATGATTGATTGAATGATTGGTTGATTGAGTGATTGAGTGATTGAATGGATGAAGCGTTAAAGGCGGAGTGCCCGTAATCAATTGACCAGATTGACGCATAGGCCATTGATGAACTGCTACTACCTTCGGCTATACTCCCACAACTCCGGGCTATTTGCATTGTGTTCCAGGCTACAATTTCATCCTGCCTTTTTGTCACAATGATTGACAGCCGGTTTTATGACCTGAAACAGCCTTTCTCACACGATTTCTGACAGGATTACTATTGCAGGAAAACATTGCATGGCAAGGGTTTTGTCGTGCATCCGCAAGCCGTTCGCGGAAAAAGCCCGATTAATTCTGAACATCATTTCATCTTGGCATAATGATTGAAAAACCCTGACCGGCCATTAAGCATGAATAAAAATTATTGATCATAAAAATATTAGGACAATGGGAAAAATAATAGGAATCGACCTTGGAACAACAAATTCATGTGTTGCTGTAATGGAAGGTAACGAACCTACTGTTATACCAAACAGTGAGGGAAAACGTACTACGCCTTCTATTGTAGCTTTCACAGATAATAATGAACGTAAGGTTGGCGATCCGGCAAAACGTCAGGCCATTACCAACTCGAACCGAACCATATATTCAATCAAACGATTTATGGGTGAGCCCTGGGACCGGGTTTCCAAAGAAGTTAACCGCGTATCATACAACGTGGTGAAAGGCGATAACGGAACATCGCGGGTAAAGGTGGACGACCGCCTTTATTCCCCGCAGGAGATTTCGGCTATGGTGCTTCAGAAAATGAAGAAAACAGCCGAAGATTATGTAGGACAAGAAATTAAAGATGCCGTAGTTACGGTACCCGCCTACTTTAGCGACTCGCAGCGCCAAGCTACCAAGGAAGCCGGTGAAATTGCAGGCTTGAATGTTAAGCGCATTATCAATGAGCCTACCGCCGCTTCACTGGCATACGGCCTCGATAAGAAAAGCCAGGATATAAAAATTGCCGTTTTCGACCTTGGTGGCGGTACGTTCGATATTTCCATACTGGAACTCGGCGATGGCGTTTTCGAGGTAAAATCGACCAACGGTAATGTTCACCTTGGTGGTGACGACTTCGATGAGCGGGTGATTAACTGGCTGGCCGATGAATTTAAAAACGAGCAGGGTGTTGACCTTCGTCAGGACCCCATGGCTATGCAGCGTTTGAAAGAAGCTGCCGAAAAGGCAAAGGTTGAGTTGTCAAGTTCAACTTCAACAGAGATCAACCTGCCTTACATTATGCCGGTTGACGGTATCCCGAAGCACTTGGTACGTACGCTTACAAGAGCTAAATTCGAGCAATTGGTGGATGATTTGATCCAACAAACTGTCGGCCCGTGTAAGAAGGCATTGAACGATGCAGGTTATCAATCATCCGATATCGATGAGGTAATCCTCGTGGGTGGCTCAACACGTATACCGGCCATCCAAAAGGTAGTTGAAGATTTCTTTGGCAAGAAGCCCTCCAAAGGGGTTAACCCCGATGAGGTTGTTGCCATAGGTGCAGCTATTCAGGGTGGCGTATTGACAGGTGAAGTTAAGGATGTGCTTCTGCTCGACGTTACGCCGTTGTCGCTCGGTATTGAAACCCTTGGTGGCGTGATGACCAAATTGATCGAAGCCAATACCACCATCCCCACCAAGAAGACCGAGGTATTCTCCACCGCCGCCGATAATCAGAGCTCGGTAGAGATACACGTGTTGCAGGGCGAACGTCCCATGGCTAAGGATAACAAGAGTATCGGCCGCTTCCACCTCGATGGAATTCCACCGGCACCGCGTGGCGTACCACAAATCGAAGTCACCTTCGACATCGACTCCGACGGTATCCTTCACGTGTCGGCTAAGGATAAAGGAACGGGCAAATCGCAGAAGATCAGGATTGAAGCATCTTCAGGATTGACCGAGGACGAAATAGAAAAAATGAAGAAAGAAGCCGAACAACATGCTGAAGATGACCAGAAGGCCAAAGAGCGTATCGATAAGCTGAACAGCGCCGATGCCTTGATATTCCAGACTGAAAAGCAGTTGAAGGAATACGGCGACAAACTGCCGGCCGACAAGAAACAATCCATCGAAGGCGCCCTCAATAATCTGAAGGAAGCCCATAAGAATCAGGACCTGGAGGCCATTGATAAAGCCATGAACGAGTTGAACTCACAATGGCAGGCCGCCAGCCAGGATATGTACAACGCTACACAGGATCAGCAGCAAGGCGCCGAAGGCGGTGAGCAACAACAAGGTCAGGAGTCACAGCAAGGATCAAGCGACGATGAAGTGACCGACGTTGACTTTGAAGAAGTAAAAGATGATAAGAAGAACGAAGACGAGAATAAATAATCCTCGCTCAAACGTTCTGATCTAACAAAAAGCTCCTCCATAATCAATAATAAAGTAGAGATTTGGAGGAGCTTTTTTTGCCTAATAACATTATATTTGAGGAAAAAATCCGTAATCATGGAAAAAATTTACAAATTGATCAATCAGGGCTTCATTTTTATACTGGTGGCCAGCATTTCGCTTTTTTTCAGCATACCCCTTGGAGCCCAAACACTTCCCGAGCATTGGGTTGATGATACCGACATTGATGTCTATAAGGAGTCGAGCCAGGTTCAGGAAGGAGAGTATAGCGCAAAAGTTGTTGTTAACTCGGGCGATCAAAGCGAATGTGATTTTGAGAATGAAGTTGAGATCCCTGTTACTGCCGGCGAAACCTATAAGATAAGCTTTTGGGCCAACACAAGCGAGCATGTTCGCATTACAAGTGTATTGGCCTGGAGTGACGGCAATAACACTTACCCCGGCGTTTATGTTGGACCGGCAACAAATGGATGGGAAGAATTTACGTATGAAGGTGAAGTGCCCGGGGGCGTTGATGGAGTTATCCTTCGCTTGCGCTTTTATGATGTAAATGGATTCGAACCGGGTGAAACCAATTATGTTGATAATCTTACACTTGAATCTCCTGTGGGCAATAGCCTGGAAGTGTCCAATGGTGACTTTGAAGATTGGCCCGGTACTGCACCCGAGCCAACCAATTACCCGGGTGAATTCACGGCGCAAGCCAATGGATTAAACGTTGATCTTACCTGGAACGATGCACAAGGTGAACAACCCCCGCATGCCTATCTTATCCTGGCAGGAACCGATGACAATTTTCAAGCTCCTGTCGACGGTGAACCGGTTGAAAATGATACTGACCTGAGTGATGGAGCCGCGGCTGTTAATATTATGCAAGGCGCGGAAGCATACGCCTTTACATCGCTCGAGGGCTCAACAACCTATTTTTTCATTATTTATCCCTATACCAATACCGGCGCGGAAATCAATTACAAAACCGATGGCAATCCCCCGGAGGCTTCTGCCGAAACCGGTGAAATTGTGATCATTCATGAAGAAAATTTTGATGATGGTTTAGGAAGCTGGTGGGAGTATAGCGTTGTTGGGGAACAGGTGTGGATACAATCGGAATATGGCGGTGAAACCTTTGCCCAAATAACTGGATACGATGGTAGTAGCCATGAAAACGATGATTGGCTTATCTCTCCTGCCCTCGATCTGGATGCTTTTCAGGATGAAGTGCTCAGCTTTGTAACAGCCATGAACTACACCGGCCCGGCGCTTCAGCTAAAAATCTCAACCAATTATTCCGGATCGGGTGATCCGTATAATGCTGAGTGGGAAACACTCGAAGCAAACTGGTCACCGGGTAGCTGGGAATGGACGCACTCAGGAAGCATAGATATCTCTTCCTACAATGGTTCACAAGTCTATCTTGCCTTTCAATACACCTCCACCGATGAAGAATCGGCAACCTGGGAAGTTGATAATATCGAGGTAATGGGTGAGGAGATTGTAGGTTTAACGGAGTTCTCCGATGAACTGAAAGAAGTTTCACTCTACCCTAATCCCGCAAATGAGCATATTCATATTGATACCCCGGTTAAAGCTGAAGTAAAGATATTTAACGTGTTGGGTAATGAAATTAAATCAGCAAATATAAGCACGGGTGTTAGCAAGCTCGATGTAAAAACCCTGAAAGAAGGAGTTTATATGATAAGGATTTCATCCGAAGAAAATAATGCATTAAAGACGATAAAGCTGATTGTGAGATAAGAAGCATCATTAAAAATGAAATACAAGAAAACAGCCTTTGTATACGCAGGGGCTGTTTTTTTAGTTTCTATATTTGTATAAATCCCCGGGACTATGAAATATTATTGCTGGTTGTTTGCAGGCATTTTTATGGCCTTGTTATCCTTTAAAAGTCAGGGCCAGCCGGGCCATGAACCGGTGAGGATGGAAGTGCCACTGGATAAAAACGTTAAACCCTTCCGGGTTTTTCCGCTCGAAAACAGGGGAGTGGTTTTATCATCAATTGAAAAAAGTGATGATGACAATTTTGACAACCTGGTTGTTCGCCTTGCCGGTACCGATTTGAGCAGCAAATGGATCAAGCAGATGCCGGTTAATGAAGAACTGCGCTATGGAGCTCATGTGTATGGGAAAAAATATCTTTTTATCCTTTTTTTAAAAACCGGCCGGGAAAAAGATAACAACATACAACTTTTTCGCATCGAAATAGACAGCGGATCATGGGAAACACTTGGCAGTTCGCTGGATAAGATCAAGTCATTTGAAGATATGGAAATCATGGAAAATGACGTGTTGATTGCTGTTCATACCGAAAACAGGGCTTATCCGGCTTTGATCAAAAGTGATTTCCAAACTCAAAGCATCACCCAAATATGGCAGAGTGATGATAAGGATGAGGAATTACTGGACCTGGACATCTATGTTGACAAACTGACATTGCTTACTAAGAAAGACAAGGGTAAAGAGAGCATGCTTAAGCTCCGGAGATTTATCCTTGATCACAACAGCATAGAACTAACGCAGGCACGAATATCGGATTTTTATTATAACATTACTTCTGCCAGGTTTATACGAAGCCCGAAAAATGAAGGCTTTATCATGGGAACATACTACCCGGGGCGCATTAGCAATAGCGAACATGTAAATTCACAGGCGGTTACTGCCACCGGGGTTTTTGTGAGTAAAATGCATAACGATAGTATTTATACCACGTTTAATAGTTTTTCGGATTTTAAGGATTTCTATCGCTATTTTGAGACCACCAAAGCCCTGAAGATCAAGAAAAAAATGCAACGTAATGATGATAAGGAATTTGAAGTTGGGTTTCAGTTATTGCTCAATGAACCTCGCTTTCATAATGGGGAGTTGATTTTTTCAGGGGTATCTTTCAGTGAGCAATATAGAACTATATCAACTGTGGGATATGATTATTATGGCCGCCCGATAAATATATACCGCGAGGTGTTCGATGGTTATTTATACACATCGGCAATTATTGCTGCTTTTGGTACCCAGGGGGAATTGGTGTGGAATAATGGCCTGGAAATCCGTGATGTTAAAATGATGCAACTTCAAAACCTACCTTGTTTTTATCATTTGAAGGACGAAACCATCATTGCCTATTACTACAAGGGTCAGATCCATTCATGCATCATTAATGGTCCGGAAACCGTGGATAACTTTACCCAGATCCCTATTGCCCTGAGTAGCTCGATGGACCGTTTAACCGGCGAGGAACAAGCTTCAATACGATTGTGGTATGGTAATAACTTCCTGGTGTATGGTTATCAGCGAATTAATAATTCTCATAGAGCTGATCGCAACAGGAAAAATGTGTTTTTTATGAATAAGGTGGCCTTCGAATAACCTGACCCCAAATTTTATGATCAAAAAAAACCGCCCCAAAAACAGGGACGGTTTTCAATGCTATGAAAAATACCAGAATTTATTCCACGATTCCTTTGAAATCAGGTTTATCATGATATTCAAGGAATACGCGATCCTTTTCCAGTTCCGACTTGAGTGATGGATCAGCTTGAACAGCCTTAACCAGGTAATCATACATCATATCGGTGTCATCCATGCTTTCGGCAATAACTGCCATCAGGTAGAATGACTTGGCATGATCGGGGGCACATTTCAGTGTATTCGAAGCGCGCTCGGCATTACCTGCCAGGTATTGTGCCAGGGCAACGTTGTGGTTGCAGTCCTTGCCACCGAACAGGCTCAGTGCATCTTCATATTTACCTTCATCAATCATGATGATGCCGTGGTTATAATCGATGTCAGCACCGTGCTTTTCGGCTGTGAGGTAGATCACCTTGGCTTGTTTATAATTTTCTTTCTTCGATTCTACAACTCCAAGGTTGTTCAAAATGATCGGATTATTATTACTTAGCTCTTTGGCCTCTTCAAGATATTCTTCGGCCTGATCTATTTGATCTTTGCTTAACAGGATATAGGCTGCGTTATTATAACCTTTCCAATCATCCGGGTACATTTCGATCATTTTTTCATACACCTCCAATTGTTCCGATGGTGTTTGCTGTAAGCTGCCGGCATAGAGCAGTTCTTTTTGCTTTAGGCTACCCGGGTCTTCCATTGCCATGTTTTCAAGTTCTTCATCGGTGTGCTTGGGTTCATAAGCAGCTACCGTAAGTTCGGCCCTCCTGAGTGGAGGCAGAATTTCTTCGGCAATTTCCTTGAACACAACGGTCATATTCCTGATTTCCTGTTCGCGCTTCTTTGGATCGGTTTGCTGATTAACCACATTCAGGATGATCGCCTTGTCCTCAATATCGGAAGCCTTAATTGCACGCATAAAGCCTTCCCAGTCCTCGCCATGAGCTTTAGACGAAAATAGCTTTTTAGCTTCACTGGGTTTGGTAACGGTTAATTCTTTTTTCTTGGCAATTTGGGCAAATACCCTGTCAAGATATTTTGTAGCGGTTTCTACACGCCATTCCGAGAGGTTTTCGTTGAATGAGATCTCACCATCCGGTGAAGCCCAGCCGTGCACTTCAATATTCTTGATTTTCCAACCTTTACGTATAAAATCTTTCAGGTATTCAACCTTTTCTTTGGCTTTCTCCCTGTCGTTAAGGTAGAAATTCCAGTTCAGGTTGGCCCTGTTGATCTTGAAATAAATGGTAGCGGTTTTGCTTACGATGGTTTCTTTTTCATAATACTCTTCGGTGTCCATGCCCAGCTTTTTGGCTGTCTCCTTGTTGGCCATATAAAGATGTTCATCATGCATAACACGTTCCTGGGTGTAAATAACACCATCGCCTATTTTTACGATGGGGCCTTTAACATATTTCATCTTGAGCATGATGTTTTCCTGGCTCATTTCTTCACTAACGCCTTCTTGTGGCTTATAGAAAAGCGGGTTTATTTCAAGTTCCGATACATTCATTGAGGGATCATACGGGATTTGATCCTGATAGGAGAATGTGCCGCCTTCCTTATGGTTAATGGTTACACCTTTGCCTTCGACTTTTTCGCCTATTAGTGTGATGGGTTTCAGCTTGGTTGAGTCATTTCCATATTTAAGAACAGGCGTCATCTGTACGGCAGCGGTTTTGCCAAAGTATTTTTCAGGTACGGTACCCTCAACTTCCACATTGATGGTATTACCATGTTCTTCCAGCGGGTCAGGGGTTACTTCGAATTGCACCGTTTCAAACTCCTTGGCCATAGTTTCCAGATCGGCGCCCATACCAAGCTTATATTTTACGCCGGCGCCAAAGAAGTTGAAAGCGTCGTTGTTTTCATTGGCTGCGCCTGCCTGATCACCGTCCATCATATCGCCGCCGCCGTCATCGTCAATTCCCAATACATAATACAAACGGCTCTCGAGATTTAACGACCAGCTCTCATTCAATTTATAATCCACTCCTGCGCCTACCGGGATGGTAACTTCCGAAGTCCAGTCTTCTGTAACACCATTACCGCCAATCCGGGTGTTTTTATCTTCACTCTGGAATTGCTCTGCTTCCCAATTAGACATTCCGATGCCGGTAAGTGCATAAATGTTGAATTTCCTTTCCTTTTTCTTAATAATATTGCTAATGCTAATAGTGGGCTCAAGGTGAGCCGACCACAACTCGGTTTCAAAATAGCGGTTGGGCCTTTCTCCTTTCAATCCGCCATAAAACAGGTCGCCACGCACTCCCCAAATGGGATGGAATTGCCAGCCTAAGATCAATGATCCCCCGGCTCTTGATTCCGTGAAATGCTTTACAACAGCATTATCATCATTGGTAATATCACCATAAAAAGTATTTAAGCCTAGCTGTCCTTGCAGATACCAATGTTTAGTAAAGATGAACTCGTCAGCTTCTTTTTCCTTCTTCATTTCGGCCTCCTGGGCCTGGGAAATGCCGGTTATCAACAAAATTGATAAGAGCAAGAATCCCCCAAGAAATTGTTTAATTCTGATTTTCATAGCAAAAAGTTTTTATCGTTTCTTAATATAAATATTTCTCCAATCATAGTTTTACCTAGCCACAAGCATTAAGGTTGAGTTAAAAACAACCAAATCGCATGCCTCGCAAATATAAATAAATTTGAAACGTATAACAAATCCCTTTAAGTTTTAATTCAAGTTTATTTCTTTTATGCTACACATTTTCTTTATTCATACGCTACATATGGCCTGCAAACTTATTTAAATCATTGCAAACACCCTGTTTTTAGCAAATCGATTTTTTATACGTTTCCTCGCATCATCCTTTCGGTTTACACATTATTCATACATACATAATCTTATGCCACGGTTGCCATGTTTCTGACAAGCTTTATATACTTTATCAATGTGTTTCCAAGGATAATTGTTTACTTACCAAGCTGATAATTTATACATTTAGAATGAGTATATAGGTTTATGTTTAATTATGATGCTGCCAAATGAACGACTTGAGCCTTTAATAATGGATTATGACAAGAGGTAATTCTAAGCTTTCATTAAGCCATTAAACTTATAAAAGCCTGTTAAAAAATGTTAAAACACTAATAGCCACCTTTATTTGCTTAGCCAATTTTTTTTTATTTGTCTGAAAAATTTGGGTTACCATGGATATACAAATTGAGAATCTAACGAAAGTTTATGGTGCTCAGAAGGCAGTCGATGATATTTCCTTCAATGTAAAGACCGGCGAGGTGCTTGGTTTCCTCGGGCCAAACGGAGCCGGGAAAACAACCACCATGAAGGCTATTACCTCCTTTCTGGCACCCAATAATGGCATTATCAGGATAGGCAATGTGTCGGTATTCGATGATCCTGATACCACAAAAAGTTACATTGGCTACCTGCCGGAAAATAATCCGCTTTATCCGGAGATGCCCGTGATCGATTATTTAAGATTTGTGGCCCAATTGCAGGGCATACCAAAAGACGGGATCAGGGATCGTATACTGGATATGGTGAAAGTGTGCGGCTTGGAAGGTGAAAAGCACAAAAAGATCGGGGAGCTTTCCAAGGGCTATCAGCAAAGGGTAGGGCTGGCACAGGCGCTCATTCACGATCCCGAGGTATTGATCCTCGATGAACCGACTTCCGGGCTTGACCCCAACCAGATAGTGGAGATCCGCGAATTGATCAAGAAGATCGGCCGGGAAAAAACAGTTATCCTGAGCTCGCACATTCTTGCCGAAGTAGAAGCAACTTGCGACCGTATTATGATCATTAATAACGGAAAAATCGTTGCCGACGGTACCTCGGAGGAGCTACGCCGCCGCTCACAAGGCCGCGAGATGCTCAAGGTAACCATTGAAGATGGTGAAAGAAACGAGGTATATCAGGCACTGCAATCGCTTGCAAGTGTTGAGATGGTTGATTTTGCATCGGATACTAAAGCAGCTTTTGAAGTTCAGAGTAAACCGGAGCAGTCGTCCCGCAGGGCCATCTTTAAGCTTTGCATTGAAAATGACTGGTACCTTACTGAACTTACCCCGGTTGAAACAAAATTGGAAGACGTCTTTAGGCAACTGACAATGAATTAATTTGAAAATGATAAAAAGCTATACAATATGAAAAAAGTATGGATAATAGCCCGGCGTGAGTTAAGCGCTTTTTTCGATTCACTGATGGCGTATATCATGTTGGTTTTGTTTCTGGGTTTCAGTGGATTTTTTACCTGGTTATACGGCTCCGATATATTCTTTGTTGGACAGGCCAGCTTGCAGGCTTTTTTCAGCATTGCCTACTGGACCTTGTTTTTCTTTATCCCGGCCTTAACCATGCGACTTTTGGCCGAGGAAAAACGCTCGGGAACCATTGAGCTATTACTTACCAAACCGGTTAACGATTGGCAGGTGGTGGTGGGTAAGTTCTTCTCAACCTTGATATTGATTGCCATCGCACTGGCATTAACCTTACCCTATTACATCACAGTAGCCAATATAGGGAATATAGACCATGGTGCTGTTTGGACCGGTTACCTGGGCTTGTTGCTAATGAGCGCTTCATATATCAGCATAGGTTTGTTTTCCAGCAGCATCTCCAATAACCAGATCGTTGGCTTCTTGCTGGCCTTATTTATCGGGATATTCTTTCACATCATTTTCGGTGTGTTGGCCGGAAATTTCACAGGCGTGGCCGGGCAGATTTTCAACTACCTCGACTTGTCAACACATTTCGAATCCATTTCACGAGGTGTGATCGATACTGCCGATTTGGTGTATTTCCTGTCGATCGTCTTTATCGGATTAATATTGTCCGAATCCGTTTTAACAAAAAGAAACGTGGTTGATTGATCATAAAAACCGATTACGAATCAGAAAAAATGATAAATAATGAAGCGTAAAAAAGCCATAACTTCACAACTGATATTAATAATCGGGGTCGTTATTCTGGTGAACATCCTCTCGGAGCAATTTTTTACCAGGGTCGACCTGACGGAAGACCAGCGCTATTCGCTGAGCAATGCCACTGAAAACATTTTAAATGACCTGGAAGAGCCGGTTACCATCACGGCTTATTTTACCGAGGATCTTCCGCCGCAGTATGCCAAGGTCAGGCGTCAGTTCAAAGACCTTTTGATCGAATACGATAATCGTTCCAGGGGCATGGTGGTTTATGAATTCATTAATCCCAATAAAGAAGAGGATGCCGAAATGAAAGCCCGGCAAGCAGGAATACAGCCGGTACTCATCAATGTGCGCGAAAAGGACCAAATGAAACAGCAGCGGGCATACATGGGTGCAGTTGTGCAAAAGGGGGATGATAAAGAGATCATCCCATTTATACAGGAAGGCACATCAATGGAATATAACCTCTCCACTTCCATTAAAAAGCTATCGGTAAAGAATAAGCCTAAAGTAGGATTATTGCAGGGGCATGGCGAAGCTCCCCTGAGTGATATGCAACAGGTAAACCAGGAATTGTCGGTGCTTTATGATGTGGAAGAGGTTACCATGAATGATACGGCGCAACCCGATTTTACCAAATACAAAGCAGTTGCGATCATAGCCCCAACCGACACTTTTCCGCAAAGCCATTTACAAATGCTCGATAATTACCTGGCACAAGGTGGCCGGCTGATGTTGGCCGTTAACCGGGTTTCGGGCGATTTTCAAACCCAGCAAGGCCAATCCCAATATACAGGATTAACGGATTGGCTTTCGCAAAAAGGGATCACTATCGAAAATAACTTTGTGATCGATGCTAATGCCGCAGCTATTGGTGTGAGGCAGAATATGGGCGGTATGAACGTCACCCGCCGGGTGCAGTTCCCCTATATCCCTATTATCAACAATTTTGAAGAACATGCGATAACAAAAGGGCTGGAACAAGTTCTCTTCCAGTTCACCAGTTCCATATCCTTTACCGGTGATACTTCTCTTACCTATAAGCCTTTGGTAAAGTCTTCGGAGAATTCAGGGACCAAAACACCGCCTTTTAGGTTTAATGTACAAAAGCAATGGACCAAGGCCGATTTTCCACTTTCCCACCTCACCGTTGGCGCTATCCTTAAGGGTAACCTTGTGGGTAACGCACAATCAAGCATGGTGGTGTTTTCCGATGGCGATTTTCCGGTCGGTGGTCAGGGCCGTGAAGCCCGGCAGGTGAACAAGGATAACGTGAGCTTGCTGGTTAACTCTATTGATTGGCTGGCCGATGATACCGGCCTGATAGAGTTGAGAACAAAGGGTGTTACCGCACGACCATTAGAGCAAGTTGAGGATAACACCAAACTGATCCTGAAGGTTACAAATTTCTTGTTGCCGATAATTCTTATTATTGCCTACGGAATTATCCGTAGTGTTCGTAATCGTAATCGCAGAGTTAAAAGAATGGAGGTAGGCCATGTTTAAGAAAAAGAATTTCCGAATCCTGATCATCGTTTTTGTCGTATTGCTCGTTGCTGTAATCATTCAGCAGCAGTATCAGGCAAAAAAAGGCGATCGTTCATTCAGGCAGGAGCTGGTTAGCGTCGATACAGCAAATGTAACCGCTGTAAAGATATTTCCGCCTGAAGCCAAGAATCCCGATTTTGAGATTTACCGGAAAAACAGGGATTGGCGCGTTCGTAGTGAAAAAATCGATTCCAAAGCAGATCCTAAGGCTGTGGATGCCATCTTAAAGCAATTAACGGAAATGAAACCCGAACGGCTAGCAGCACGCAGTAAAGAACAATGGGAAAAATACGAAGTGACGGATACAGCAAGCTTGCGTGTGGTAATTGAGGAAGATGGAAAAAATGCAGGGGAACTGATCGTGGGTAAATTTTCGTTCAATCCGCGTAAACAATCCCAAAATCAGCAGGGAATGAGTGCGTATCAACCACGCGGAAAAATGACCTCGTTTGTGCGTATGGCCGGCGAACAGGAAGTTTATGCCCTCGACGGTTATTTGAAAACTGTTTTCAGGCCGCAACTTAAATCATTCCGCAACAAAAACCTGGTGGCAGTGAACAAAAAGAATCTGAAAAAGGTGGAATTCAGCTATCCGGCCCAATCATTTACCCTTCAGAAAAAAAACAATCAATGGACGGTTAATGGTATGACTGTGGATTCAGCCCAAACAGCCAGCTATATTCAACAACTGGCCAACAGGAGAAGCAATAGCTATGTTGATGACTGGCCGGAATCCAAACTGAACGATCCCCAATATACCATTACAGCTCATGGAGATAATTTCAGCCCCATTACTCTGAAAGCCTATAAGGCTGATTCAACCCATCAGTTCATTGTTACATCAACGGAAAACGATGCTATGTTCAGTGGCCGGAAAGGGAATCTGTTTAAAAACACGTTTAAGAAGATGGATTATTTTTTGGGTACAGGAAAGAAATAATGAATAGTACCGGGGGGAGGAAATGTAAGCCGCCTGCACGATGTGGGGCGGCTTTTTTTGTGCAAAATGTTAATTTATTGTGAAAGACAACTTTATGTTGGATATTTTTGCGTTTTTAGTGTTAAATTTATCGTATGAAAACACAAATCACATATTTTATCATAACCGTATTTATTCTTGTGAGCACTAAAATGTATGCTCAGCAAGATCGTATTCCCGGAGAATTAATGATACAGCTAAAGCCTGATGTTTCCGGGCATCAGGCCATATCCTCACTCGAAAATGATTTTGAATCTTTTGAGCTTCAGGCAAAACGGTTGCTCTCTCAGCGGATGAATGTTTGGCTCTTTACACATGATAAGCAGGTAAATGCCTCGGAGTTACTTTCCATTGTTCGCAATCACGAGGCTGTAAGTCTTGCCCAGTTTAATCATTATGTTGAATTGAGGAAAAATCCGCTGTTGGATTCCATCCCCGATGATCCTGCTTTTGATGATTTATGGGGGCTTCATAACACCGGGCAGTTTGGGGGACTGGAAGATGCCGACATCGATGCTCCTGAGGCCTGGTCGAAAAACACGGGTGGGTATTCGGCACTGGGCGATACCATTGTTATGGCCATAGTAGATAATGGTACATCGATGACCCACGAAGATATCAGGCAAAATATCTGGATTAACCATCATGAAATACCCGGAAATGATATCGATGATGATGGAAATGGTTACGTGGACGATGTCAACGGCTGGAATGCATACAATCATTCAGGTGATATACCCTCTGGTTATCATGGTACACATGTGGCCGGAATAACGTCAGCAAGAGGTAATAATGGAATAGGGGTTGCCGGTGTTAATTGGCATGCCCGGATCATGCCCATTGCAGCATCTTCACAAGCTGAGAGCGTGGTGGTTGAAGGCTATGGCTATGTGCTGGAAATGCGGACCTTGTATAATGAAACGGGAGGAGAACAAGGAGCGTTTGTGGTTGGTACCAATGCTTCTTTTGGGGTTGATTTTGGTGATCCCGAAGATTATCCCATCTGGGGAGCCATGTATGATTCATTGGGCATGCAGGGTGTTCTCAATGCCGCGGCCACTGCTAATGGTGGCTGGAATGTGGATGAGGTGGGTGATGTGCCCACGGCATTTGATTCGCCTTACCTGATTTCGGTCACCAATACCACAAACTGGGACCAGAAAAGTCAGAATGCAGCCTATGGCCGGACAAGCATCGACCTGGGAGCGCCTGGAACCTACATAAAATCCACGGTGCCCGGGAATGATTATGATTTCCTTTCAGGCACTTCTATGGCTACACCCCACGTAACAGGGGCTTTTGGATTGCTTTTCTCTGCCGCCGATTCGGCCTTGATAGAGGCTTATCATCAATATCCCGACTCCATTGCGCTTATGATGAGGCATTATCTTCTTTATAATATTGATCCGAATCCCACACTGGAAGGCATTACGACAAGCGGTGGACGATTGAACGTTAATAATGCCATAATGGCAATGGACTCACTTCCTGCCCACCCTCTCTTAACCACTCTTACTGACACTATAGCCGATACCCTCGCCCTTGCCGCAACCGATACCGTGAATTTGACGGTTAAAAATAGTGGTGGTGGAACCCTCAACTATAATGTTGCTATACCGGACACCATCTCCTGGCTTACAACTAATTTTGAACTGGGTACCATGTATGCAGGAGAAACGGATACCATTTCCCTTGTCCTCTCTTCCCCAGACTTGCTTGAAGATCATTACCGGGGTATGGTTCATATTATTCATGAAGAAGATACCCTCACCGTCCCGGT
Organism: Bacteroidales bacterium; assembly: GCA_021740045.1. Classification (GTDB taxonomy): domain Bacteria; phylum Bacteroidota; class Bacteroidia; order Bacteroidales; family JAIPAP01; genus JAIPAP01. Next base: position 22,994 of record JAIPAP010000014.1, read on the forward strand.
TTATCTTACCATTAACCGGTTTATTACCGGTGTTGAAGATGAAAGAGCATCAGGACAGGCTATTTCTCTGAAACCAAATCCTTTTAAATCTTCAATTCAGATTTCGATTGAGTCAAATTCAATCAAGGCGACCAAAGTTGAAGTTTTTAATCAGATAGGGCAGAAGATCAAATTGATCCATAATGGAGTTATCAATGAATCAACCAAGCTTCGCTGGGATGGCAGGAATGATGGCGGTATCAGACAAAATCCGGGGGTTTATTTTCTTCAAATATCAACAGACCGGGATGTTCACACGCGGAAAGTGATTATGCAGTAACCGGAAGCTGGAAGCAGCATGGGAACTTAACCCATAAACAAATAAATATCATGCATATATAGGCCTGTCTCCCTATTTTCTTTATAACCTATATGTTATTCTTCTTCTCTTTACCTTTGCCGGCCCGAATGGCACTTGATTAAATTCCGGGAAACATTGTTAACTGATAATTGTTTGTTGCAACTATGGCAGAGGAAGAAAAGCAGAACAGGGTTAGTTTTTGGAAAGATCGTAATTTGCACATCATTTTCAGCATTACCTTGATGGCGGTGATGGGAGTATCGTCCATTACTCCTGTTTTCCCTGATGTGAAAGATGCTTTCGGTATTTCGGAACAGCAGGTGGGATTGCTGATCACAGTATTTACTCTTCCCGGTATTGTTTTAACTCCCCTGCTGGGAGTTTTGGCCGACCGTTACGGGCGCAAAACCATACTGGTACCATCGCTGTTGCTTTTTGGGGTAGCCGGAACAGCCTGTTTTTTCACTACCGATTATACATGGTTGTTGTTCTTTCGCTTTTTGCAAGGCTCCGGGGCTGCTTCATTAGGTTCCCTCAATGGTACGCTCATTGGCGATATTTATCCCGATGAACAACGGGCAACGGTGATGGGGTATAACGGGAGTGTATTAAGTATGGGAACCGCTTCTTATCCGGCAATAGGTGGCTTGCTTGCTCTTCTTGGATGGCATTTTCCTTTTGCCCTTCCGGTACTGGCTTTGCCCATTGCCTTTGTGGTGTTGTATAAACTCGATAACCCCGAGCCCCGCAACGGGCAGAATTTCATAGAATACCTTAAAAATGCCCTTAGTTATATCAACAACAAAACAGTGATCATTCTCTTTTTAAATTCTCTGATCACATTCATTATTCTTTTTGGTTCCTACCTTACTTATTTTCCATTTTTAATGGGGAATGATTTCCAGGCTGAATCCTGGGTTATTGGTGTGTTGATGTCGGTAACTTCGGTATCTACAGCCATTACATCATCACAGCTTGGGCGTTTGACCGGTCACTTTGGTGAACGAAAACTGATCATCATAGGATTTCTGCTTTATACCATTTCTTTAATATTGATCCCACTGACGCCAAGCATCTGGCTGATGCCGATCCCCGTTTTGATCTTCGGGTTTGCCCAGGGAATCAACTTTCCCAGTGTAATTACTTTGCTGATGCGGATTTCGCCCATGAATTACCGGGGCATCTTTATGTCGTTGAATGGAATGGTGCTGCGGATCGGTCAAACACTGGGGCCGCTACTGATGGGATTAACATTTGCCATATGGGGCATACAGGGCGCCTTCTGGGCCGGGGCTGCTTTAACGCTGATGATGTTCCTGTTTTTGGTCTTCCTGATCAGAAGATAAAAATTACCGTTCAATGGTCCTTGTCCACAATTCCTCTCCCTGTGTATCAAAAACAGTAATAATCAGCTTACGATCCTTACGCGGGCCTTTAACATCCACCATGCCGAAGTTACGCTCCATTACCAAAGTTCCATCTACTTGCAAAGTGTTGGTTTCTTCATCGGCGGTGGTATGAGGCCCTGCTGTTAAGGATGAGAGGGTCAGATCCCAGATAGTGGGTTTGTTTTCCTTTTTCAAAATGCTTAATTCAGAATGATGACGGTCCCCGGTAAGGAAAACTACCCCTTGTATACCCTGTTCATAAATGAAGTCGATAATACGTTGCCGTTCTTTTTCAAACCCATAATTGCTATAGGTCTCTCCTTGTCCGGAAGTGTTAAGGAATTGACCACCCATCACCACAAATTTATAGGGGGAGCGGGAATAGGTTAAAGCGTCGAACAGCCATTGGAGTTGCTCTTCGCCAAGGATGGTTTTACCCGGTTCATTGCGGTAGTTGGGGGTTCGGTAAGTTCGGTTATCCAACAGGAAGAAATCCATATCATTCCATTCAAAAAAAGTGATGGCACCTTCCATATCATCAATACCATAAGAAGGGTTAGCCCAAAAAAGCTTAAAGGCCTCGTAAGTATCCTCCTTGTTCCACCAGGAGCGGTTGCTGTTATTGGGTCCGTAGTCATGGTCGTCCCATATGGCATAGTGATGAACCGATGCCAATAAAGGTTGCAACTGTGGCGTAGCCCGGTCGTGGGTATAGCGGTGAAGGATGCCGGTCCGGGTGTTCCAGTCGGCTTCGCGCAAGTAAACATTATCACCCATCCAAAGCATAAAGTTGGGGTCTTTGCGAAGGATGCTCATAAAGATATCGTATCCGTTACCATAAGGCTCGCCGGGACGGTCGTATTCCTTTTCATTGAAGTAGGCACAGCTTCCGGCAGCAAAACGGAAATCAGGTGGATCGGTACGCCATTGCCAAAGGGTTTGGGTTTGGAATTCGGTTTTATACATGAATTCCATTTTCCGGTTGTTGATGTACAATTCATACCCATATTGATTACCGGGTTCTACCGAATCGGCAACCAGATGAGCCGTAAAAGCTTCTTTTCTGGAAGTGATCACCCGGTCGGTGGAATATTTCCGGTTAGGATTCTCCTGATCCCAATATACAATACGGGCTACTGCGGGAACTTTGGTCTGCACCCAAAGCATCACTTCCTGCATTTCGGAATAGCCCACCATGGGGCCGGCATTCAGCAGCTCCTGCTGCGACAGCGGTTGCGATGATGCAGAAAGCATCATTGCCGTAAAGAGAATGATCAGTATTGTTTTCATTGCTTTTATGTTTTTATATCAGGATAACCTCTGCAGCTTCCCGTCATTGGACATAAGTCCTTTTATTATTTTATTTTTTTCTCCATACACCATGCACCATGCACCATGCTCCATGCTCCATGCTCCATGCTCCACGCTCCACGCTCCATGCACCATGCACCATGCTTCGTTCGCTATGCTCCATGCTCTATGCTCCATGCTCTATGCTCCATGCTCTATGCTCCATGCTCTATGCTCCATGCCCTATGCTTTCATGTTGATGTATGGTTTAATCATCATTCACCAGCATCCCCTCAACCCTTTCCAGCTTACCATCCACCTGGGCGGGCTTTAAATCAAGCAAATGAGTGATCAACGGATAAAGGTCAACGTTTTCAAAAGTGGGGTGTATGTGTTTTTTCCTGAAATCAGGGCCATAGGCATAAAAGATGGCGTGCATGTCTTTGTTGGTATTTTCATAGCCATGGGTGCCGCCGGTGTAATCATACGCTTCGCCAAAATTCACACTCCAGGCACTATCGGCCACTACTATCAAATCGAGTGTGCGCCGGTGGGTGCCGTAATTCAAATGATCAGGAACTTCGCCATGTTTCCAAACCTTGATGTGATCTACCTTTTTAAGCTCCAGGTAAACCGAATCCGTATATCCCTCTTTTGCTTCGAGCAGATACATCGGATTTCCACCCTGAATTTCATCGAGCCAATCTTTGTTAACATGATTTTGCAGCTTGACCAGCCGTTGCGGTGAAATCGCCCCCATGCCATGATCGGAGGTAATAATTACATCCACTTTATCCGATTTGGGCAGTTGATCCAGCTTATGCATAAAAACCCCGATCAGGCTGTCGAGGTGGGTGACCATATCGAGCGTTGCGTTTCCTGCAGGCCCATGCCGGTGACCAATGGCATCGGGTTCATGCATGTACCAGGTGATCAGATGCGGACGCTTTTCAGCCGGTTTTTGCAGCCAGGCGATAACCGAATCGATACGTTGCGCAAAGGGAAAATCATGTTGGTATCGTTTCCAGTAAGTAGGACGAATACTGTCGATCAAGACTTCGGAGCCTACCCAAAAATACGAGGCTGAGGTTATGCCTTGTTTTTCTGCTGTTACCCAAATGGGTTCGCCTTCATAAAAGGCTGGGTTATCACGGGCATCTGCCATACGGATGGCGTAATATTTATCCATGGCCGGATCGTAAAAGCTGTTGTTTACAATCCCATGATGATCGGGGTGCAGGCCGGTGGCCATGGAATAATGGTTCGGAAACGTTTTAGTAGGAAATGAGGGCTTGAGTGATTGAGCTTTCACCCCCTGTTTTGCGATCTTATCCAGGTTGGGTGTTTGGGTCATTTCCGGGTAATCCCACCTGAAACCGTCAACCGAAAGCATAACCACGTATCGTTCCTGTTCTGCGTTTTGGTTATTGGAACCACAGGAACATGCAATTAGTACAATAAATATGGCCAGCGAAATGTGTATTACTTTATCTTTCATCGTTTATAAAATTTCAGCACTTCAAAGTAAAGCAATTACTGTTAATTATGCATTGCTTCGTTCAAATGAAAAAGGCTGCCATGAAAGGCAGCCTTTTGTATAAGTGGCAAATTGATTAATTTTTACTCTACAGGTGAAACAGGTACCGGCTCACCATCGCGGAAAAAGGTGTTATCTACCAGTTCGAACTGCGGAGGTGTACCTCCTTCGGCAGCTGCAACACAACGCATATTGGCCAACCAGGTGCTTCTGCTGTAATCGTTATTGAATGTTTCGAAGGTTACTTTGTAATTTACCGTGATGCCGCTAACTTCAGGAACCGCCTCGGGGTATTTATTTTGAAGTAACAATTGCATAGCTTCAACCAATCGCCTGTGAATGATCTCCATAGCTTCGTCCTCACTGAGTCCTTCAAAGGTTTCAGGGTCATATTCAAGGCGTTCGCTTATCCGTATATCGAAGTTGCTGTAGTATGAATTGGCGCCTGAGTAAAACTCCCCGGTTCCGTAGCTGTCGATATATTTGGAGCCGTGCTTTTCTTTAACAGCATCAACAATGATTTGATAATCGGAGCTCGCCATAATAAAGGTTACATCGGGGTTAAAAACCCAGTTTCCGCGACTTTCAGCCACCACAAATTGTTGGGTTACGGGTTGGATGTAATCATAGGCTGATGTCCATGTGCCGTCATCCTGCTTAGTGTATTCCGAAGCAAGGGTAACACTACCTTCACCATTGTAATAATCATAAACAATAATTTTGCTTACGCCTTTCCCGGCCAGCGGGTACTTATGGTTGAGCAGGAGGGGGATGTAATCGGCCGGTTTTTCATCCTCGGAGAAGTTATCATGCTCACCGGGGATTCCCATTTGGTCATAGTCGGACGGATTGAGGTAATAAGCATTCTCATCCTGTTCCCATTCGGAGCCATTGTAATAATAAAGCCTCTTTTTCGTGCTTAGGTCGCCAACCGAAACCGATGTGTGCCCGGGATCGCCAATGCTTACTTCACCTATTTCCCAGGTACTGGCGATAGAATCATTGGATGTATATTTGAAACACAGGCGAACAACATCACCACTGTAACTGCTTATGTCGATTTCACCGGAGTTAATAAAATTCCAATCGTTGCCCTCGGGCCATGTAAAGCCAAGATATTGAAGGCTTTGCCATTGTGTGTTGAGGGTGTCGTCTTCCCTGAAGTCTGTAGAGATCATTACATCCAACATATCAGAAGGTTCCGCCTCGTCAATATAGTTTACGGCATGACGGAAATGCAAGGTAACGTCTGATTCTCCGGATAGGTCGATGGGCTCGGAGATAAGCCAATTTTCATTTTCAACCTGTCCATCGTCATAGCCCGACATGGTTACGCACCCATTGTCAAACTCTTCCCATTGCCAGTTTTGCGGTCCGGTTACACTAAAGTTATTAAACTGGCCGAGCCCCTCAGCCTGGTTCGAAAAACCTTCATAGAGAACAGTAGGGGGTGGGTTCGAATTACTTTCATCGTAAGTTACTACAACAAGGTCATCCTCTTCTTCATCATAAAATGTAGAATCGAGGATTGTGGGCAGATACAATGCTGCCGGATAATCCGGGAAGAAATATTTAGCGTCACCCACCTCGGCATTCACCAATGCATAATCCTCATCCGATAATTCATAGGGCACGGGATGGGCATAATAACCAAGTTCCTCGGGCATGTCCCCGTGATAATTAAAGGTGATATCAGCCTTTGATCCCGGGGCTGACGAAGGATAATTGATGTTCATGAAAAAGGGCACATAGTCAGCTGCCGATATGGAATCGGTAAAGAATTCATTGGCTGAAATGAATGCCGTATTTACCGAGTCATCTGGGTTTTTGTCAAAGGCTATATTGGAAATTGTGCTATAGTCATCGCTTGTTAAGGTGTGTTCTATAGTCTTCTTGTTTCCAATCTCAGCCTTATCGTAGTCTTTATAGATCTCTTCGTTGGGTTCACAGCCTGACAAAACCAATAAACCGGCAACGAAAAGCAGTGCGAATATTTTTTTATACTGTATCATGATGCTGTTGATTTTTAAGATTAAAAGTTAACTTTAAGGCTTATTCTCCATGTTCGGCCAAATCCATAAAATACCGGTGATGTAAAGGCATTATGCTGATCACCGTCGAGGGCGTCGGAGATGTATTCGGTATCGAGGAGATTATCCACATTACCGATAATGGAGGCATCGAAACCGGCCAGGTCAAAGTTGTAACGGGCAAATATATCCACCAACTGGTAATCGGGCATATTCCAGGCATCGACACCTTCCAGGTCTTCGGAGGTTCTGTTTTCAATGTCGAAATCGGCAAATAAGCGGTCGGCATGATAAAATGTTCCGCCCAGTTTAAAATCGTTAAACACTTGCCAGTCGGCGCTTAATGATGCTGTTGTTTGGGCTGCATTACCCACGTGGATATCTTCGGCGTATATGGAAATGGTTTCCAGATAGTTTTGCTGATCATCATATACATCGGCAATGAGGTTATCGGACCAGCGCCAGTCGCCAACTGATACCATTCCTTCTAAGGTAAGGTTCCTGGAGGGTTGATAGGTTGCTTCCAATTCAATACCCTGATGTATGGCATCGAGGCCGGTGAGGTTGGCTGTGTAATCGCCCAGTGAACGGGTAAGGGTTTTGTTGAGCCATTCGGTATGATACAGGGTAAGATCAACATCAATGTTTTGTTTAGTTAAGCCGTAACCCAGCTCAAATGAGAAGATGTTCTCATGCTTGGCGCCTTCGTTGATCTCGTTGGTATAATTAAGAAATACATACCGGAAGAAGGGTGCACGGGTAAAATAACCGATGTTGACAAAAGCGTTGTGAAATTCGTTGATATTGTAATTGGCTCCTCCTTTAACGCTGTAATCAAGAAAGTTAGCCCAATTGGAGCTTTGCATGGGATCAGTATCTTTATAGGTAAAGTAATCCACACGACGATAACTTGTATTTACCCCCGAGAGGCTGAGAAATGCCGAATAGTTGCCTTCAACCAATTCAGCCTGTGCAAATAATCCTCCCCAGAGAACTTCACCGGTGTTGTAATAATTGATCTTATCGCCTTCCTGAAGGGGTTTACCCGGTTCCCTGTTCACATTATTGGGAACAATTGAATCGCTAATAATTTCTTCATCCAGGTATTCATCGCCACCCATCAGGTCGGTTATTTCGGTGTAGTGATAACCCTTGTAATAGCGACCGTCAACACCGGCCGTAATGTTAATATTGTTGACCTTGGTATTTAAGCTCGACAGTATCCCATACCAGTCGTGCCTGTTTACGGCCATACTCATAATTGCCTGCGAGCCATTATCCGATGCAGCATTGGCAGCAAATACGGCATCATAATCGAGTAATCCGTCAGGCGTTAATTTGGTATTACCATAAGGTTCACCTGAAGGATACTCAAACTCGAGCCAGTGGTCCTGGGCTCCATCCACCCTGCGGCCACCACCACTTGAAAATGATGAGTAAACAGCAGTCGATAAGCGTGTTTCATCATCAATGCTCCAATAGTGGTTTAAGGAGATTTGCGGTTTATGATATTCATTATAAGCATAACCCGTGTTGTATATTTCACCTTCGCGCATGCCATAATGTGAGCTATACTTGATGCCTTCTTCCTGATCACGGTAATCGTTTTGGAATTCCATCAGGTCGCCATCATCATTGATATAATCACCGATCATATGCATGGACCCGCGCTGGTTATGCCATTGCGGTGCCCCAAAAGCCGTGAGTGACAGGTGGTGGTTTTCATTGATCTTTTTGGAAACATTGGCAAAATAGGAATAAGCCCTGAAATTGGTGGCTTGCATGTAACCATCGCCATTTTCCATTGATCCGCTCAGGGTAATGGCCCAGTCATTGTCCATCAGGCCCGTTGAAACGGTAAAACCGCGCTTGGTATATGCATCATTACCGGCGGCTACGTATACCGAACCACCCTTTGTAGCATCGGTTGAATTGGTGATAATGTTAATGGTACCTCCCACAGATGAAATTGCCAGTTTGGAAGCTCCAAGACCACGTTGTACCTGTATGGTCCGGGTAACATTGGAAAGACCGGCCCAGTTCGACCAGTATACCTGACCACTCTCCATGTCGTTAATCGGCACCCCGTTGATCAATACCCCTATGTTATCGGAATCGAAACCACGGAGGTTAATACGGCTGTCGCCATATCCTCCGCCTTGTTTGGTAGCATAAACACTGGGGGTGGTTTTCATTAACTCAGGAAATTCCTTGGTGCTCATCCTTTCTTCGATTTCCTGGGGCTTAATGGTAGAGATCGAAACAGGGGTTTGGCGGTCTTTTACATAGGATGAAACCACCTTAATTTCCTGAAGTCCAATAGCATTGGGGTCCAGTTTAACAGTACCGAGGATATTATTTCCTTCTTCAACTGTAATGTTCATTTCCTTTTTGATGTATCCCACATAGGAAAAAACCAATGTTTGATCACCTAAAGGTGCTTTAAAGGAAAACGTTCCATCCAAAGAAGCAGCCGCTCCCTTGGAAGTTCCTGCAACCTTTACGGTAGCACCAATAAGGGTCTCACCATTCTCGGCATCGACGATCTTGCCTTTGACGGTTTGAGCCATTGTGCTGTAACTCATTAATAATGATGCAACCAGCACAACTACAGCCATGATTCTGTTTGTTTTGATCATAGATTCTAAAGATTTGTTTTAAGGATCTGGTTTTTAGGATTATTTATTTTAACTCGCTCTTTTAATGTGATAAATCGCCTTAGGAAGGTGGATAAAATGTCGGTACACCCTGGGATTTTTCGTCCGTTCTGCATTTTTGGTCGCACTCCTAAGTAGTTGATTTAAATAGTTTTAGATGCTTTTTACATCCATTTATTCAATGCAAAATTAAAAGAAAAATTGAAAGAGGCTATATTTTACAGTGCAGCCTCTTTCTCAGCAAGAAAGATAGTTGTTAAACGTAAATTAAACTATCCGTTTTATCACCCTTAAATTATGGGTGTATTTTTTCAATTGCCGGTTATAAATACCCTGATGATCGATAAAGTCGATACGAACCTTGCCCGAGGCATGGATGATCTTATTATGACCGATATGCATACCGATATGAACGATCTTGCCCTCAGGGTTGTCGAAAAACAGCAGATCGCCTGCCCGGGCTTCTTCCACCAGGTTGATGGCTTCGCCCTGTTTCACCTGTTCTGATGCGTCGCGTTTAAGCATAATACCGGCCGTTTTGAAAAGTGCTTGCATATAACCCGAGCAGTCCATACCAAAAACTGTTTTGCCCCCCCATAAATAGCCGGCATTTAAAAAACCGAATGAGCGTTCAACCACTTCTTCGGTCTTGGCTTTCGATTTTAGGGGTTTGATTGCTCCTGTGCAGGTTAGCTTTTCATCGGGGAATTCAAAGGAATGATCCGTTGTGTTGCGGAGGATGCTCCCGGCAGGAAGATAGGTGTAATAGCGGTTGTAGGCGTTCAGCACGGTGCTCACCGGGTCGATGGTGATCATGGCCGGTAGATGTTTAAGTTCATCAAATTGTGCCGGGGATATTATGGTGGCTTGTTTGCGATCGATCCATCCGGTATAGCTGTCATCCTGCATTTTGATCTCAAGCCAGTCCCTGAATTCCGAAATAACCTCAGCCAGCTCTCCAAAGAGCCACTGCGACGACATTTCAGCTTTTTCCGAAGGATCGGATCGAACAGGTACAATATTGAGTGAACATACCGCGTATTTCATGGTTAGCTTTCTGCTGTTATTTATTTTCCTTGGCTTTCAGTTGTTTAAAATCGACCGGATTAGCATGGTTTTTGACTATCCGGTCGGTTGATTGTTTTTCCAAAGATGCATTTTATAGCGCATGTAAAAGGTATCTTTGGTTTATACGTGCAAGTTTAATTAAATATTTTGAAATTCAGATAAATCAGCATTCAAAGAATTGTTTCTATTTTAGCGACATCAATAAATAGCGGATGAATAAACTTATTGTTTACATACGGAATAATTATTCCGAAATCTATAAGGGGTTTCTTTTCGTATTGATTACGGCACTACTGGTAACCATGTTTCCACGTGAGGGGAAATTTAAATACGAATTCCAAAAGGGTAAGCCATGGATGCATGAGGACCTTATAGCTCCTTTTAACTTTGCCATTCAAAAATCGAAAAAGGAACTAAAGGAAGAAATGGCTGCAGCGCTGGAGGATTTTAAACCCTACTTCACCTATCGCGATCAGATTTACCAGGAGCACTACAGTGATTTGATCAACGATTTTGAAGATAGTTGGCAAAATGCCTATGGTAAAGCCGATACCCTGCCAGAGTTTAAGCATTATAACCGCAAGGTGGCGGTTTCTATTTTTGATACCCTGTTTTCAAGGGGAATCATCGAATTAAGCCCGGTAATCGAAAATAAACCCGATGATTACGAGGTGATGCAGATCCAGAATAAGGTGGCCGAAGAAAGGGAATTGGGCAGCTTTTTTACTATTTCGGAAGCCGACCGCTATATTCGGAATCGCTTGCAACAGGATTCGGTAAATTCATTGGTGTTGCTGCCCGTGCTGAAAAATTCACTGGAGCAAAATGTGATCTTCGATGCGGAAAAAACGCAGCGGGAAAAGGAAGCCGTTCTTGAAAAAATTTCACCCGTTAGAGGAATGGTTCAAAAGGGAGAACGGATCATTTCACGTGGTGAGCTGGTTACCCAGGAGAGATACCAAATTCTGCAATCGCTTCAAGAAGAATATAAGGAACAGGTGGGATCGCTTACCAATTATAATCTGATATTGCTGGGACAAATCATGCTGGTGGCATTTTCCATTATTGTGCTGGCCTTGTTCCTGTACTATTTTAAGCCTGATATTTATGAAGAAAACAAGAAGATCGTAATGATACTGATCACTATCTTCTTGTTGGTTTTTATTACCAGTTTGACCATGCGGTATAACGTAGACTTGATATACCTGGTGCCCATGTGTTTGGTGCCCATCATTATCAGGGTGTTTTTCGATACCCGGACGGCTTTGCTTGTACACCTGGTCACCATCATTATCACCGGTTTCCTGGTGCCCAATAGCTTTGAGTTTGTTTTCCTGCAACTGATAGCAGGGATCATAACTATTATAAGCGTGGTTAAGATGCAAAAACGGGCCCAGTTCTTTCTCACTTCCGTATTGATCTTCATCACGTATTCGGCAATCCATATTGGTCTTTCACTCATACAGGGGGGAGGCCTTCAGGATTTGGATCCTATGAATTTTGCCTTGTTTGGCGGAAGTGCCATCCTAACCTTGTTTTCCTATCCGCTCATCTTCATTTTCGAAAAAAGCTTTGGCTTTGTAACCGATGTAACCCTGATGGAGCTTTCCGATACCAACAGTAACCTGCTTCGCGAATTGGCCATGAAGGCGCCGGGTACCTTCCAGCACTCCATACAGGTGGCCAATATTGCCGAGGAGGCCATATACGAAATTGGCGGTAATGCCTTGCTTGTGCGTACAGGTGCGCTCTATCATGATATTGGTAAGATGGATCAGCCCATGTATTTTATCGAAAATCAAAGTACAGGTGTAAATCCGCACGACGAGCTGACCTACGAAGAAAGTGCGCAAATAATAATCAGTCACGTAATTAAAGGGGTTGAAAAGGCTAAAAAGCGTAACCTGCCCGAGCAGCTGATTGATTTTATCAGAACGCATCACGGTACCACCAAGGCTTTTTATTTTTACAACAAACAACTTTCGGATTATCCGGAGGAGGAAGTTGATGTGAGAACCTTTACATATCACGGTCCCATCCCCTTTTCACGGGAAACAGCTGTGCTGATGATGGCCGATTCGGTCGAGGCTGCCTCCAGGAGCCTGAAAAGTCCTAACGAAGAAAACATCAGCAACCTGGTTGAAAATGTGATCAAGCGATTGGTCGATCTTGGCCAGTTCCAGAATTCCGATATCACCATGCGCGACATCACCCGCGTGAAGAAAATTGTGAAGCATAAATTGATGAATATCTATCATCTTAGAATTGAGTATCCGGAGTAGGGAGAGACGTTGTGACTGAGAGACTAAGAGAGCAGAGATAGAAGAGAAGGAGTGATGGGCAATGAGGTTTGAGGAGGGATTGGAGAATTTTTGGAGTGAAGTTTAAACATAGTTATCGGGTCTGTTGGGTTTGTTCCGGGTTTGTTGAGACTGTTCAAAAAACTGTGGGGGATTGTTCAAAAAACTGTGGATTTTTTATCTGGGATTGTTTAAAAACCGATTTTATGAAAATTCGTTCCCACAAAGAACTGGATAGCTATAAGTTAGCTTTTAATACTTCAATGGAAATCTTTCACCTAACAAAAGCGTTCCCAAAGGAAGAAATGTATTCATTAACAGATCAGATAAGGCGTTCATCCCGTTCAGTTTGTTCAAATTTAGCTGAAGCCTTTCGTAAAAGAAAGTATCCAAAGCATTTTATTTCTAAATTATCTGACTCCGAAGGAGAAGCTGCTGAAACTCAAGTGTGGTTGGATTATGTTTTAGAATGTGAGTATATTCAAAAAGAAATACATGCTGACTTATATCAGAAGTATGAATATATATTAGGGAAACTGGTCAATATGGCTCTACAACCTGAAAAATGGAGCTATTAATTATGTGACTCGACTAATCAGGCTATCAATCTCTTAGTCTATAATCCTGCTTTTTGTTTGCTTTTGTGTAAACTTATTTCAGGACAAGACACTCCGTCACTCAGTCCCTCCGTCCCTCAGTCTCTTCTTCACTTCGTCTAAAAAGGCTGACACTTTTTCAGGTAAGCTACCGCCTCCGGGCCGAGGTTGAACAGCAGATCGAGAATGCTGAGGTTGGAAAGAAAGCCGTGAGTGGGCTCGAAGACCTGGGTGTAATGCGGAAAGCGGATGTTTATCTTTTTCTGAGCCGTATTTAATTTTGGAGATATTTCTGCTCGCAGATCGAGCATATTTTCAGGTACTTTTTCAAAATGTTCTGTAAACTGAGGCTTGACATCAATTTCCAATGCTTCGAGTAGTGTGAATAGTATGTCGGTATTCAACTTTAAAAGATTTTCATAAGGCATTTCGAAAAACCTCATGATCTCATCCCGGTAAAACAATAAAAAGGGCGAAGCATTATAAGCCGATTCAATAGCCCGCAGGTGGTTTTTCTGCCAGTCTTCATCCTGGTAAACAATCTCAATGTCTTTGGTTTTGGTACGGTTGCCATAAACCTTGCGAACCGGAACCGTTAAAGGTAAAGCACCATTGCTTCCATAAATGTAGCAACGGTTGCGGTAGGTTTGCTTGGTATAGGTTTCTTCTTGTTCAATAAAGATGGCGGGGGCATGTATGATATGCACGAAATATTCGACAGGGGGAAAATAGGCTGTTGGTAGCAAGATCGGTTTGTTGTGGTTCATCCCGTTTTTTGCTACAAAGATAAGAAGGCTTAAACAAAAACACCCCGGACGGATGCCCGGGGCGCTTGCTATATATTTGTGGTATTACTTTCGGTTAAACCATTTTATTGATCAGCTTCCTGCTTTTTACCCAGAAGAACCTCGTCAATGGCTTTCTTCATGGTGTCTTTTGGTAAGGCACCGGTAGCCATTTGTGGCTGGCCTTCTTTGGGGCAGAACAGCATCGATGGAATACTACGGATACCAAAGGCTGCAGCCAGTTCCTGCTGGTCTTCGGTGTCGATCTTATAAATATTGATCTTGCCTTCATATTCTTTTTCCAACTCTTCCAAAATGGGTGCTATCATCTTACAAGGCTGGCACCAGTCAGCATAAAAATCGATGATACAAGGCAGGTCACCTTCAAATTTCCAATCTTTATTTTGTTCGTAGTTAAATACTTTTTCTAAAAATGTCTCTTTGGTTAAATGTTCCATTTCAATCTGCTTTTATTTAATTAAATTCAACTTAATTCCAATTATTTTTCTTCGGATTTCTTACCCAACAAGAATTCATTCACAACTTTCTCAAATGTTTCCTTGGGCAGCGCTCCCTGGGTCATTTGGGGCTTACCTTCCATGGGTACGAACAATACCGAAGGTATGCTTCTGATCCCGAATACCTGTGCGAGCTCCTGCTGCTTTTCGGTATCCACTTTATACACATTGATCTGGCCTTCGTACTCCTTGGCCAGGTCTTTCATAATTGGGGCTACCAAACGGCAAGGCTTACACCAGTCGGCATAAAAATCAACAATGCATGGCTTTTCACCTTCATAAACCCATTCTTTGGGATTCTTTTCATAGTTAAACACCTTTTGCTTAAAGGTTTCAACGGTCAGGTGTACAGGTTTCGCGGAAGTTTCCGTTCCGTCGTCCGATGGGCTGCTAACAGCAACCGATTCCTTTTGATTGCCGTCATTATCGCTGTTGCCTTCGGCATTACCGCAGCCGATGAACACAACTAATGAAGCAAGTAATAATGTCAGTTTTTTCAAATTTTTCATCTCGGGTACAGTGTGTTGTTTAAGCATTTCAATTAATTATCGCATGCAAATATATACTTATTGTAACATATAGCGTTTAAATATCACTTTTATTTTCTACTTTTGCAAAAACAATGCCTGAAATATAACAACGGATAAATTGCAATGTTCAAGATATTGATAATCATGAAAAACAGCATTATGCATGTTAAAGATATTTGACAGCATCGACATAAAGCAACTGGATCAGCCCTTCGACACCGAGGAGCAGTGCCTTGAGTTTTTGGCAGCTCAAAAGTGGACCGATGGCTTTGTGTGCCGAAACTGTGGACATACCAATTATTGCAAAGGAAAAACTCCTTATTCGCGGCGCTGCACCCGGTGTAAACATGAGGAATCGGCTACAGCCCATACCATTTTCCATCGCTGCCGTATACCATTGACCAAGGCCTTTGAGCTGGCCTTTATGGTATGCGAGCAACCTGGCATTTCCTCCTATGAGATTTCACGCCGTATTGACATCCGCCAAATGACCTGCTGGAAATTCAAGCGCAAGATCATGGAGTGCCTGGAGCATCGCACCGACCTATCTTCTGCTGAGAAAAACCGGATCAGTTCGCAGTTGGGGGAGGAGTAAGCTCTGTCACCGCTACGCGGTTTTTGTCCCGCCTTACTGTATTATTCTACCATACTGCCATCGCTACGCGATTGGTTGTTGGATTTCAGTGGATTAAGGTGGCTTGAAAATTCAAAATTCTAAACTCCTCATTCTTAATTCAAAATTCAATCAGACCTGTCAACAAGGCTGAGAAGATTGAGGACGATTGGGCGAGATTGATAAAGATTGCCCGCCAATCATTCTCCTCCCAATGGCTATCAGGACTCCATGCTGCAATCTGCAATCAATGTCGTTTAGTTAAGTGAATTTTGTCATCTATATAAGTTTAACGTTGTCAGGAGCTTTGCACGCTGACAAGTCTGCCATACTGCTAACCTGTCAACGTCTATAGACTTGACAGCGTTAACTAAACGACATTGAATCTGAAATCTCCTCCCGAAGGCTATCGGGACTCCAATCCAACCATGTCTCTGTCACCGCTACGCGGTTTTTGTCCCGCCTTGCTGTATTATTCTACCATACTGTCATCGCTACGCGATTGGTTGTTGGATTTCAGTGGATTAAGGTGGCTTGAAAATTCAAAATTCTAAACTCCTCATTCTTAATTCTGAATTCAACAAGGTCTGTCAACAAGGCTACTAAGATTGAGGAAGATATGAATAGATTGATAAAGATTGCCCGCCAATCATTCTCCTCCCAATGGCTATCGGGACTCCAATCTCCACTCTCCACTCTCAAATCTCCATTCTCCAATCAAATTATCTCTTAGTTGGCCGGCCACCTTTCATACGGCGGGTAAATAGTCAGTAGCTCTGCAATGCTCTACACCCATATAAATCATCCAGGTTGCACGTACGTCTCTCCGTCCCTCAGTCCCTCAGTCCTTCAGTCTCTATGTCCCAAGAGCCTCACTCAATCACCACCTTCCTCCTGACCACAGTCTTGTCATTCTTCACCTGCAACAGGTAAACGCCTGCTTTCCATTGCCCGGTATTCAGTTTGTTTTGATTCCAGCCTGGGGTTGTTTGCCATTTCCGGTTTAGGATGATCCGGCCATCCAGGGATGTCATGATCAAGTTAAATGTTTCATCACCGGGAACTTGCATTCCAATGATGCAATGCTCCTCAGCCGGATTGGGGAATATGCTGACGGGGTATGCAGGTTTTTTTTCTTCCAGTGAATAGGGATGTTCCCAATAGCGGATCTCCCAGCCGTTGGCGGTGGTATTGTTATTGGTGTGGAAGATCATAAAGGCCTTTCCGCTCTGGATGATAAATTCGCCCGGGTCTTCTGTGCCCGAAAAGGTACCCAGTTCCTCCTGGGTTTCCCCGTTGAAAAGCATTAATTTATCGTATTCTTCTTCGGTTTCGAAATAATTAAAACCCACCACCAAAGGCATGTAGGAGTGTGGGGTTATATCGATGCTGTATTGGCAAAGGGTTCCGTTTACATAGTTTTTATCGCCACTGCCATCATCAAAAATCCCGAAAGCGGAATCATTATACATGGTGTGTCCGCTGCAGTATTCCGGCAAGATGGATTCAAAGCTGACAAAAAAGCCATCGCCGGTACCTGTTTCGTCACACTGGAAGCTTATAAAAACCTCCTCGCTGGTCGATTCCAGCTCATCCGGCAACTCGTAACCGGAGAATTGCCCCAGCACTGGTGCCTGCGGATCAGGTCCGTTAAAGATGGTGACCGTATCGCCGGCTTCCATATCCATGCGGTCAAACACCAGTTCGATGCCCGATATGGAGTCATAATCCTCATGCTGTGGCTTGATGAGCCATGAGCAGTCGGTATTATCAAGATAGTCTTTCGGGCCGCTGCCGTCTTCCAATGTGCCACGTATGCCGTTCAGTTCATTGCCGGTTTCGCAATAAAGCGGATATTCATACTGATTAGTGTCGGGGTACATATCGGGGATCACTTCCTGCACGTAGTTGAAGTTGGAGCCGCCGGGGTTGAGGTTGTCCGTATAAAAATAGCCATCGAAGGAGCCGCTCCAGCCCCAGTTGAAATGGAAATAATCGTCGGTCTGGTAGCCGTCGCATACAAAAGCATGTCCCGATATATACTGGTAATCCGACCAGCCGGCATAATACATGGGCTTTTTCACATCCAGGTTGACTACCAGTATGCTGTCCCAATCCAGGTTGGTGCTGTCGCGGAAAATGTATTGGGTTTCGGGGCCGTATTTGAAATAGGTGCGGAAGGAATAACCCGCTTTATGGTTCCACATGCCTGAGCCATTGGGGCCATAATCCATATCTACCGACACGCCGAGGTGGAAAAGCAATTCGGCAATGGCATCATTGGGCTCATTGATGGAATTGCGCATTTTGTTCCATTTGTAGGTGGTGTTGCCGAAATCGGCAGAAATTTCACCATATTCCGGATGATTGTAGCTGTAATATCCTGTTCCGGTAATGGGCCAACGGTAGTAATACATGAGTTGTCCCATGGCTGTGGCCACGCAACCGGCATAGGCATGACCTCCCGGTCCTTGTGGGTCCTCCGGGCACCAACCGTTGTAATAATTACCCTGATCCCATTGGGAGATCAGTAAAGGCTCCACTGCACGGGCGTTTTTTAGCGGTTCTAATGTAAAAGGTTCGCTGGTTTGAAGGTGTTTCCATTCAGCGGCAATTTCTTTTCCCGCTTTCAACCCACTTTCTTTGGCAAAGGCAATGTCCGCATAATGATGCTCCATCCAGCCGGAAAAATTGGCAGGTTGTTCCCTTTCACGGTAATGACCCTTAAAGGAATAGCCCAGGACCGGTTTCACGGCATCATCTCCTGCCACGATCACAAAACCGGCGGGTGAAAGGTTGAAAATATGGGCTGCCACCTGCTGCTGATAGGTTTGGGTGAAATGTTCCTGAACTTGGATTTCATGATAATCCAGGGATTTAAATTGATTGATCCTTTCAAAATAAAAATTACGGGCCACCTGCCGGGCGGTTTTTGTGGTTACTTCGGCTGCCTGAACAGACAGGGCAAGCCCCAGCAGGATTGCAAACAGGAAAGCTTGTTTTCTCATGGTTCTCTGGTTTGGTTATTTACAAAGTTAATGGTTTTGGGGAAATAGAAGGTAGAAAGTAGAAGGTAGAAAGTAGATTGGGCTGCGTATGGCACGGAGCATGGAACACGGAGCATGGGGCAAGGAGCAAGGAGCATGGAGCATAGAGCATGGAGCATAGAGCATGGAGCATGGAGCATGGAGCAAGGGGCATGGAGAACTAGTGCTGCTATATTTCCCGGTATACCTACTTTAGAGAGACACCTTATTAGTAAATTTCAACAATTATGAAGTTGGCAAAACTCGTATAAGAGGTTTATAATTATAAATTTCGAGCTTGAAATCAAAGTCTTATAAAAATATTTATATTAAATTTGTCGTATATAATGAGCAAGACACTGGAATTTTAGATACGAATCCCGGTATGACTATTTCTGAATGCATATAAGGTAGAATAAGTATAAACGGGTTAAATAATAATCGTGAAAATGAAGCAGCTTACGTTACATATAAGTGACAATAAATTCCATACATTCCTGGAGTTTATTAAAACACTGGATTATGTGGAAGTTCCGGAAGTAGAGGAAAAAGCTCTAAACGAGTTGCAAAACAGTCTCACCCAAGTGTAACAGATGCAGGAAGGTAAGCTTGAAAAACAATCGGCTGAAGATTTCTTAGATGAATTATAACGTATACCCAACGCCGGAATTTAAACGAAAACGTACCGGTTGAATTGGATGCAAATGGGAATATTGTGAATATGACCATTGAACACGCCCGGCAGAACTCAGGTTGCCGATTTTTCTTTTAAGCAGGTAGGGGATGTGGATGGCACTTAATGCGAAGTGTATTGTTATTTGAGCCTCCTTAATTATAGTTTACCACAGACCAGGCCACTCATGTGAAATATTATATTTGTACCAAAATGACATTAGATTAATAGAATAGTACAATCTTTAAAAATTTAAAGTGTATTAGCCCTGAATTAAGCTAAAATAGTAATTATCAATAAAATTTTACGTTTATTAAAGTGAATATAAAAGATTGAAATTATGGAAATTGTAACAATTCAACTTACCACACCCAAAACGATGAAGTTACTTAGGGAGTTGGAGGAGCTTAATCTTTTAAAGGTAATAAAGCCTGAAAAGAATGCCATTGCAGAGCTATCTGATAAGTATGCCGGCAAATTGGCCCTGGATATAGCCAATGATTTACAAGACCATATTGCAAAAAGCCGTGAAGAATGGGAGAACAATATTTGATAGACAGTAATTCGGTGATTGACTATCTATCCGGAAAACTTCCTGAGGAAGGAATGAAATTCATGAACAAGGTAATAGATGGTATACCAAACATCTCAGTAATCACTAAAATTGAGATTTTAGGTTATAGGACCACTCAAGAAGCTCAAATGATACTTGAGGGATTTGTTAGTGATTCGGTCATATTTCCTTTAATCGAAGATATTGTAAATCAAACAATAATCATTAGAAAAGACCACAAGGTTAAAACGCCCGACGCTATAATTGCAGCAACCGCATTAGTCCAGGACTATACGCTTATTACGCGTAATACAAGAGATTTTATACAAATCAAGGACCTCAAGTTGTTAAACCCATATAAGGTGAATTAAGATAATGTAGAACTGGGCTAAACTAAAAGCCACGATTATAGTGAATACAATTTATGTTAAATTGACAGGTATCTTGAGATTACGAAGGCTATACAAACCTAGGTGATATCCAAGCATGAATAACTTACCCTAAATATACCACTACTACAGTTATAAACTTTAGCGCCTTGATGTACCGGTTGAATTGGATGCAAATGGGAATATTGTGAGTATGACCATTGAACACGCCCGGCAGCAAACCCAGGTTGCCGATTTTTCTTTTAAGCAGGTAGGGGATGTGGATGGCACTTAATGCGAAGTGTATTGTTATTTGAGCCTCCTTAATCATTATTTACCGCGGTATCCTACTCAAGTATTTAGCTTACAGGAATGTTCATTGCTGAAAGAAAAGGGTGAAAAGCTCACCGCAGGTCTTCCTTGCTGATGCATTATTGCAAAGAAAAATGACTATTTTTACAGAATGAAACCAAATGGCCCGGTTTAGTGGGTGCTAGACCAACAATAGCAAGTAACTGCAGAACTTAATATAGGTACTACCAACTATAATAAATTGGAGAATTGCAACCATGAATAATAGATTAAAGAACTGCAGCAACTGGCTGCGCATATTGATTTAACATTTGACCAGGTGTTTAACTTTGAAGGGAGCTGCCCAATGAAGTTTCATTAGAAGACAAAACGGAGATGGAGCAATTTAAGCTTATGCAGCAGCTTGATGACGAGGACAAGCAAACAGTAATGAAAATCATTAATACCAGGCTCACAAAATCCAAATTCAAAGACTTCTTTAATAAAAATATTGCTGCTTTATAAAAGCAAAAAAGCCCGGACTTACCGGGCTCTCTCATTATTTGATTAAATACATTAGTCATATAAGAACTTAACAAATTTGGTTTTATCCCAATAGTAAGCTTTACTTCTGCTTTCCTTCAAGTCATTAACCATTATCCCATCAAAAGGTACTTTGATTGTTTCGTCAATAGCTTCCCATTTTCCTTTAGGTTCAACAGCAACATTAAGCTCAGTTATTTCCCCCTCCCAAATTCCAAAACAATCAATTAGAGAATGTTTAACATTATTATTTGCTGTGCTAAAGAAAAAAAGGCAAACCTTACTATTCTTGTCTCTCAAAAGCAATGCATAATCATCAACATTATCCCCGTCAAAATCAGACACACAACCTAATGACTGTTCTTTGTATTCTTGCATAAAAAGTGATTTGCTTCCGTTATCAGATTCTATAATAAAATTATAATTGGGCAAAGAATCTTTAACATACTGGTAAACCATTGATGTGTGATTTTCAATCACACTACTTTTAGGTGTTTGTCCTTGGCATTGCTGAAAAGCAATTAATAAAATGAAAATTAGTCGCATAGAATTAATCTTTTATGAAAGTTAAATGACCATGGTGTCCATGTCCCCCAATTTTCTTTCCATTTACAGTCATCGGATAAAATGTAGTTTTAATATTTCCTGTAGTACCAGTTCGCATATTAAAACCCCATACCTTACTTTGATTTGATATGTAATTCTTTGTAAAGCCCCATTCACCTGTCTTTTTAAGGAAGTAACCATTATTCCATGCATTAAATTTCTTATTATTTGCATAGCCTTGGAAACTTTTACCATCTTTATCTAAATACCTGTAATCAACACAAACACCAGAATAACCTTTAGGGCCGCCATGTGTTTTATGGTCTCCTCCTGGGGCGGTTCCGTCTGCTGCAGACATATCCCCTAAATCCACATTAAAGCCGTCTATTTCTTTAGTCATTTCAGTGGTCAGACCAAATAATGCTGCTGCTGCATCAGGTTTTAAATAATGGTCCCCTCCTTCATCTTCTGTTCCATAACGCCCAAATCCTTCGCCACTTGCAGGAAATTTCACTAAGCCATCATCGTTAATATCCAATGTTGTAGTTGTTGTTTCATCTCCATTTACAACAATAAATGTATGACTTTCGCTATCCTTAACATTAATCCTGTCTATAGACTGGTTCTCAATATTTATATTGAAAGTATCTAGCCCCATATAATCCATGAATAAAATAGGATTATTAGCAGCATAAGCAAACCCAGATTGAACATGATTTTTTTCAGCAAGGGGGTCAATGGTTGTAAATCTTGCTATTGCAGGGTCGTAGTAGCGGAACCCGTAATCATACCAATCCAGTTCAAAGTCATCCTGGAGTTCCTTGCTACCCCGAAAAATAGAAAATTTTGAATTTTCGTAATTTTTCGCGGGTCCTCGTAAAATCACGAAATGAAACATTTCTGATTTTACGGGATTGTATAAAAGTTTGTTTTCCGGTGACAAACCGGCTGTATAATACAAGCCGGAGAGTTTCATGCCAAAGGGATAATAGCTGTTCTCCTGTAATATCTCACCCTCCTCGTCAAATACTACCCGGGTATTGCCGAGATGGTCGGTAAGAAAATACTGGTACTCAAATCCGCCGCCGGTTTTGGGGACTACACGGCCGGTTTCGGTAAGGATATAGGCCAGATCATTATCTACCAGGCTTATTTGTTTATTCAGGTTCGTAACCATATTGCCATTGTTATTGTAAAGATACTCATTTTGTTGGAATGAACCGATTAAGTACTGATAAAAAAATATGGAGATATCTTATTCAATGTCGTTTATTTAAGTAAATATTATCATCTTTATTTGTTTGACGTTGTCAGGAGCTTTGCAAGCTGACAAGTCTGCTATACTACTAAGCTGTCAATGTCTAAAAGACTTGAGAGCGTTAACTAAACGACATAGATACTTTATTGCTCATCCACAAACAAACCCAATTCACGGTAGATCCCTATGCGGTAAAAAATAAGATTTATTGGATTTTTGAAAATGTCCCGCAGTCCAAAATGCGAATAATGGTATTCCAGGTTCGGGATGGTATAGTCGCCAATTTCCCCGAAAATCCGCAGTTGTGGGCTGATTCTTACATCAAGTCCTGCACTCAGTTTGTGTCCCAATTCAATCGTCTTATCAGGTGCTTCCGGATTAAAACGGATGAAAGGAAGAAGCCCTGCCGATAACCGCAGTTTAACTTTGTTTCCCGGTTTAATGGTAGCCGAAACAGGGATCATCATGGCATCAAAATGGCTGAAAAAGGTCGGTTCTGCTGTAAGTGAAAACTGGGCTTTGGAGGGTTGATAGGCAGCTAAAAGTCCAAAGGCATAGTTTGGATCCATGGGCTTTTCAAAAAGCTTAGCTTCCGACATCATTCCGGTGGATAGACCCAGATTGAGGTTTTGACCATATATGGATGGCAGGCTTAAAGAAATGATAAAGATGGGAATAATAAAAACGCATCTTACTAATTTCGCAGCATCAAGGTGTGTATTGGTTTCATTATACTTCATGGTCTTGATTGGAAAAAGCTTATTCTCCCCCCCAAAAATAACTTTTTTCCATGAATATCGAAAAGAAAGATCATCTAATAAAAAAGGCCGCCACAATCAC
>JAIPAP010000134.1 GCA_021740045.1 Bacteroidales bacterium
AAGAAGAAGACCGTATGAAACATGTGCGCATCACCAATGCCAACATGGAACCGGTATTCTTTACCTATCGCTCGGTACAGGAAATTGATGAACTGGTTGAAAAAGAAGTGAACAGCAAACCACCGGAATACAACTTTACTGCCGACGATGGTGTCATTCACCGTTTTTGGGTTATCGACAATGATAATACCATAAAGCGTATTGTTGAATTGTTCGATGCCATTCCCAACACCTACGTTGCCGACGGTCATCACCGTACAGCCGCCGCTGCGCTGGTGGGAAGGGAAAAGCGGGAGAACAACCCGGATCATACCGGTAACGAAGAATACAATTATTTCCTGGCGGTTCATTTCCCGGATGATCAATTAAGTATCATCGATTACAACCGCGTGGTGAAGGATCTTAATGGTATGAGCAGTGAGGAGTTTATAAAAAAGCTGGGTGAAAGCTTTAAGGTGGAAGAGAAAGGCAAAGAGATCTTCAAGCCCGATAATAAGCATACCTTCAGCATGTATCTTGATGGTAAATGGTATTCACTGGAAGCCCGCGAAGGAACTTATGATGAAGGTGATCCCATTGGCCGCCTGGATGTAACTGTATTATCCACGCATGTTCTGGATAAATTGCTAGATATTAAAGACTTGCGTACTTCCGAACGTGTCGACTTTGTGGGTGGTATCCGTGGCCTTGAAGAGCTTAAAAAACGGGTTGACAGCGGCGAAATGTGTGCAGCCTTTGCTCTTTACCCGGTGAGCCTTGAAGAACTGATCGACATTGCCGATACCGGTAATATTATGCCACCCAAAACAACCTGGTTTGAGCCTAAGCTTAGAAGCGGTTTGGTGGTACATAAGCTGGAAACTATTTAAGGAGTAATACCAATAGGATATATCAAAGGGGGACAAAGTGTCCCCTTTTTTCGTTTATCGTTTTTCCACTTTTTTTACTTCAACATCATAGATAAGCGTGGCTTTCCCTTTAATTTTTTTCTGATCCCCTATTAATCCGTAAGCCAGGTGCGAGGGGATAATCAGCTTGGCTTTTGCTCCTTGATGCATAAGCTTCAATCCTTCCTCCAGACCACTTTCTACCCGGCTTCTGCCAATTTCAACTTTTTTCGGTCCCTGGTTTTCGGAGGAATACATAACATTGCCATTGATCCGTCTCACCGTATAGGCAATGGTTACCAGGTCCTTTTCATCAGGCTGCGGACCTGCTCCCTTTTCGTAGATCATGTAGCGTAATCCGCGGCCGGTTTTTTTCATATCCCACTCATAGCGGTCCATAAAGCTCTTAATTTGTTCTTCTTCAGCTTTCAGGGCTTTTTTATTAGCATGGATAAGGGATTCCTTCAGTTTTTTTTCGCTAACCTTCTTTTCCCGGGTTTTCTCCTTTTGCTGTGAATCACAGGATATAGCCAGCAGAAACACCAGCAAGGTTATCACATGCAATACTGTAAAATGGAATTTCATAAAGTTCATTACCTATTATACGCTATAAGCTAACGCCTCTTGATACAGGGGTAGTATTTCCTCAAATTTTCGTATGGTCTCCTCCATTGAAAGATAGGAGTCGCCCCCGGCTGCATTTTTATGACCGCCTCCCTGAAAATGCTCGCGGGCAAAGCGGTTAACCGAAAAATCACCTTTAGATCGCATGGAAAGCCTTATTTTTCCTTCCCGTTGGGTTATTAAAACGCCCAGATTGACACCCTTGAGCGAAAGGGTGTAATTAACCACACCTTCAGTATCGCCCCGCTGATAGTTAAACCGTTTAAGGTCTTCGGCCGTGAGGTAGATATAGGCTGTGTTGTATTCGCGCAATACCACCAGCCGCTCACTCAAACAAAATCCCAGCAAACGCATCCGGCTTTCCGAATAGTTATCATATACCCGGGTGTTGATTTCTTCCACATCAATACCGGTTTTGATAAGATCAGCTACGATGATGAATGTTTTTTCATAGTTACAGGCATAGCTAAAAGAGCCCGTATCAGTCATCATTCCCACGTATATTGATTCGGCGATCTGCTTATCGATCAGATCATGAAACCCTAATGTATGGATAAAATCATACAGCAGCTCGGCAGTGGAGGAGATGTTGATGGTGGAAATTACATAATCAAAGCTTTTGTATTCGGGCTGCAAATGATGATCGATAAGCAATTTGGGAGCTTTGGCTTGGCCAAGGGTTTTGGAGAAGCGTTCAACCCGGTCAATGGCATTAAAGTCGAGGCAGATGATCAAATCTGCTTCCTCCACGGAGTTTTTACATTTTTTGGGCTCCCTGTCAACAATTTGGATTTCATCACTTTGAGGTAACCATGCTAAAAAATCGGGAAAGCGATTGGGAACAATCAAGGTAGTTTGATGTTGTTTTTTCTGTAAAAACCGATACATCGCCAGCGATGAACCTATAGCATCACCATCGGGATTGGCATGGGTAACAATAGCGATGTTTTTCGGGGTTGAGAGCAGTTCCAGTAATTGTTGCCGTTGATGTTGCGTTAAATTTTCAGCCATTCCTTCTATTTTGGTTGAACACCATTTAACAGCAAAAATACCATTTTGTTGGAACATCGATATAATATCAGGAAAATGAAATATCTTTATCAAAGTGAAACATAAAAAGTAGTATTATGGCAGGAAACAAAACTTTAACTATTTTAAAACCCGATGTCGTGGAACAAAACGCCATCGGACCGGTCTTAACGCAAATAACTGCCCATGATTTCCGGATCAGGGCTATGCGATACACTAAGCTATCTGATGAACAGGCCCGCGGGTTTTACGAAATTCACAAGGATAAATCCTTTTTCGAAAATTTGATCAAATTTATGACATCAGGGCCCGTGGTACTGGCAATATTAGAAAAGGATAATGCCGTTGAGGATTTCCGGAAGCTTATCGGTCCAACCGATTCAACCAAAGCCGAACAGGGTACCATCCGGCACTCATACGGTACCGATATAGAGCGCAATGCAGTTCATGGCTCCGACAGTGATGAAAATGCCGAACGGGAATGCAATTTCTTTTTCTCCTATTCTGAACGTTATTAGAGCCCATATGTCATTACCCGGTCCTGCGGCCGGGTATATGATCAATCCCCGGGGATATATTCTTTAAACGTGCGGTCGGCATAAAAAATAACGATCTTTTCAATTCCCGCTTGCTCTTTACTTGCTTTAGTGTGGTAAACCTCACGGGGTTCTTCCCGGCTAACCGGCTCTTCCTTAAACTGTGCCGTTTCCCTGCTAGCCTTTGTATGCCCTTTTGATTCCTTTTCGGATTCCACTTCTTCCTGATCGCTGAATAAATTTCGCTCACGCGCTGGAGGAGGGCTTTTTGCCGGGGCTTCCTCCTTGTTTACATTTGGAAACACACCGGATTTCTCATACATGCTACCTTTTCCCAGCAATAACCAATCGGAATTGATGTCCGGGAAGCGATTTAAGATTTTCTGAATAAAATCAAGACTTGGCCGGTTTCTTCCAGATAAAACATGGGAAACATTGGAGCGTTGCACCCCAATTTGATTGGCAAAATCCGAAGCAGAAAGGTTTTTTGTTTGCAGTATTAAATTGATGCGTTCAACCATGATTACATTTGTATTAAGTTTGTAACACTGTATACATCTTTAAACTATCCTTTCAGTTCAATATTGTAAATATACAAAAATTACAAATGTAATACTAAATATTATTTTATAATATTGAACATACGCTTTAGGTAAAGGATAATAGTAGTTATATTACAGCGAATTATAATGAATAATTTAAAGTCTTTGAATTTTATTCGTTAAGAAGAAGAATAAATGCCTTTTTATTTAATTTAATTGTTCATATAATACTTTTATAATACTGATATATAATTATTTAACTGATTATAATTATAATTTGAAAGCAAAATTCACTTCTTTTCATTAGTAAACCATCGGATTTTACAAATACATACGTAAACTCGGTTGCTGATTGAAACTAATATACAAATGTTAACTTATAATGTATACATATGTTATTATAGTTTATTGTAAACAATTGTATCAATCCATTTTTTACTCCCCCTTAAAATTAATCATTGAAAGGTTATTCATCAATTGAAAAAATATGAATGGAATCTGTTCTACAAGTTCAAATGAGCGAAACTCATTTTATAAGCCATATGCCTTCCCTATCCCCAATGAAACGCAAAATATTGTTGTTGTGGGCGTTTAATAAATTCAATGTATTGATATATAATGGTCTATACAATTTATGAGGTGTTCAGAAAATTTCATTACCCAGTTATCAGCACCGGTAAAGCCTACGGTGTTCATAATTGGCCTCAATTTTTAGTTGTGTCGTGAAAGCCTATCGTATGAGCAACCGAATAAGATGATGACCAGCTACTTTTTGAAGCCTGCCCTGCCCTATGGATTTTAGGCTGGTGCGAAGGTGAATCGATATACTCCCCGTTCTCCAATCCCGCTGAAAAGAAAAAAACCGCTATGGTGAATCCATAGCGGCCTTAAATTTCATGTAAAAATCTATTTTACTGCTTGATCAGTTTTAAATGGACCTCACCCAATTCGGTATTAATAGTTAAAACATACAATCCCGAACGGTACTGAGATAAGCCGTCAATTCTTAGCTTGCGGCCTATGAGCTGGTCATCCATGCGCTTGATCAACTCGCCGGTGCTGTTGTATAACTTTAACGAAACCGAGGAATCGAGGGCCTGGTTTACCGAGAGCTCAATATGGGAATCGAAAGGAACCGGCCTGACGTTAAACAATTTATCCAGAGTATGTTTCTGCACAGTTACACTTTGCAGCGCCTCATGAGCAGCCAGGTAATCGGGAATGCCGTAGCCCAAGTACACATCCGGGTCATCGCCCTGGCTGGCGGTTTGCATAATAGCTTCCATGATCTGATAATTATTAAACGCAGGGTTGGCCTGCCATAAACAGGTATTCATACCGGCAATGATGGGCGATGAAAAAGAAGTTCCATTGCCATTCACAATATTTCCATAAGGAGTTGCCACGGTAGTTCCCTGCCCCTGTGCTGCTACATTCGGCTTAATACGGCCATCGTAGGTTGGACCAATGGAACTAAAGCTAGCCCAGTTACCATTTGCATCTACAGCACCTATGGCAAATACACTGTCACCATCGGCCGGAGCTCCAATATAGGTCCATGAACTATTCGCATAATTCCCGGCACTATTGGTCACCAGTATACCTTTTTGTGCAGCCATGTCGGCTCCTATGGTAATCGGGGTTGTATTGCCGTCGAGGTCCTCATAGGAATGATCGTCCTGGGGATCATCAAAAGTGGTATAACCCAGCGAAGAATTGATCACATCCACACCTGCACTGTCGGCATATTCAGCTGCTTCAACCCAAAAGTATTCCTCTTCGATATATTCAGCGCTGGCATCTTCGGAGCGCAGCAGGTAAAACTCAGCCTTGGGGGCTGTGCCCACCATCTCACCGGGCAGGTAGGCGGCAATGGTTGACAACACCATCGTGCCATGCGAACTGATGCTATTATCGAATACATCACCACCCGGTTCAGCAAAATTATGGGTGGCAATGATCTGCTCATTAACCCACAGGCTATCGAATACCTCTATTTCATCAGCCCGCTGAAATCCGGCATCGATCACGGCAATAACCATCCCCTGGCCGGAAAATCCCATCTCATGCAAGGGAATACCATTGATCATATCAATTTGATTATGAGCCTGCCCGTAATCAAATTGATCCGAGGCCCCACTTTGAGCTGATTTATGCAAGGGATGAAGCGATTCTTGTTTAAAAAACGGTTTTTCAGAGTCGGTTACCGGGGCCGGAAGCGCTTTTACTTTCTCGACAAACGGCAAAGATGAGATTTGATCGGCCTTTCCCGGTTCTATACCTTGAATAATAACCGTGTTGAGCCATTTGGAAACGCTTATTATATGTACTCCCTGGTTTTCGAGAGCTTCCAGGTAAGCCTTCGAAACCGGTAAATCGCTCTTGTCAATGGCAATCCCTTGGCGGTTACGGCGTTCAATTGCCTTACCGGATAAGAATTCTTCCGGTTTATCAACGGCGTATTCAGTTTCGGCTTTATCGCTTAAATTGATCAAATATCTTTGCTGGGCAAAGATTACACTTCCTATGAGTATGCTTAATGAGAGTAGTACAAGTTTTTTCATTTCCGTTTGTTTAATATTATGTAAGACAATTTTTTTTAACAGGGCTGCTAAAATAATGTTTAGTAGCGGTAAAACCCAATTTTTGCCGTTCGAATTCAATAAAGCAGGCTGAATAAGATTTTCAGCCCGCTAACGTTAAGTAACAAAACATCGATTACTTTTGGCATATTTTGTGATAAAGTAATAACCCAATGATTAACCTGGAGGGAGATTTAAATAAATAGGACTATAAATTAACAGGGACATTGCGACGAATAAAGGGGATTACATTAGTTCTGGTGGTATTAACAACATTGGTTAATGCGCAGGAGCAACAGGGAATCATTCATAGTAACTATGCAGGCATTACTAAATATCAATATAATCCGGCCGATATACTCAACGAACGTTTGGAAGCCGATTTTAACTTAGTAAGCGGTAATGTATTCGGGTACAATAATTTCCTATATATTGACCGGAAAAGCTTTGATTTTGGCGAAATCTTCAAACAAAACCCCCAATTTAACAAACACGGTAATTACATTACCTACTCTTTTGAAGATGAGAATCTAAAGCACGGTTTTACCGATTTCAGCATCTTGGGGCCATCAGGAATGATTAAATTCGGCAACAACGCCATTGGACTGCATACAGCCGCCAAGGGGGCTTTTTCACTTGACGATATGCCCTATTCAGTGGCCCAGTTTTCTTATAAGGGAAGTACTTTCAGCCCACTTCACGATAGCATTTTTGATGAGCCCGAATTTTCAATGGCTGGCCTGGCCTATGTCGAAATAGGTGTATCATATGCTCATGAATTCGAACTCAACCGCGATGAATTATTCACGGCCGGAATCAGTGTGAACTATCTGATGGGCATGGGAAGTTTATATCTACATAGCGATGAACTTAAATACCTGGTTCCCAGTAAAGACTCACTCGTCGTGGGATATTTCAACGGTGAGTTGGCCTATAGTTTACCCGTTAAATACTCGGAACCCGATTTTGAATATGCTATGAATAAAAGGCTCTTCAATGGGCAGGGGCTATCCTTTAATGTAGGTTTTACCTATCAAAAAATTTCCATGGTAAGAGAACGTGGAGCAATAAACCAGTTTACCCGAAGATATGATTACAAAGCCGGCCTATCATTTACCGACTTCGGTTCCATAACCATGAATAGGAACACCCGTAAATACACCTTTAATAATAGTCAAACCCAATGGGACGGTTATTATGATTATGAGTTTGAAGGTTTGAACCATATGGATTCCATTATTAGCGCCATATTTAGACCCGACCCGGCAATAAGAAGCACTCCAAAGGTCAAAACCTATTTACCGGCAGCCTTCAGGGCCTATTTTGATTATAGCTTTGAAAATAATTGGTTTTTAAACACCAACATCACCCTAGGGATCAACCAAAGCAAATATGGTGTTAAGCGCCCCAACCAACTGGGTATTGTCCCACGATACGAAACACCTGAGTTGGAAATTGCATTTCCGGTATCGTTTTACGATATGAAGCAGGTACATTATGGATTGGCCGTTCGGATTTGGAACATTACCCTGGGAACCGACGATATTGCCACCTTTTTTGGCCCGGAACAAATGAGTAAGGGCGGATTTTATTTCTCCTTTAAATATAATATTCTTGGTGATCGTTACAGATCCCGCAGAAAAGGTATTTTTGACGCCTTTTAAATTAAATGAATAATAATCATGCGCATTGATATCCTTACCATATTTCCCGGTATGCTAGAAGCCCCTTTCGAACACTCCATCATTAAACGGGCAAAAGAAAAGGGCCTGGCCGAAATACATCTGCACGATATCCGCGAATATGCCAACAACAAGCACCGTCGGGTTGATGATTACCCTTATGGCGGAGGATCGGGTATGGTGATGATGATACAACCCATAGCCGATTGCATTGAGCAACTCAAATCGCAGCGCGATTATGACGAGATCATATTCACCACCCCCGATGGAGAGGTGTTTAATCAAAACAAAGCCAATTACTTATCAACCCTTACCAATATAATGATGTTATGTGGTCATTATAAAGGTATCGATGAACGCATCAGGGAAAACTACATCACCCGTGAGATCTCCATTGGCGATTACGTCCTCTCGGGCGGCGAGTTAGCTACCGCCGTAATCACTGATAGCATAGTACGCCTGCTCCCCGGTGTTTTGGGCGACGAAACCTCGGCCCTTTCCGATTCGTTTCAAAATAGCCTGCTTTCTCCGCCTGTATATACCCGCCCATATGATTATAAAGGCCTGAAAGTACCAAACATCCTGCTTTCGGGTGATGATAAGAAAATTGATGACTGGCGTTTTCAAAAATCCCTGGAGCGCACTCGCTTACGAAGACCAGATCTATTTGACGAAGAATAAGCGGAAAATTATTCAACAATTTAATGTTAAGAAATTAAAAGACGAAATAATTATTTTTTTGACCAGACGCTTGTCTGAATCAAAAATAAACCCGTATATTTGCACCCGTTTTAGACGATTCGGTACATCTAAAGATAAAGAACAATGAGCAAGAACGATTTAATACAGTACGTAGAAGATACATACGTTGAGAAGAAGAAATTCCCCCATTTTAAAGCCGGTGATACCGTTACCGTTAGCTATAAGATCAGGGAAGGGAATAAAGAGCGGGTCCAGTCATTCCAGGGCGTTGTACTTCAGCGCGTCGGATCGGGATCGGGCGAAACATTCACAGTTCGTAAGATCTCCAGTGGTATTGGCATAGAACGTATTTTTCCCCTCACCTCTCCCTTTATTGAAAGCATTAAAGTGAATAAGCGCGGAGTTGTAAGAAGAGCAAGAATATTCTACCTGCGTGGACTTAGGGGTAAGAAGGCGCGTATTAAGGAAGCCCGGAAATAAAGCATTTTATATATACAAAAAATCCCCTGCCGTTCCCGGCAGAGGATTTTTTTATGCGCCAAGTACACAGGAAAGTTCCATTCCACCCTTCTAAATAACACTTATCATCATATATACTCAGATCAATATATAATTGCCTTGCA
>JAIPAP010000015.1 GCA_021740045.1 Bacteroidales bacterium
TGACGTTCCTCACGCCGGGATTTTTTCTCCGAATCCCGCAATTCATTAACATTACGGGTGAGCTTTTCATTGGTCTGTTTTAAGCTGTTGATGTAATCGTCTTTTGATCGCAATGAAAAGGTCAGGCACATTTCGGGCTTGGCCAGACCTTTGGCAACCGAACGGGCAAACTCACCACAGCTTTCAAAGCCACATGATTCGCATCCAATATTCTCACCCGGTTTGCGCCCAATAAGCTTCAGCACTTCATTCACCTTTTCCTTCGCCGGTTCCGGCAATCGCTGGTCATCGTTTTGAAATTCCGTCTTCAGGTCGAGCTTGGAGTATTCTCCCATATGCCCCTGCCAGGCTTTATGATCAAAATCCATTAAGCGCTTATTGGCATAATCGGTTACCAGTGAGCGCCGAAGGTATTTCTCGCCTCCCGGCGAAGTCCCCGGCCCCATTATGCATCCTTCGTTATAAAATACATTAATATGTTTCCTGATCTGTTCGGTATGCTGTTCAAATTGTTCAACAGCATGGAGGGCATTGCGCTTTCCTTCGGCAGTAACCACGGTTCCCTCAAGCAAGTCTTCACTGATATCACCGGCTTGTAAAATCCCGTTACTAATGGGATATAGTGACCCCTTGTATCCGATGGGAGGATCGAAATCGGAATACTCCAGGCGGCTTTCTTCGATATGGTTCTCGGTAAATAGCTCCCTTAGCTCCCTGAAGGTTAGCACCGCATTCACATAAGCATCTCCTTCATAACGCCTGGCTTCTTCTTTTGTGGCGATACAGGCCCCGATGAAAACCACCTTTAGATCTTTCCCATACTTTTTCCGTACCACTTTGGCTGTGGCGATCATGGGTGATACGATGGGTGACAGGTTATCGAGCAGGTCGGGATGGAACTTTTCCACATAGGCCACCATAGCCGGACAATTCGCCGTGATGTAATATTTCCCCCTGAAATCATCAAATAGTTGCTTGTATTCTTTAGCCACCAGGTCAACCCCAAACGAAACCTCGCTCACGTATTCAAAACCCAGCGCCCTGATCATCTCCACAAATTTGCGGTAGTCGGTTATATCGCCGAATTCTCCCGAAATACTGGGATCTACAATAGCAGCAACTTCCTCTTTGCCTTTCAACAGATCATTCACTTCCTTTTTTGACTTTCGATAGCTAATGGCATCATCGGCGCAAACGCCAAGACAACTCCCACAGCCAATACACCGGTCATGAATCACCTTTGGGAAACCATTCTCATGTTCCAGGGTTATCGCCCTTACCGGACAGGAGTTAATACAGGCCTGGCATTGGGTACATTTTTCTTTATCGATGCGGATCAAATCCATAACTGGCCTCAATTGTTAGGGTTGAAAAAATTATCCAAAATACTGCTTACATTTTCAGGAGTAACCTGCTCGTAAATCCGGTCGTTGATCTTAAGCACCGGCCCTTTATCACAATCGGAAAAACAATGGTTTCCGTGAAAATAAACACTATCCTCCAATTGATACCGCTTAAGGTAATCGCTGATCGCACGCAGGGTTTGTTTATTTCCTCTTGAAAAACAGGAACTTCCCAGGCAAATCACAATTTCATAGGGTTTGGTGCTGCTCATGACTCATATTTGTCAATATCTGTATACTTAATCGTTATTCCCTATCATTTAGTTCCATAAAGAAACAACAATTGCATAATTTATAGTCCTTTTAAATAATCGATCATTCCCTTCTAAATAGTTAAATTTCAATATACAAATAACGTCATTCCGAATTAATCCTGCAATTATTAGTGTTATTTTTTTAACAATGTTATATTTTTCACAAATAAGTTATTGATTCTAAGCTTTCGTTGTTTAAATTTGCGAAATATCAATTATATGTTTATATAATTTGATCATCAGCAATTTGCGGATGAATAATGATTATTGGTTAAAAATAGTAAATATTTATCATTTAGAAGTGTCATGGATAACCCTTTAGACCGCATATTAAAACAATACCCCAATACCAGGCGCGATAATTTACTTCCATTATTGCAGGATATTCATGATTCCCTGGGATATCTTTCGGAAGAGTCCATCATTAAAGTGAGTCAACACTTATCATTACCTTCCAGCAAGGTATACGGGGTAGCCACTTTTTTCGATCAGTTTCATTTTGAACCACAGGCCCATTTTGTGATCCGGATATGCTCCGGAACCTCATGCCACCTTAGTGGCTCAGCCGAGATAATGGATGAATTTAAAAAAACGCTCAATATCAGGCCGGGCCAAACCACACGCGATGGCGTTTTCAGATTAGAAGAAGTACCTTGCCTGGGAGCTTGCGGCCTGTCTCCCATTGTGGAAGTTAACGGTGAATCCCACACCGGTTTCTCCGTTCAACAGATTGCCGACCTAGTTGAAGCTTGTAAAGAAAATGTTGCTTGATTATGGAAAAAACCCTATCCGACACATATAAGGACATTCTGATCAACGAGGTGTTGAATAACCCGGATAAGAAGTTTAACGACAATACGAATAACTTGCTCTCCGCACTTCGCCGTGATACTATCGACCGTCCTGTTATTTTCGTGGGCAAAGGCAGTTGCGGAGTAATTGCCGGAGCTAATGGCACCTATGATGCTGTAAAAGAATATATTTCGGCAAGGAGTATCAATGCCGAATTACTGGAGGTGGGTTGCGGCGGTTTTTGTGCTGCCGAGCCTGTTGTAGAAGTTCAGTTACCGGGCAGAAGTCGCATAGCTTTCCAACAAGTAATGGCTGATCAGGTGGACCACTTTTTGGATCAAATCTTCAATAACATCCTCGACCGCGAAAAAGCTGTAGCTCAATACCGGAATCAATACCATGAACCCTGGGAGGGTATTCCGTTTTTGGATGAGTTGCCATTTTTCGCCCACCAAAAGCGGATTGTATTGGATCAATGCGGATTGATCAACCCCGAGCGTATTGAGGACTACATTGCCCGCGAAGGTTACCAGGCTTTCATAAAAACCATTCGTAACTATACGGCTGAGTATCTTTGTTCATTAGTGGAAGAAAGTCAACTTCGTGGACGTGGTGGCGGCGGTTTTCCGGCCGGTAAAAAATGGCGAAGCGCGCTCAAAACCGCCAGTGACAAGAAATATGTGATCTGCAACGCCGATGAAAGCGATCCCGGCGCTTTTATGGACCGTTCCATTATGGAAGGGAATCCCCACCGGCTTATTGAAGGGATAGCCATTGCAGCCTATGCCATCGATGCCAGCAAGGCATACATTTACACTAAAGCTGAATATAGCCTGGCCCTTTACCGATTGGAAAATGCCATTCAGCAAGCTAAGGAATTCGGCTTGTTGGGCGAAGATATTTTCGAAAGCGGTTTCAACCTGAATATTGAGATCAGGAAAAGTGCCGGCGCCTTTGTGTGTGGTGAAGAAACCGCCCTTATCAGCACCATTGAAGGAAGAAGAGGCATGCCCTCACCCAAGCCCCCCTACCCTTCTGAAAAAGGGCTTTTCGGAAAACCTACTATTGTAAATAATGTTGAAACACTGGCAAATGTCCCGGCGATCATTCACAACGGGCCCCAATGGTTCAACAGGATCGGGACGGAAACCAGTAAAGGGACCAAACTATTTTC
Organism: Bacteroidales bacterium; assembly: GCA_021740045.1. GTDB lineage: Bacteria > Bacteroidota > Bacteroidia > Bacteroidales > JAIPAP01 > JAIPAP01. The sequence continues at coordinate 3,624 of JAIPAP010000015.1, forward strand.
CTTAACCGGAAAAGTAAAGCACACTGGGCTTATCGAGGTGGAAATGGGTACCAGTCTGCAAGACATTATCGACAAGATCGGAGGGGGCATCAGAAATGACAAAGAAGTAAAAGCCATTCATCTTGGTGGACCAACCGGTTCAACCATCCCTCCCCAGCATTTCGACACGCCCGTTTGCTTTGAAGCCCTTAAAAAAGTCAATACTCTTATGGGATCGGGTGGAATGGTAATTTTGGATGAGGATTCCTGCATGGTGGATATGGCCAAGTTTTTCATGGATTTTATCCGAAAGGAAAGCTGTGGCAAGTGCATCCCCTGTCGTGAAGGGACGCTCCGTATTCATGAGATTCTCGAAAACATCACCCGCCGGCCCGAGCATGAATCGGGGCATCAAACCCTGGAGCGCTTCAAAGGGGTGATGCAATTGGAAGGGCTTGCAGAGGTAATCAGGGATACTTCATTGTGCGGTTTGGGAAAGACAGCCCCCAGCCCGGTCTTATCCACCATGAAGTGGTTCAGGCATGAATACGAAGAGCATATTTTCGACCGCAAATGCAAGGCGGGTGTATGTAAACAACTAAGAAGCTTCTATATCGATGTGGATAAATGTACCGGATGCATGATATGTGCAAAAAAATGTCCGGTGAATGCCATTATAGGATCGGAAAAGAAACCTCATTTTATCATTGATGAAAAATGTATTGGATGTGGCATTTGCCTGGATGTGTGTAAATTCAACGCTGTTTACGTAAAATAATCCGGGTTAGTTAAACCAGTTTGAACTATGGATTTTGAAATAGAAGTTAACAACCGCAAAATAACAGCTCACCAAGGTGAGACCATATTATCGGCTTTGCACCGGAACGGCATACAGGTTCCCACGCTATGCCATATGGAAAACTTCACGCCCACCGGAGCATGCCGTATGTGCATGGTGGAGGTTGAAGGAAAGTCCGATCTTATCCCGGCCTGTTCTCATCCGGTGGAAGAGTGGATGAAACTAAAAACGCATTCACCACGGGTGGTAAAAGCCCGCAAAACCATTGTGGAATTACTGTTGGCCAACCATCCCGATGATTGCCTGTTTTGCGTGCGCAATAATAACTGTGAGCTTCAAACCCTTGCTGCCGAACTAAATGTAAGGGAACGCCGTTTCCCGGGCAAAAAGGAAAAGCATAAGATCGATCCATCAAGCACCAGCATATTCCGCGATCCTGAAAAATGCATTTTATGTGGTCGCTGCGTAAGGGTTTGCGAAGAAACCATAGGCGTTTCAACGGTTGATTTTATCGGCAGGGGCCATTCCACTATTATTGGACCCACATTTAATAAATCACTTAATCTTTCCAATTGCATCAATTGCGGGCAATGCATCAGGGCCTGCCCTACCGGGGCATTGCATGAGAAAAGCCATTTCCCCGAGCTACAGGAAGCTCTTCATAATCCCGATATACAGGTGGTTGTCCAATACTCTCCTTCGATACCCGTAACGCTTGCCGAGGAATTCGGTATGAAAGCGGGAAAAGACATCAACGGAATACTCAATGGGATTTTGCGGAAAATAGGGTTTGATAAAATATTCGACACCGCCTTTGCCGCCGATCTTTACACTGTGGAATTGGCTGCCGAACTGCAACAGCGCATTGATTCAGATGAGCAACTCCCCCTTTTCACCAGCGATTGCCCGGGATGGGTCAAATACGTCGAGCAATTCCGCCAAAATCTGCTGCCAAATATCTCACATTGCAAATCCCCACAGCAGATGATGGGAACCCTCATTAAACAGCATTATGCTAAAGAAGCGGGTATTTCACCGGACAAGATCTATTCGGTAAGCCTGATGCCTTGCACGGCCAAAAAGTTCGAAGCCCAGCGCGAGGAAATGACCCATAAAGGCATATCTGAAGTCGACGCCGTGCTTACTACACGTGAACTTGCCGCATTTATCAAACTAAACGGTATTGATGTGAGTGATATTGAAACCGAATTTTCGGATAAACCTTATGGTGAAAAAAGTTCGGCCGGTAAAATATACGGTGTGAGCGGCGGTGTAACCGAATCGGTAATGCGGACTCTGTATTACAAAAACATGGGGCGTGAATTAACGCCCAAAAAAGTCAAAAAAGCTCGCGGCAGTAAGGGACAACGGGAAGGTTCACTCAAGATGAAGAACCTGGAATTGCATTACGCGATAATCAATGGTATGGGTCATGCTAAAGAACTGCTTGACGAAATTGAAAAGGGCGAGAGCAAATATCATTTTATTGAGGTCATGGCTTGTCCGGGTGGTTGTGTAAACGGTGGCGGACAGCCCATCGACTCCCGCAAGGAAGACATTAAAGCAAGGGGAAAGGAATTATACAAGATTGATGATCAGAGCAGTATCAACAGGGCGCACCGTAATCCTCATCTCGATTCATTGTATGAAAACTTACTGGAAGCACCCAGGAGCGAGATCAGCAGCCGCCTGTTGCATACCACTTATAAGAAGCGCGATGTTTTACCCTAGGAATAAGAAACCAGCATCACTATGAGCCACTCCAGCAGAAAACAGCTTGTTACAACCGTGAAAGACCGATGCCGGGTATGTTATACCTGTGTAAGGGAATGTCCGGCCAAGGCAATCAAGATCATCAATGGGCAGGCCGAGGTACTGAGTGAGCGCTGCATTGGTTGCGGTAACTGTGTAAAGGTTTGTAGTCAGAATGCCAAGATCATTCTGAATTCGATTCAGGAGGTGTACGATTTGCTGAATTCCGATAGTAAGGTTGCTGCTATCATTGCCCCCAGTTTTCCGGCCGAGTTTTCGGAGATAGAAGACCATACCGTAATGGTGGGCATGATCAAAAAATTAGGGTTCGATTACGTATCGGAAGTTTCTTTTGGCGCCGATATGGTGGCCAATGAATACAAAAAGATACTGAAGGAAGGACATGCCAAGCCGACTATATCATCCGATTGCCCGGGCATTGTGTTTTATGTTGAACATTACCATCCTAAGCTTGTGCCCTCGCTGGCAACTATAGCATCGCCCATGGTAGCTATGACACGCATCATGAAAAAAAAATACGGCAGCAACACCAGGGTAGTGTTTATTGGTCCGTGCATTGCAAAAAAGGCCGAATCGGATGAAGTGGATGATGCCATTACCTTTAAAGAACTTAGGGAAATGCTGGAAACCAATAACATCAATCCCGAAACGGTTACTCCCTATGATTTTGATCCGCCCAAAGCCGGAAAAGGAGCTATTTTCCCGGTAAGTCGCGGATTACTTCAAACGGTGGATGTAAAAGAAGATATTTGTGAAGGCAGTATCCTGGTTGCCGATGGGCGGGTAAACTTCGGTATCGCCATCAAGGAATGGGAAAGCGGTTACATCAGCGATCAGCATCTCGAACTGCTTTGCTGCAAGGGTTGTATAATGGGACCTGGCATGTCGGCTAGTTCTCAGCGTTATTCCAGGCGTACCCGTATCAGCCAGTATGTTCGGAATAAGCTGGAACGCCTCGATCAGCAAGAATGGAAACAGTATGTTGAAGAATTCAGCGCTGTGGATTTTTCGCAGGAATTTCGCCCTATCGACCGCCGGATACGCACGCCCTTGCGCAGCGATATTGATAAGGTACTCAAATCGATGGGTAAATTCGAGCCTAAAGATCATCTAAACTGCGGCGCATGTGGTTATGAGACCTGTAAAGAACATGCTGTTGCTATTGTTCAGGGTTTGGCCGAAAATGAGATGTGTCTTCCCTACACCATCGAAAAACTGCACAACTACATCAGCGAGTTGAATATTTCGAATGAAAAGCTGGCCTCCACCCGTCAGCAGTTGATGCAGTCGGAAAAGCTGGCCAGCATGGGACAGCTCTCGGCAGGAATTGCCCATGAGTTGAATAATCCGCTGGGGGTTATCATGATGTACAGCAACATCCTGAAAGATGAAATGGAAGAAGGTAATCCTTATCGCAATGACCTGGAGCTGATTGTAGAGCAGGCTGACCGGTGCAAGAAGATCGTGAGCGGGTTGCTCAACTTTGCCCGGAAAAGCCAGGTGAATTATGTGGAAACCGACTTCCATGCCTTTGTGCAACGTAGCCTTGAATCCATGATTAAACCCGATAATGTTGAATTGGAATTCAAATCGAACCTGTTCAGCAAAAATGTGATGATCGATAAGGAGCAAATGATGCAGGTGCTGACCAACCTGGAGAAAAATGCCGTGGAAGCTATGCCTGATCAAGGCGGTAAGATTGAAATAACCTTGGAGGGGAATCCTGAAGAGGTTATCTTCACCATCAGTGACACGGGAACCGGTATTTCGAAGGAAAACATGGAAAAGATCTTTACGCCCTTCTTCACTACCAAAGGCATTGGTAAGGGCACCGGCCTGGGACTGCCGCTCATATACGGCATTGTAAAAATGCATAAGGGACAAATTTCAGTCGATTCCAATGCCGACCCGGATCAAGGTCCTACAGGTACAACATTTTCTTTACGACTTCCGCGTCAGAATTACAATAAGCAGGAAGTTAAAAAAGACCCGGTTGAATATGGTAAAGAGCAATAATAGGAGACAGATGAATACATTTAACGAAAAAACATATATGAGCAAGAAGAGAATTTTGATTGTGGATGATGACATGGATTACCTTTTTCAGTTAAAAACCAAGGTGGAACAATTTGGATTTGAAACCATCACGGCCGAAAGTCAGCTGGAAGCAGAGGAGTTGATTGTGCAAACTAAACCCGACCTGGCTATTCTTGATCTGATGATGGAAAACGAGGACAGTGGTTTTATCCTGAGCCGGAAACTAAAAAGCAAATACCCGGATGTTCCCATCATTATTGCCACAGGGGTAACTGCTGAAACAGGCATGGACTTCAGCGTTAGCGGCGAATCGGATAAGCAATGGATCAAAGCCGACCTCTTTCTCGACAAAGGCATCCGGGCGGATCAATTACAGCGTGAAATCAATAAATTGCTCAAGCTTTAACCATGGCGAATTTTAAAATATTGGTGGTTGATGATGAAATGGGGATCAGGGCAGGAGCTCAGCGTATCCTTAAAAATTTCACTGTGGATTATCCCTTTATGGACGAGGAAATTAATTTTGAAGTGCTGGAAGCTGCCACCGGTGAAGAGTCCATCGATATCATCGACAATGATAAACCCGATATTATATTGCTCGACAATAAACTCCCCGGCATTCAGGGCATAGAAGTTCTGAAATATATCAAACAAAAACAATACGACATTTATGTGGTGATGATCACCTCTTACGCTTCACTTGAACTGGCGGTGAAAGCCACCAAAGACGGGGCTTTGGATTTCATCCCAAAACCTTTTACGCCCAAGGAGCTCCGGTCATCCATCGAAAATATTACCAAACAATTATTCCTGAAACGGATGACCCAAAAGCTTAACAAGGAAGGTAAGCAAATCCGGTTTCAGTTCCTGTCGGTGCTTTCACATGAATTAAAAGCCCCCCTCAATGCGGTGGAAGGATATTTGACCATGATGAAAGAAAAACAGCTTGGCGACCAGGTGGAAAACTATAACGAAGCCATCGACCGGTCAATGGAGCGCTTAAAAGGCATGCGAGGCCTGATAAAAGACCTGCTCGACTTAACCAAGATCGAAACCGGTAAACCAACCCAGAAACTCAAGCAAATTCAACTGGAGAAAATTGCCCGTTCATCAGTGGAAACCTTTAAACCATATGCCATACAAAAAGATGTTGACATCTATTTAAATACCAGCGATTCCATCAACATGAAAGCCGATCCCGAAGAAATGGAGATCATTTTTAACAATTTGATCTCAAATGCTGTTAAATACAACAAAGATGGTGGAAGAGTGGATATTGGTATAAAAAACGGAGAAAACAGCATTAGTATAAAGGTTTCCGATACAGGCATCGGCATGGAACAGCAGGAAGTTGACAAGTTATTCCAGGATTTTTACCGTATTAAGAGCACCAAAACCAAGCATATTAGTGGTAGTGGATTGGGTTTGTCAATCGTAAAAAAAATAGTCGATCTATATGAGGGTGAAATACAGGTAGAGAGCGAACCGGAAAAAGGCAGTACATTTTTTGTAGTATTTCCGAAATAAATAGCTTATTTTTATTTTTTAAATGTAACAAACTTATATATAGGACATAAAAATTTGGTTTTGAATAAAGATAAAGCAAATGAAAAGACTTCCGGATAAAACAGTAGAACGACTGAGCCAATACAGGAGGGCTCTGTTGATCAGTCATTCACAAGGAAAACAACACATATTCTCACATGAATTGGCCAAGTTGTTGCATATCACACCTGTACAGGTGCGGCGCGATATTATGCTGATCGGTTATTCGGGAACACTGCGCAAAGGCTATAATGTTGCCGAACTTATTGAATTGATCGGAAAGATCATTGATACTGAAGAAGGTTTACAGGTTGCCGCAATCGGTATTGGTAATCTTGGGCGAGCTATTATCAAATATTTTAAGGGAAAAAGAACCAAGCTCAATATTGTTGCAGCTTTTGATACCAACCCGGAAAAAGTGAACCGCCTTTATGCCGGAGTTCAATGCTATCATGTGGAAAAGCTCACCGAGGTGATTAAAGAGAAAGATATTAGCATTGGGTTGATCACGGTGCCGGCTTCGGAAACAGCCGAGGTTGCCGAAACATTGGTAAAGGCAGGCATAAGGGGAATACTTAACTACACGCCCACCCCGCTAAATGTACCTGATCATGTTTACCTGGAAGAATACGATATGATCACCTCACTGGAAAAGGTGGCTTATTTTGTAAAGAAACAAGCAAACTAGCTAAAAGACGAGAGAAGATAATGTTATGCGCATATTTACAGACCTCGATGAAGTTGGGAGCATAAGAAACCCGGTAGTCACTACCGGGTCATTTGATGGAGTTCATATAGGTCATAAAACTATTATCAACAGAATTAATAACCTGGCGAAACGAATCGACGGCGAATCGGTGCTTATCACTTTTCACCCACATCCGCGTAAAGTGCTTTATCCTGAGACGGCCGGAAAGGATCTGCGCTTAATTGCTACACAAAGGGAAAAGATACAGCTCCTCGAGAAAACCGGCCTCGATAACCTGATCATCATTAAATTTACCAAGGAATTTGCCCAAATCTCTTCCATTGATTTTATTCGGAATATACTGGTTGGAAAGTTGCATGCCAAAAAAGTTGTTATTGGTTTTAACCATCACTTCGGGCACAATCGTGAGGGCAATTTCGAATACCTGTATGAACTCGGCAAATACTACAATTTTGAGGTGGAAGAAATACCCGAACAGGATATTCATAACGAGTCGGTGAGCTCAACAAAAATACGTAAAGCATTAAAGGAAGGGAAAATACAACGGGCTAACGCTTACCTTGATCATCATTATATTATGAAGGGTAGGCTTTGCCGGGGCGCTGAGATGTGTCGTAATCTCAACTTTCCCACCTATCGTCTGCCGGTTGAAGAAGATGTTAAGCTGGTCCCGCCCGATGGCGTTTATGCGGTGTCGGTTAAATTTAATGCTGAGACGTTTAAGGCTATGCTCAACATCAAACATGCCGAGGGAGAAAGCCGGGAATCAGCCGATGACATATGGATTGAATTATACGTGTTAGCAATGGATGGCGATTTAAATGGCAGGGATTGCACGGTGTACTTCCAAAAACGTATTCGTAACGAGAAGGAATTCACCGACCTGAAAGCACTTCAAAAACAGTTGTTAAATGATAGGGAAGCCATTGATGAACTGATCTACTGATCATGAAAAAAGCACAATCACAAATAGCCACCGCTAAGCCCTCTGAGAAACTTAACACGGAAATGACCAGAAGTAACCTCGAGGTTGTCTTCCTGGGTACCGGCACGTCTATTGGTGTTCCTGTAATTGCCTGCGATTGCCCGGTTTGTTGCTCCCAGGATATGAAGGACAAGCGCTTCCGGTCGTCCATCTTGGTAAGGAAAGGAGAAACCACCCTGGTGATTGATTGTGGCCCTGATTTCCGGTTTCAAATGCTCAAGCAAAAGGTGGAAAATATTGATGCGGTGGTTTTTACCCACGAACATCGCGACCACATTGCCGGCCTGGATGATGTGAGGGCATTTAACTACATCTGGAACAAACGCATCAACATATATGGCTGCAAGCGGGTAATGGATTCCATCAGGAATGAGTTTCCCTACATTTTCAATGAAACCCGCTTTTTCGGTGCCCCGCAACTCGACATCAACGTTATTGATAACAAGCCTTTCGAGGTAAAAGACATGGCGATTGAACCCATTGAAGTGATGCACAACAAGCTTTGCATCTTTGGTTACCGCATTGACAACTTCACCTACATCACCGATGCCAGTGCTATTTCGGAAACGGAAAAAGCCAAGATCAAAGGTACCAAAACATTAGTGATCAACGCCCTGAGGAACTCCAAACATGTTTCTCATTTCTCACTGAAACAGGCCCTCGGGGTCATCGACGAAATCCAGCCCCAAACCGCCTACCTCACCCACATCAGTCATTTCCTGGGCATCCATGAAGAAGTGCAAGCCTCTCTTCCGGCTAATGTGCATTTGGCGTATGATAATTTGAAGATTGAGGTTGGTGGGGAGAAGGCCTAGAGCACAGAGCATGGAGCATGGAGCATGGAGCACATGTTCTGAGACCCGCTACCCGCTAACTTTAAACTTTCAACTTTAAACTTATTATAGCGAGAAAAGTGCTGATCGCACGGCAATTTTCCGCTCAGTTATTATGATCTTCATTGTTTACCCAATAAATCATTCACCGATTAAAAAATATATTACCTTTGTTAACGTAATAACAATAGAACTTTAACCAGATAACTGAGAAAAGATCCGGAGATGAACAATCCGCATTTTTTCGAGGCTTCAATAAAAATGCAATCGGATCCCGAGGGAGAGCCTGATGGAAAAGAGAATAGGAACAGCAATATTGCTCATCAATAAGCGCGACAACGTAAGTCGCCTCAATTCCATTTTATCGGAACATGCAGAAGTGATTCTCGGCCGGCAAGGCATTCCGGTCACGGAACAGGGTGTGCATATCATCTCGCTGGTGCTATACGGCACTACCAATGATATTGGCTCCCTCACCGGACAACTCGGGCGTTTGGATGGCATTAAGGTTAAATCGGTATTGATCAAAAACGATTAAAAAAGCAGCCATTATGATATTTACACCCGAAGAACTCAAGATCAAGGATGAAAGTATGAAGCCTTTCATCGACCCGGAAGAGATACAGGAAACATTGAATAGCACCTTATCCTCACCTGAAAAGGTAAGGGAGGTTATTCAGAAATCGCTGAACAAAAGCCGGCTAACCCTCGAAGATACTGCTGTGCTCCTCAACGCCAACGATCCCGAGCTCATTGAAGAGATCAAGGAAGGCGCCCGCACCCTGAAGGAGCGGGTCTATGGCAACCGTATTGTGCTTTTTGCCCCGCTTTATGTGGGTAATAAATGCACCAACAACTGCAGCTACTGTGGATTCAGGGTTTCCAATAAAGAAGCTGTCCGTAAAACCCTGAGCGACGAGGAAATCGAACAGGAAGTGGAAGCTCTCGAAGACAACGGGCAGAAGCGTTTGATCCTTGTATATGGTGAACACCCCGATTACGATGCGGATTATATAGCCCATACCGTTAACACGGTTTATAAAGTAAAGAAAGGCAATGGAGAAATACGGCGTGTGAATATCAATGCAGCGCCGTTAAGCATCGAAGGCTTTAAAAAAGTGCATGAAGCAGGAATTGGCACCTACCAGATCTTTCAGGAAACCTATCATCCCGAAACCTACCGCCATTACCACCTGGGAGGCAAAAAACGGGATTTCGATTACCGCCTCACTTCCCTCGACCGTGCCATGGAAGCCGGCATCGATGATGTAGGCATAGGGGCTTTGTTTGGCTTATACGACTGGAAATACGAAGTATTGGGGTTGGTTCGCCATACCAATCACCTGGAAGCATGCTATGGTGTGGGGCCCCACACCATCTCTTTCCCCCGTATACAGGATGCTTCGACGCTGAACTGGAACCGCGAGCACATTGTTTCGGATGAAGATTTTACCCGTTTGGTGGCTATTCTCCGCCTGGCTGTGCCCTACACCGGCCTGATCCTCACCGCCCGCGAGAATCCCAACATCCGCAAGGAAGTAATGCATTTTGGCGTATCGCAGATTGATGGCGGCACCAAACTGGAGCTGGGCAGCTATTCCCAATCCTTAAACGAAGATCAAAACCTGAACAAGGAGCAGTTTTTGATCAATGATTCACGCTCATTGAACGAGATCATTGATGAATTGCTCACCGATGGATATCTACCCTCCTTCTGCACGGCATGTTATCGGCTGGGGCGGACCGGTGAGCATTTTATGGAATTTTCCGTTCCCGGCTTTATCAAACGATACTGTTCCCCCAATGCAATCTTAACCCTGAGTGAATACCTGGTTGACTACGCACCGCAGGAGACCAAAGAAAAGGGCTGGAAGGTCATCGAAAAAAACCTTCAAGACCTGGAAAAGGCAAAGGAAAAGGTGAACACCAGCGAAATTCGCCGGAGGATCGAACGCATCAAACAAGGTGAGCGGGACCTGTATTTCTAAAATAGATTTAACCGGCTGCTATAATAAGATGAGAATTAGAGCCTTCAAGCCATCAGGCAGGCAGGCAGGAATGAATGATTGGTTGATTGGTTGATTGGTTGAATGATTGATTGGTTGATTGAATGATTGATTATTGATTGGTTGTATGTCCTCGAACGGGAATGATTAATAAACCTCGCTGGAGTTTAAATTGGCCAAATTCCAGAAGGCTGGTGATCTTCTACTCAATCAATCATCCAAATGCCCAATCCTACGTATAAGTAATAGCCTCCTGCTTTATTATCCTGCCTATTTGCTTATTTTCAAACCATTTCGCCGGTTCCGGAATTTTTCCTATCTTCATGCCTCGATTAACCTTAAAACAAATTGATAATTGCTAACCAAAACAATCGTCTTATGCGAAAAGCTTTACTTTTTACATTAGTCTTAAATTTAGTAACACTCGGGGCTTTTGCCCAAAGTAAGATAGCCCATACCCTGCATCAGCAGTTTGCATCGCGGATTTATTTTCTGAATCCCGATGGTAGCACCATTACCTATTACGAATACGAAAACTATCGCCTTGAAGATCTCACATTGGTGGATAATGAATTATATGTAGCTGATGCCTTTGCTCCTATGGTGCTGAAAGTGGATATGGAAACCGGCGCCCTGGAACAATTCATTTTTGATTTGTGGCCCACATACTATTATGGCCTGGCCTCCGACGGTGAATATTTTTATGTGGAAGACTGGGGCACCTTATACAAATATGACATGAACGGCGATGAAGTCGGAACCCTCGACTTTGATGAAACCATATACGGCATGGCCTGCGATAGTGTTCACTTGTATACCATTATCGAAGACGACGACACCATCCGTTGCTGGGATTTATCAGAATGGCCACAGATCACCGAAGTGCCCCAAAATTCTATTGCCAAACCATCAGCGGCCTGTCGCGGGTTGACTTATGATGGTAAGCACTTTTGGACTGCCGAAGCCTACGACGGGCAAAGTGGCAATATTTATCGTTTTGATAAAGAAGGTAATGTACAAAGTGAATTGGAAAGCCCGTCCTATACAGGCTGGAGTGCCTGCTACATTGAAGACACCACCAATACGGGCATTCCCGAATATTCAACCGATCAAATCAGAATGTATCAATCTCAAAGAACCGGAAATCTTATAGTTGCAAGCGAACTGGATAAAGATCTGCAAATCAAAGTACACCTATACGATATGCAGGCACGGCGGGTGAAAACCTATCAAACAAAGTTATCCAAGGGACAAGCCCGGAGACCCATTGGAACGCCTCAACTTAAAGCAGGTCAATACATCTACAGGATCATTACCGGTGAAAAGAAAGTTTACGGGGGAAAGATGACTGTGAAGTAAACTGTTTGGATGATTGAGTGATTGGATGATTGGTTGAATGGATGAATGAATGATTGATTGATTGATTGGATGATTGAGTGATTGGATGATTGGATGATTGGTTGAATGGATGATTGGATGATTGGTTGAATGGATGAATGAATGATTGATTGATTGGATGATTGATGGATTGGATGATTGATTGAATGATGGGGGCCATATCTATCTATCATTGTCTGGCAGGCAATTAGCCGTTCATCCATTCATTCATTTCTCCTATAAATTTCTATAGCCTATATGCCGCTTTTTTGTTTAGGATGGATGAATCTGCTGAAAATAGCACCGGCAGCCATTAGGGCGTTCCGGTAAGGATGGTTATCACACCGGTATACTTATCGGTTCGGTAAAAGCCGTGGGCATAGAGGACGTAAAAATAGGTTCCGTCGGAGAGGCCTCCGCCCTCCCAATCACTCAGGTAATTGCTGTTTTCATATACCTTTCGGCCATGCCGGTTAAAAACAACCAGCTCCAGCCTCAGGAACTCCGGCTCGATGGTAGGCTGGCTTTCATGGGTTTCATTAATGATCTTAAAAACATCATTCACCCCATCGCCATTGGGAGTGAAAGCATTGGGAATTTTCAGCTGGGCTTCCATTACCGGTAGCTCCACAAAAAGCGTGGTGTCGCATCCTTCGGCATTGGTCACCGTAAGGCTCACCGTGTAATTATCGCCTTCATATTCCTTCACTTCTTCATACGTGTGCACCGGATCATGAACATTAGACGTATCGCCGTCGCCAAATTGCCAATACCAGTCGATGATTTCGGTTGATGATTCATTGGTAAAGGCAAACTCAATGGTGGGATTTTGAATGTAGACCGTTGCCATAGAGTCATCGTTGGTAATGGGGGCGGTGCTAATAACAACATCAGTAGCCGGTAAGGCCGAAATGTTAAAATTGGTATCGAGGGTGCATCCCACCGAATCGGTAAGGGTAAAGCGGTTTTCGCCTTCACATAAGCCGTCTTTTATAGAATCAAAAAGCGAAGGCGTTCCGTTCCATAAAAAGCGATCGTAGGGGGGAACTCCACCACTCACATAAGCCCGTGCCTGCCCGGCACATTCTCCCGAGCAGCCTTCGGTAAATTGCTCTATTTCAACATCAAATCGGGGATATACCCGCAATAGCGTGGAATCCTCACAAGTATTGATACCATCGGTTACCGTTACCGTATAAACCGTACTATCCGAAGGGCTTACCTTAATTGAAGATGAAATATCACCGGTAGGCTCCCAGAAATATTCCAGGGTATCGGGGTGAACGGAAAGATTAATACTATCATTAAAACAAACCGTAGTATCGTTCATTTCCCGGTCTTCAACCAATAGCTTAAAATTCAGGATATTCACATAAGCCCTGTCGGTAGTATCGTTTCCATTCTGATCGACCAGTTCCACGATATAGGTTGCCGTTGAATCTACCCATATCTTTTGCGTGCTGTCGCCGGTATTCCAGTCATAGCTCACAAATCCCTCACCGGCATCGAGCTGCACGCTGTCGGTTTGGCAAACCATAAGGGTATCGGGCAATTCCGGGTCTTGCGCCGATGCAATTATTCCGGCTGTGATGAAAAGTAAAAGCAGCAATAATTTCTTCATGCTCCTGCTGTTGTTGGTTTTTCAAAAGCTTTCTGCTTTCGTGCTAACGCCGCAAAAATAAAGTTTTTTCTCACATAGTTCATAAGCCATATCCTATCAATCCTTAAAATGTTCCATATGACAACATCATCAAGGTACAGCTCATGACTGTTTGAATACCTTGCTGCTCGGCCATCAGTTTTAATTCATCATTTTCCGTTCCCGGATTAAAGATGATTCGTTCAGGCTTTAAGCCAAGAATGTAATCGTAATATTCCTGCTGATTTTTGGGACCAAGATACAAGGTAATAGTATGTACATCCTCCATTTGTGGTTTGCCCTTTTGGATGGGAACGCCATCAATTTCCCCTTCTCTATTACCAAGAGCTATTACAGGATGTTGATGCTGTGTCAGTTCTTTGACACACTGATGAGAAAAACGCACGGGCTTTGGACTTGCCCCAATCACTAAAGTTTTCTTGCCCATAGATTACGGGATAATGTATTTAAACAGTACCGGAATAAACGCCGGTACCATTAATTCTATTGCCATTATCCCGTTAAATCGGTAATTATACGTTCTCGAGGATATTGTCGAGCTTATCAAATTTATTCTTATAATCCTCCACTGATCGCCGGATAATATCGCGAGCTTCATCCGTATCGTAGGTATGAGTAATCTCAGTGTCGCGTTTATTTCCAGGAAGGTCCTTATAAGTCAGGAAGTAATGTTTCAAGCGTTCGATGGCCATGGGTGGACAATCATCAATGCAGGTGTAATCCCCGTAAACGGCATCATTTTTCATTACGGCTATAATCTTGTCATCGGCTTCATTGCCATCGATCATCCGGAAACCACCTATCGGAATGGCTTTCACCAATATGTCACCATGAGAGATGGTTTTTTCGGAAAGAATACAAATATCCAACGGATCACCGTCGCCGGTTATCTCTCTGTTGTCGAGTTTTTGAATACTGGCCTCGGCCACTTTTGGCCCGCTAAGGGTTTGAGGGATAAAGCCATATAATGCCGGCACTGCGTTGGAATACTTCTGCGGTCTGTCGATGGTTAGGTATCCGGTAACTTTATCGATTTCATACTTAACCGTATCGGTGGGCACCATCTCCACAAAAGTAGTTACAACATTAGGCGCTTCTTTTCCAATTTCCACACCATGCCAGGGATGTGACTTGTAACGCAGTCCCATCAGCCGGCCGATGGGGTCCATAATTTTGTTTCCCATATACTAATTGTTGTTTATTTCTTCAATTCCTGATTTTTGAGGTTAATTATGTCCTAACTGAACAAGGCATTTATTGTTCATAAAACGCCATAATGTCAGTTCAAAATTTTTATAACTGTCTTTATGACAGTTTTATACCCTGCGAATTTGCTTGGCGTGCTTATTGATAACGCTTGGTTGCTAATTTTATTAACGAATTAAATATTAATTAAAGCGAATATGAACCTGAATAATTTCACCATAAAATCGCAGGAGGCCATACAACGGGCACAAGAGCTTGCTACACAACGCGAACAGCAAGCCATTGAAAGCTCACATTTGCTCCGCGGTATGCTTGGTGTTGATGAAAATGTAGTTCCTTTTCTGTTGAAAAAACTCAATATCGACACCGGAGCCTTTACCAGGGAATTGGATAAGCAAATGGATTCTCTCCCTAAAGTATCGGGCGGTGAGCAATACCTGTCCAATGATGCCCGTAAGGCCTTGACCAAAGCAAATTCGTTCCTCAAAGAATTCGGGGATGAATTTGTTTCCATTGAACATTTATTACTGGGAATTCTGGAAGCAGGTGATCGCACATCGCAACTACTTAAAGACTACGGTGTTACCAAAAAAGAATTGATCGTTGCCATTAAGGATCTTCGTAAAGGATCGCAGGTGAAAAGCCAAACAGCCGAAGACACCTACAATGCGTTGAACAAATATGCCAATAACCTGAATGAACTGGCCCGGCAAAACAAGCTGGACCCGGTTATTGGGCGTGAAGACGAGATCAGAAGGGTGTTGCAGATCCTCTCGCGCCGGACGAAGAACAACCCCGTTCTAATAGGTGAAGCCGGTGTAGGTAAAACAGCTATTGCCGAAGGCTTGGCCCACCGTATTGTTAGCGGCGACGTGCCGGAAAACTTGAAAACCAAGCAGATTTACTCCCTGGATATGGGAGCGCTGATCGCCGGCGCCAAATACAAGGGTGAATTTGAAGAGCGCCTTAAAAGCGTGGTTAAGGAAGTGGTTTCTTCCGAAGGCGATATTGTGATGTTCATTGATGAGATACATACGCTGGTTGGTGCAGGCGGTGGCGAAGGCGCTATGGACGCTGCCAACATCCTGAAGCCGGCATTGGCTCGCGGTGAACTGCGCGCCATAGGAGCAACTACCCTCAATGAGTATCAAAAGCACCTGGAAAAAGACAAGGCACTGGAACGCCGTTTTCAAAAGGTCCTGATAGATGAACCCAATGAAACCGATGCTATTTCGATCATGCGCGGTTTAAGGGAGCGTTACGAAGCCCATCACCATGTAAGGATCAAAGATGAGGCGATCATTGCGGCGGTTGAGCTATCGCAGCGCTACATAACCGAGCGTTTTCTCCCTGACAAAGCCATCGACCTGATCGATGAGGCCGCTTCAAAAATTCGCCTCGAGATCAATTCGGTTCCCGAGATCATCGATGAGATCGAACGCAAGATCACGCAGTACGAGATTGAACGTGAAGCCATTAAGCGTGAAAACGACAAGGAAAAGCTTCAGGAATTGAATAAGATACTGGCCAACCTGAATGAAGAACGCAACAGGCTGCGCGCCAAGTGGAAGGAAGAAAAGGAGATTGTTGAGAACATTCAGAAGAACAAGAACAACATAGAGCAGTTCAAGTTCGAAGCTGAAAAAGCCGAGCGTGATGGGGATTATGGCAAAGTAGCCGAATTGCGTTACGGTAAGATCAAGGAAACCGAGCAGGGGTTGGAGGAACTGCAAAAGCAATTGCAGGAAGTCCAGGGTGATAACCCACTGATCAATGAGGAAGTCGGTTATGAAGAAATTGCCGAGGTTGTTTCGCGCTGGACGGGCATACCGGTTGCCCGCATGTTGCAAAGCGAACGTGAAAAGCTGCTTCGGTTGGAAGATGAGCTGCACAAACGCGTAGTCGGTCAGGATGAAGCCATAGGTGCCCTTTCCGATGCAATCCGCCGTTCACGCGCGGGATTGAAGAACGAAAAGAAACCCATCGGTTCGTTTATCTTCCTGGGTACCACGGGCGTTGGTAAAACCGAACTGGCCAAAACGCTGGCGCAGTTCCTGTTCGACAGCGAGGATGCCATGATTCGCATCGACATGTCGGAATACCAGGAGCGGCATACGGTGGCGCGACTCATTGGAGCACCGCCGGGGTATGTCGGTTATGACGAAGGCGGACAGCTTACCGAAAAAGTTCGCCGCAAGCCTTATTCGGTCATACTGCTCGACGAGATCGAAAAGGCCCATCATGATGTGTTCAACATCCTGCTGCAGGTGCTCGATGATGGCCGCTTAACGGATAATAAGGGCCGCACGGCCGATTTCAAGAACACCATCATCATTATGACCTCAAACATTGGTTCATTGCAAATACAGGAGAAATTTATGAACCGGGGCGAAAAGGATGAAGATGCCATTTATGAAGAAACCAAGCAGGAGGTGTTTACCATGCTGAAGAAATCCATCCGGCCCGAATTCCTGAACCGTATTGATGAAACCATCATGTTCAAGCCGTTGAAGCGTGATGAGATCAAGCAGATCGTTGGCCTGCAATTCAACCAGATACAGGAGATGCTCCGGAAAAACGGCATCAGTATTGAAGCCACCGAAGCGGCTACGGAGAAGATCGCCGGCATAGGCTTCGATCCGCAATACGGTGCCCGACCCATACAACGGGTATTGCAACATGAAGTACTCAATGAGCTTTCGAAAAAGATCTTAAGCAACGAAGTCTCAAAAGACAGCAAACTGGTCGTTGATGTAGAGAACAATCAGTTTGTATTTAAGAACAAAGAAACAAATGTACCGACATAAGCCGGCAGGAGCTCACTTTAGCTATTGTACAAACCGGAAATCCCATGCATGAGATTTCCGGTTTTTTTTAATTCACACTCCTCTTTCGATATTGTTTTGTATTGCGTATCTTTGTGTTTTAGATTAGGAAAATATGGCAAGCAAAAAACATAAAGATAGGGTATTTATTGAGAAGGTATATTTTAACGGGTATAAGACTTTAAATAATGTTAAGATTGATCTGATGCCCGATATAAACATATTAATTGGAAAGAATGGAACCGGAAAATCGAATTTCCTGGAGTTTTTGGATCATTCCGTATATATGAGTTCACGAATAATTGCACCCTATAGTTCCTTTCTACGTATCAAAAAATATGGGGTTGCTTACCTTTTATCGCTAAAAAGCAGTAATCATATTTCTTCATCTAATGGCCACGAATTTATTGAACCTGAAAATATTCAGTATTCTTTAAGAAGGATTGAAGAAGAAGCTGGTAAAGAAAAAAAACATATTATCCTAAAAACGCATAACAGAAGAGATTTTGTTTTCAAACTTAGGGATCTTCTGATTAAGCCAAATGTGATTCTAATAAGACATGGAATTCCGGGAGAATATCCATTGATCAATCAGCCGTTGAGTTTCTCTGTAGAGAAAGATGAAACATCAATAGCGTTGTTGGAGCTAATTATGAGGAGAACAACTCCCTATTTTATCAAATATATGCTCACGCTATTATTTAATAAATCACGAGAAATTCAAGGCAGATTAGCCACTGATAATATCGATAATGAAAAACTTAAGAGTATTTTTTTAAATATCTTCAATCAATCGGACGAAATAAAGACAGCTTTAATAAATTATGCTAAAATTCAGGATTATAAAATAAATTCGTCATTTAATGTTAGTACTGATCATAACAAACAATCATTCAAGATTTACAACCTTTTTTTTGAGTTCAAAGTAAATGGAGAATGGTTTCCTTTTTCAAGTTTATCCGATGGAGTGCAACGCATGATTTATCTGATCTCTGAAATTGCCATCCCTTCAAAATTAAGGTTTGATGAATACAGTTTTGGCATTCGTGAGGATGAGGAACAATCCGTAATTCTTCTTGAAGAACCTGAATTAAGCATTCATCCCCATCAACTGGATAAGCTCCTTCAGTTTATCAGAGAATACTCCTCCCAAAAACAATTTATCATCTCTACACATTCTCCGCAGGTACTGGATATCCTTAATGAAAATGAGCTAGACCGGATTATTCTGGCAAACCTTACGAATGAAAATAATACCGTTTTACGGCATCTGAATAAAGCAGAAATGGAAAAGGCTAAACGCTATATGAAGGAAGAAGCGAATCTGAGTGATTATTGGAGACATTCTGACTTAGATGAGTAAAGTAACTATTGGACTTATTGGTGAAGATCCACTTGACACATTGTCAATCAGGAACCTTTTAATAAAAAGGTATAAAGCAGTTTACATTCCTCTGCTAAAAAGGGTTAAGGGAACTCAATTGGATAACATCAAATTTCAAAGAATGCTCAAAGCAGAACTGTCCACACGAAACCTGGATTTGCTGATTTTTATACGCGACTTGGATGGACTGGAAACTGAAACAGTTAAAATCAAACAACGAAATAATTGGTTTAAAAAGCTTTCAAATTATACAAAAGCAAAATGCCTGTTTTTACTGAATATTTATGCACTTGAAGCATTGATTATAGCTGACATAACTACGTTTAACAGCCTGTATGGATCAGCTTCAAATTTCAAAGGCAACCCTATGAAGGTGAAAAAGCCCAAAGAAGAGCTTATCAGCATGACGAGAAAGCTACCTAAAAAGTATACCGTTTCCCAGAATCCTGAAATATTCGATGCGCTGCGAATCTCCGTATTACAAAACAACTGCCGGTATTTTAATGACTTTCTGACAAAAATGGATGCACATCGTAAAATGTAGCTTTTTTTTACGTTAAGCTTTCGTTAACTCGTACACTCTTAACGTTTATTAAAACCTTGTTCGCTGTAAAAGGCTTTATTTTTATGCTCAAATAATTAACCCTATGGCCCATATAGAAGTAATTGAACCGGAAGAAGCAACAGGTCGGCTTAAGGAGATTTACGACGACCTGGCCAGGAAGCGTGGAAAGATCGCGGAGGTGCATAAGATCCAGAGCCTGAATCCAGAATCCATTGTGCACCATATGGACCTGTATCTTACCATCATGTTCGGGAAATCACCCCTGAAAAGGGTGCAGCGTGAAATGATGGGAGTGGTGGTTTCTAAGGCTAATCAATGTGAATACTGTATTACCCACCACCTCGAAGCCGTTAAGCACTATTGGAAAGATGATGCATTGGCCCATCGATTCAAGGAAGATTATACCAAAGTTGATCTAAGTCATATCAATACAGCATTATGCAATTATGCCTGGGAATTGACCATCAAACCTGAGATCATGCAAGGGGAGTACGCACTCGATTCCCTTCGCAAAGCAGGGCTGGATGATCGCGCCATTTTGGACGCTACCCTGGTGGTAAGCTATTTCAATTTTGTAAACCGGATGGTGTTAGCCCTGGGCGTGGATTTGGAAAGTAATCCCGGCGGCTATACGTACTAAGCGAATCATTTATACCCTAAGTTGAGCGATTCCAATAGGGCAAGGTTGTGTTCTTTTTTAGCGAATCCATCAATCCATCCGGAATTGTGGAGGCTATGAAATAGGCTTTATCGGGATGAATTATCTTGAATTGTTCTGACATTTGAATGATATGTTGTGATAAATATACAATAATACCAAAGGTTAAATCAATGAATTTTTATGAAAGAAGGAATATAGGTCTCGTTACAAACGGGAGAATTAACCGGGCACGCGTTAAGGTCGTGCATTACGATGCTTTAGAACAATTACTAATCCTTGTTGCAATCCGCTTAAAAAGCGCGCCAACCCTCGCCTTTGCAAGAAGCTTGGGCTGAAGTGTAACAACGCTTACCTAATCAATTGCTCAATTCTTATTATTATATAACCCGCCGGCTGGCGCGCGTTTGTAGCGTGCCCACATAATTCACTCGCCTACCTTTGTGCCATCTGGCTTAATATTTATTTTTATATTTATTTCCAGGCCAACGGATTTATTCCAGAAGAGTAGCTCTGCTTGGAAGGAGGGCTAAGCCCGACTGGAAAGCAGCGCTACGGGGCGGATTATGAATGAACCCGCCCTTTTTAAGCAATCCTTTAATTTCCATCACCTATCAAATAACCTCAGACACCAACTGCGCCGCATCCTGCAAGCGGATAGCCGATTGTACCTTGAGGCCTGATTTGTCGATCAGTTGCTTACCTTCTTCGGCGTTGGTGCCTTGCAAGCGCACGATAATGGGAACATTAATTTCACCTATACTTTTGTAGGCATCTACCACACCTTGCGCCACGCGGTCGCAGCGAACAATACCACCGAAGATGTTGACCAGAATACCTTTTACATTGGTGTCTTTCAGGATAATACGGAAACCTTCCTCAACGCGTTTGGCGCTGGCCGAACCACCTACATCCAGAAAGTTGGCCGGATCACCGCCCGAAAGCTTGATCATATCCATAGTGGCCATAGCCAGACCGGCGCCATTTACCATACAACCCACATTGCCGTCCAGTTTGATGTAGTTCAGGTCATATTTATCGGCTTCCACCTCAATGGGATCTTCCTCGCTGAAGTCGCGCATTTCCTTAATGTCGGCATGACGATACATGGCATTATCATCAATCGTCACCTTGCAATCGGCCGCCAGGATTCGATTATCGGATGTTTTGAACAACGGATTGATCTCGAAAAGCTTAGCATCCGAACCCTCATAGGCCTTATAAAGGTTAGGCACAAATTTCACCATTTCTTTAAAAGCCTTTCCGCTCAAGCCCAGGTTAAAGGCAATTTTGCGTGCCTGAAAAGCCTGCACACCAACCCGGGGATCGACTTCTTCCTTGAAGATCTGCTCAGGGGTTTCTTCAGCTACAGCTTCAATGTCCATCCCGCCTCGCGGCGAATACATGATGATATTGCGGCCGGTAGCACGATTGAGCAACACACTCATGTAGATCTCTTCCGGTTCGGCTTCACCATCATAAAAAATATTCTGCTCAATCAATACTTTGTTCACCTTCTTTCCTTCAGGTCCGGTTTGGTGGGTTACCAACTGCATCCCGATAATGTTCTTGGCATGTTCCTTCACCTCAGCAAGGGTGGAAGCCACTTTAACACCACCGCCTTTTCCGCGGCCACCGGCATGGATCTGGGCTTTTACCGCCCATTTTTGCATTCCGGTTTGCGCTTGTATTTCCTTAGCTGCTTCTACAGCCTCTTCGGGAGTATGAGCAACTTTTCCCTCCGGCACCTGAACGCCAAACTTCTTCAAAATCGATTTTCCCTGGTATTCGTGCAAATTCATAGATTAAACATTTTATGTTTTGTATAGGTCATTTTTGTTAAAATCAATAAAATAATTTGACAACTTCATCATTTCAAATTATCCCACATTTGTTTTGTTGCCAGTTATGGCTCTCTATAATAAAATCCCAAAATTAAAACCTTTTGTTCTAACAAAAAAATCAAACATTTC
Source organism: Bacteroidales bacterium (assembly GCA_021740045.1). Taxonomy (GTDB): domain Bacteria; phylum Bacteroidota; class Bacteroidia; order Bacteroidales; family JAIPAP01; genus JAIPAP01. Next base: position 25,938 of record JAIPAP010000015.1, read on the forward strand.
TCTCCCCTTTTAGTTCATTAAGCGGTCAACATGGGTATAATTAAGAATGATTATAAGAATTAATTTAGCATTTACACGTTATGTAATTAATTTTGCAAACGGTGGAACAGAAGCGGAAGATGACAATGACCAGGAGATACTTACTGATTTTTACCATACTGATTTTAAACACAAGCCTTTTAGCCAAGGTTTATAAGCGAAGTGCCGAAGCACAGCGCATCGATGAAAACAAACCCACCATTGACGGGCAGTTGGATGAAGACTTTTGGCAGTCGATAGCGCCCATCACTAACTTTATGCAACATAGTCCGGATTTTGAAGCGCAGCCTTCGTTCCGAACCGAAGTGCGTATAGCTTATAGTGATCATGCGGTGTATGTTTCGGCCCTGATGCACGATCCCAATCCCGACAGCATCCTTACACAACTGGGTAACCGGGATGATTGGTTGAATGCCGATTATTTCGGCATCCGCTTCGACACCTATAATAAAATGCAGGATGCCTACATTTTTGAAGTAACGGCATCGGGTGTTCAACGCGACCGCCGTATACAAGACCATACCTATGACGCGGTGTGGAAAAGTGCAGTGCAAATCACCTCCAAGGGATGGGTGGCCGAAATGAAGATCCCCTACTCCGCCTTGCGTTTTCCGAAAAAAGATATACAGGAATGGCGCTTGCAGCTTACCCGTTCTATTCGCCGTTACCGTGAATATGACCAATGGGCTTTGGAGGAAAAAGGTTCGTCCAATAAGTTAATTTATTGGGGAACACTCAATGGTATCAAAAATATCGAAGCTCCTCTGCGTCTCTCCATCACGCCTTATTTATCGCTATATGGAGAACATTATGATGACGGTAATCACGAGACCGGGAATATCTCCCGTGGTTTTAGCGGTGGCATGGACCTGAAATACGGCATCAACGAAAGTTTTACCCTGGATATGACCTTGCTGCCTGATTTCAGCCAGGTGAAGTCGGATAAAGAAGTGAAGAATTTATCGGCATTTGAGACCGTCCACTCGGAAAACCGGGAATTTTTCAAGGAAGCCGTTGACCTGTTTCATAAAGGTGGCTTGTTCTACTCCCGCCGAATAGGTCAAACGCCCATCGATTACGGCGCCGTGGATGATTCACTGAACCAGGGAGAGGAGATCATCGAAAATCCTTCCAAAGCAAAACTGATCAACGCGACTAAAGTCTCGGGCAGGACTAAAAAAGGCCTTGGCATGGGCATGTTGAACGCCGTAACCGGAAAAAGTCATGCCGTGATCAAAGACAGCCTGGGAAATAAACGAAAGATCATGACCGACCCCACCACCAACTACAACATCATGGTTTTTGATCAGGCCCTGGAAAACAATTCCTCGGTTTACCTGATCAACACCAGCGTGCTCAGGGGAAATCATTACAAAAATGCCAATGTGACGGGTTCGGGCATCTCGCTGATTAATAACTCAAACACATTCCGGCTTAATGGCTCGGGGGTTTTAAGCCAGATCTATAATGCTGAAAAGATTGAAAATATTGAAGCTAAGCCCGGCAAACCTTCCCTGGGTTACCGTTACAACCTCTCCCTGGCTAAAATAAAAGGTAATTTCCATTTTAATGTTTACCGAAGGGTAAAGAACGATACCTATGACATTAACGACCTTGGCCTTAATCATCGCAATAATGAAGTGAGAAATGGTGTATGGATGAGTTACCGTATATATGAGCCTTTTTGGGAACTCCGTAACTTATACAACAGCCTTTCGCTAAGGCAGGTTAAGGATTATACCACCCATGAAAATATTAACCTGGTGCTTGATTATGATGGCAGGGGGACCTTCAGAAACTACCTGAGTGTGTGGTACGGAATTAATCACTCACTTAAGGAACGTTATGACTACTATGAACCCCGTGAAGAAGGACGCTATTACCTGCGCCCGCAATACACTTCGGGAAACATCGGGCTTTCATCGGATTATCGCAAACCGGTAGCGGTTGATCTCAGGGTTCGCATGTCGCAGGCGAAAGATGGTTATAAAAGCCAATCCTATACGCTACGGCCTGTCTTCAGGGTAAGTGATAAGTTTTCATTCAATCACCGTGTAAGGTTCACGGAGCAGGAAAATGATAAAGGCTATGTGTCCAGCTCCGACACCACTTCGAAAATTATTTTTGGCAACCGCGACCTGACTACCTTCGAAAATACCTTTACCAGCAAGTACATCTTTAAGAATAACCTTTCGTTAAGTTTATGGATGCGCCACTATTGGTACCAGGGCGACTATGATGAATATTACCGGCTTACCGAAGAAGGACGACTGGAAGATGAAGGTTACTATAATAAAGATAACGATTTCAATTTCAACTCCTTCAACATCGACCTTGTGTTTGGCTGGGAGTTTGCCCCGGGTAGTAACCTGAGCCTGGTTTGGAAAAACGCCATTGTGGATGAAGATGATCAACTTATCGATGATTTTTACCGGAATATCGAAAATACCTTTAGTGCTCCGCAAAAAAACAGCCTTTCGCTCAAGGTGCTTTACTACCTCGATTATCAAAAGCTCGAAAAAGAAAAACTTCGTGATATATTTTCAACGTAACCGGATCGCCTTATGATCAAAGCCGAAAATATCTGGAAATCTTTTAATAGCCTGAATGTACTCAAAGGCATCAACCTTCAGGTGGAAGAAGGGGAAATTATTTCCATAGTGGGAGCTTCGGGGGCCGGCAAAACCACCCTCTTACAAATTATAGGCACATTAGACAGGCCCAATAAAGGATCAGTCACTATCGGGAATATTCAAGCAGAAAAGCTGAACGAGAAAAGACTCTCCGATTTCCGCAACCGCCGCATTGGTTTTGTTTTCCAGTTTCATCATTTGTTACCGGAATTCACGGCTTTCGAAAATGTTTGCATTCCGGCCTATATAGCTGCAACACCCCGCAAAAAGGCCGAGGAACAAGCCAAAAAGCTTCTTGGTTTTTTGAACCTTACCGATCGTATGGATCATAAACCCTCGGAACTATCGGGTGGTGAACAGCAACGTACGGCCGTGGCAAGGGCATTGATCAACAACCCCTCGGTAATATTGGCCGATGAGCCATCGGGCAACCTCGACAGTAAAAACTCCCGTGAATTGCACGAACTTTTTTTCAACCTGCGCGATCAGTTCAATCAAACTTTTATCATCGCCACCCATAATGAAGAACTCGCCAACATGGCCGACCGGAAACTAACCATAAAAGATGGAATAATTGAGCATTAGCCCTTATGATCATTCAATATTCCACTCATTTTTGCGTTCACCTAAAAATCATTTTCGCTATTGAGAAACCGGAAATTTTATTATGCAGCAACCGTTTCGTAAGGGATTTATCACAAGCACACTGTTCGGGCTTTTAACCATAGCAGTGGTTACCGTATTTGCTCAAAACAATCAATCGGGAAACAGTGATGAATATGAGAAATTGATTGAACAAGCCGATGATCTGTTGCAGGACAAGCAATACGGTGAAGCACTTGAGCTTTACCAAAATGCCCTGTCAATGGATGCCGGTAACAACTACGCCGCAAAGATGATCGATTCCGTTAACCGCATCATCGAAAGCCGCAAGACTTTTGAAAAGGTGATGACGCAAGCGGCCGAACATCACCGCAATAAAAACTATAAAAAGGCCAAAGACCTCTACGAAAAAGCCATCAAGCTTAATCCCGATGCGGAATTTCCCAAATACAAGCTGGAACAGATCCGCGAAGTCTACACCGATCCCGAGGAACTTGCCGCTTACAACAATGCCATAGAGAAAGCCGATAACTACTTTGATAACGGCAAATTCGAAAAGGCCATTACAAAATATGAAGAAGCTGCCGGAATAATGCCCGATAAGTCCTATGCCGGTGAAATGATCGCCAAAAGTAAGATCAGGCTAAAAGAATACAAAAAGATCAAGGCCCGGTACGACAGTCTGATCAACCAGGCCGACCGGCTCTATGCCAATGATAAGCTCGAAAATGCCAAATCCGTCTATCAACAGGCGCTGGATTTAAGGATTGAAAATGCCTATCCTGAAAAGCGCATCAGCACCATCGACAGCATAACCACTGCCCGCGAAGCACGTGACCAAGCTTATAAGGAAGCTCTTCAGCGAGCCGATAGCCTGTATGTGGATCAACGATTCGCCGAAGCTAAGACCGCCTACCAGGAAGCCCTGAAAATAAAACCGGAGGAACGCTATCCCGGAAACATGCTGAGCCGCATTGACGAGAAGATCCTGGAAATGAAGGATCGCGGCCGCAAGTATGAAGAAGCGATTACCGATGCCGATGACCTGCTGGCTTCGGGAAAGCTCGAGGATGCCCTGATCATGTATAAAAAGGCCAAAAACCTGAAACCTTCCGAAGAATACCCCAAGCAAAAAATCGCCTCCATCAATGAGCAGCTCGATGCCATCGCGGCCAAGGAAAACAAATACGATAGCCTGGTCAGTGAAGGAGATGAAGCCTATACGGCAAACGCTTATAAGGACGCCAAAGGATTTTATAGCCAGGCCCTGGAGCTTAAGCCCCAACAAACACATCCCCAGGACAGGCTCACGGTGATCGACAGCATTTTAACCGCCCGCCAGGTGAAGGCCGAAAATTATGAGGACGCCATTGCCGCGGCCGATCAGCTCTTTAACGAAAAATCATACGAAAAGGCCAAAGCCAATTACCGGGCAGCGCTCGGTATTAAGCCGGAGGCCACCTATCCACAGCAAAAGATCGATGAGATTGATAAACTGCAAAAAGAGCTGGCCGAAAAACAAAAGAAGTATAATAACCTGATCACTGAGGCCGATAAGCTGTTTGAAGCTGAGCAATATGATCAGGCTAAAGAAATTTATAAAACCGCTTCGGGGGTTTTGCCGGATAATACTTACCCGGAAGAAAAAGCCGCCGCAATCGACAGTATTTTTAAGGCCCGTAAAGAACGGCAAGCTAACTTCGAGGAAGCCCTTGCCAAAGCCGATCAGTATTATGAAGCGGAAAACTACACGGATGCCCGGGAAAAATATGAAGAAGCATTGGAATACAAGCCGGGGAACCAGCATGCGCAAAAACGCTTCAATAACGCTGATGCCATCATTAAAGAACGGCAAAGGGCTAAGCAGGAAGCCTACGACAAGGCCATCGCCAATGCCGATCGTCTTTACCAGATGCGGGTGTACGACAAAGCTATGGAAGCCTTCAGAAAAGCCCAAAGCATTAAGTCCGGGGAATCCTATCCGGGTACCATGATCGACAAGATCAAGGAATCGCTCGATAGCCAATCAGTACTGGATTTGGTTGAACAAAACATGGTGATCGAAGATGCCACCGAGAAGAAACTAAGCTTTGAACCTTTGGCCGCCAGCCTGCGAAATAATAACTTCATTCGCCTCAAGCTCAAGAAAACCGGCGATAGCAATCCCAAGCTATTCATCAACTATGGAAAAGGCGACCGGAAAAACGGCGGCGTGGTGATCAATAACATCGATAACGATCAAACCGACGACTACATCATTAACCTGAGCGAACAAGACCGCTGGTTCCGGTTGGAGAATAACTGGATCAGCCTTTATCCCGAGGGTGGAGACGTGGAGATATCACTGATCCAAATTTCCACAAGCGAATGATTTCCATTATGCTCAATCCTTTTTCCACACAGCGGCCTGTTCTCCTTCCCGGGTTCGGGGAAGAAGTTAGGGGTTGGGGTAAATCCATGCAGTGAACTCCTTAACCCCTCCAAGCACTTATACCAAGGCCTATGCTTCCGGCCATCTCAAATATTCAGTATAAATAACCCACCCATGTTAATCTTTTGTAAATTTTTCTGAAATTTGCCCTCCATAGCTAAGGGAGCAACTATGGAAAACTATTTTGAAACTTTCAGGAAAAAAACCATTGGTCATCATCATAAGTTTAAAACCCCCTATGGGGAAAAGGAACTGATCTATGCCGACTGGATTGCCAGCGGCAGGCTCTATAAACCCATTGAAGACCGCATTGCCAATGTGCTGGGGCCATATGTGGGCAACACCCATACCGAGACCAGCGAAACCGGCACCCTTATGACCAAGGCTTATCACTATGCCCATAAAAAGATCAAGGATCATGTGCATGCCGGCCCGGATGATGTGCTGATCACTTCGGGTTTTGGCATGACCGGCGTGGTGGTGAAATTTCAAAGGATATTGGGCCTAAAGACTTGTGGTAAGCTAAGCGACCGCGAATGCCTTACTGAAATCGAGCGGCCGGTGGTTTTTCTTACTCATATGGAGCATCATTCCAATCACACATCATGGTTCGAAACGGTGGCCGATGTGGTACAAATCCAACCCCGCCAAGACCTGCTGGTCGATCTGGATGAATTGCGCCGGGAAGTTGAAAAATATAAACACCGCAAGATCAAGATCGGTTCCTTTACAGCTTGCTCCAATGTTACGGGTATTGAAACCCCATACCACGAAATGGCCAAAATCATGCATGAATACGGCGGAATGGCTTTTATCGACTTTGCCGCTTCGGCGCCTTATGTGGATATCGATATGCATCCCAATGATCCGATGAAAAAGCTGGATGCCATCTTTTTCTCACCGCACAAATTCCTGGGAGGCCCCGGCGCTTCCGGTGTGTTGATCTTCGATTCCAAGATCTATAAAAACAAAGTCCCCGATCAACCGGGAGGTGGTACGGTGGATTGGACCAATCCCTGGGGCGAATACAAATACATAGATGATATTGAAGCCCGCGAAGATGGCGGAACGCCGGGCTTTTTACAAGCCATGCGCACAGCCCTCGCCATAGAAGTGAAAGAACAAATGGGCACCGAAAATATGCGCAAGCGCGAAAAGGAATTGGTGGAAAAAGCCTTTTATGAATTCGACAAAATTCCCGGGCTCCATATCCTGGCGGATCATACCCGCGAACGCTTAGGCATTATTTCCTTTTATATTGAAGGGATCCATTATAACATGGCTGTAAAACTGCTCAACGACCGCTTTGGCATACAAACCCGCGGGGGCTGTGCTTGCGCCGGTACCTACGGACATTTCCTGCTGGATGTGAGCTACAACCAATCCCGCGAGATCACCGAAAAGATCACCATGGGCGACCTGAGCGACAAGCCGGGTTGGGTGCGCGTATCCCTCCACCCTACCATGACCAACGAAGAACTCAACACCATTACCGATGCCGTAAAGCAGGTAGCCAAAAATCACAAAGAATGGGAAAAAGACTACCGCTACGACAAACATACCAATGAATTTTACCACTTCGCCGAAACCGGGGAGAAGGATAAGCTGGTTGAGGGGTGGTTTAGGCTGTAGAAGGTAGAAGGTGGAAGATAGAAGGTAGAAGGTAGAAGGTAGATAGTATTGCAGGGAGCATGGGGCATGGAGCATGGGGCATGGAGCATGGAGCATGGATGTTTGCTTCGCCCGCTTCAAAACACCTTCCCGAAAACATACAAAACGTCGTAAAATGCATAGACAGGATATGGATTTTTACCCTGTGGAACTTTTTATTCCATCAGGATCGTTCAAGCGGTTTGACCACATTCTGCGGGTGTATACTCGCTGGGTGCTGCGCACCGTTCATATTCCTATATATTAGGGTTAGTTTTTTTATCCTTTAGTTCGTCTTTTACTTGCCAATATATAAAGTTTAAAAAATGGTCAGTTTGTCCTAAAGATTCAAATTCACAGGTATTCATTAAGCTTACAATCAAACTGCAAAAATCTTCATAGTTCGTAGATTTAAAATTTTGAGAATGTGGAAATGATTCTAATCCAAATGCTTTTATGCTCGTTAATGGGTTTTGGTTCAATACGGCAAATTTATTTGGAGCAAAAGTATTCAAGATCTCAGTTGCAATGTTTATACCGAGTCCATTTATTTTTTCTTTTTTCCCTGATTTAATATACTTTTCTATCATTTCAAAGATTTCTTTGGGAGATTTATTCAGGTTAGCATGAATTTCATTTAACATTGTTTTAAATTCAAAATGATTTTTCTTAACCTTATTTTTATCTCTCGCAATAGAACCGGAATGCCATAATGATTTAACACCGGCTTTTCCGACCAGCTTTTCGTAATTGCTGAAAAATGTTGGATTGTCAATATTTTCAGTTCGAATGAATTCGAGAATTTCATAAGCTTTTATGTAATTCTGTTTTCTAAGAAAATAGTTATTTTGTTCGTCTTTGTTAGCCGAGTAGTCTTTCAAATATTTTTCAATAGCTTTAATGTCTAATTGAAAAATGGTATTAATTTGCTTTTCAACATTCTCTTTTGCAGTGTTTTCATTCTTTTTAAATATTTGATACTTTCTTGTATAGTTGCTTAAAGATAAGTCGTTTATAACAGTTGCATTTTTTAATAATTTTTCCTTTTCTTTTAACATTTGTTGATATATGTTACCTTCATTGTTAAAAGTAAAGTTTATAGATAATTCACAATTGAGAGTTAACCCGCCATCTGTCAAATTTGCTGAACCAATTATTCCAAAATGTTCTTTTTTATTACTGAACAAATACATTTTTGGATGGAACATTTTGTTGGTTTCTTGCTTGTAAATTAGAATTTCACAGTTTTCATAACTCTTTTTTAACGATTGCAGCTTTTTCAAGGCCTCAGGTTCAGTTTGATAGAAGTCTAGTCCTGTTATAATTATAAGCTTGACTTTTCTTTCAAGAGCATTTTTTAAATCTGTTACGATTTTTTTTAATCCAGAGTTTTTAAAGAAAGCAACTGCAATAAATATTTCTTCAGCAGTTGAAATTTTTTCTTTAATTACTTTTAGATGATTTTCAGTTGTATTATTACTAGTTATATTCATGCTGCTGTTTATTTCTTGTAAAATTAACTGCCAACGTGCTTACACCCCCACCTTTTTTCCACATAGCATTCCAAATACGGATGCTAAAACACCTTTTATCTGTTTTATCATAGGTTGAAATCGTCGGTTGGGTTCTTTATGTTAGGTTCATTCTTCATGCTTCACGGGTTATATTACCTGTTGTTTAAAGCCACAAGCCCTTTACTGCTTATAGGACTTATGCCATACCTTCATTCTTACCATCAAATCTACAATAACATTTCCAAATACAGTAATGGAATACCGTATTTTTTTCAAAAAGTTATTCACCACAGCCGTAAGCTCCGGAGGAGGGGGCAGTTTAGTGCGGATTATCCGGCAAGGGGAAGCTGGTAGTTTAGTTGGCAAAAGGCAGTTGGCAGTTGGCAATTCTAGCTCCGGGAGGCCTGTTTGTTCTCACAGGCTTTTGCCGTTGTTCCGGGGTTTAAAAACGTCATGAACAAATTATTGAAAAATAGCGAAATGCAGAAAAATGGTGATGCTAAATAAGCCTTCTTAGCATGGCTGTTTGCTTCCCCCGCTTCAAACTACTTTCCCGAAATCATAAAAAAAGGTCGTAAAATGCATAGACAGGATATGGACTTTTATCGCATGGAATCAGTTTTCATTCCACCGGGATCGTTCAAGCGGTTTGACCACGTTCTGCGGGCGAATACTTGCTGGGTGCTGTGTGCCGCTGATATTCCTGTATATTATCCATTGTTTTTCTTATTGTAGTCTTCAAATTGTAAATAGCAATAAACAATCATCAATTTTTCGCAATATTAAATCACCAGTTTTTCGCAAGGTTAAATCATCAGTTTTAGCTCGGCAGCAATGTCCTTCATTCCTTTGTGAAGCGTAGCGGAACAAAGGAATGAAGGACATTGCTGTGATTTTCTTATTCATTTTCATAATCCTGTTCTTTTGATTGGTCAAAAATAGTCTGCCGGTTTTCCATCCTGTAACTCCGTCCCTGTAGCTTTACCACCTCACAACGATATAGCAACCTATCGAGTAAGGCGGTTGATAAAACCTCATCATCAAGGGATTCGGACCATTGTTTAGGCGATTTATTAGTGGTAATGATCACAGAACTTTTCTCATGCAAATAGTCAATCAGGTTAAAAAAGGCTACTGCTTCGTGCTTTTTCATGGGGAACATCATAATGTCATCAATGGCGATAAGGTGTGCCTTAAGTAATCGGTTGTACTTACCCAAGGCGCTGGATGTAACCTCTTTGAGCTTTAATATGGTAACTACTTCTTCCATGGTCATAAAATAAGCACGAAAGCCCTGTTTGATGGCTTCATAGATTAACCCGGAAGCAATAAATGTTTTTCCGGTACCTGAGGGCCCCATGAAGATAATATTGTAGTTCTGTTCCAACCATACCAGCTCTCTTAGTTGTTTAAGTTCCGCCTTTGTTATACCATTGGATACGCTAAAATCATAAGCATCCAGATCATGCCCTTTGGGTAAAGTGGCCATTTTCAGCCTGCGCTGATAATCGGTCCGCCGGCGCATTTCCACCTCTTTTGCCAATAGCTCATGGGTATAGTCAAGGTATGAGGGTTTATCAACCTGGGCCTGGTGGATCGTTACTTCGGTATGTTTTTTTAAATACGTCAGGCGCAAGGCTTCTGCGTATTGTCTTATGCTTTCTGTTGGTTTTTCCATCATCATTAAAAGAATTTTTCGTAGGTATGAATATCACTTTTCGAGACGCTTGTATCGAAGATAGTCAAATCAGAATCTGGCTGTTCTTTTTTGGAAATCCCCGGAGGGGATAGGGTTTGCTCTTGTTGCTTTTTATCCATAAGATTTATCAAGTCTTTGCCATTATAAATTTGATTTTCCATGCACATATGCAGTGCATCGGTAATCACCTCTTCAGTATACCCCCTGTAATTTTTGATAATGTATTGCAGGTTATCACGGTAATAGCGTGATTTGTGGCTCTTGAACTGTTGGAGATAATCCTGGGCCAGGGCATTGTCCCCTAAGCGTTCTAAAACCTGCTGATGAAAATCGTTTATGGTTTTTGATTTTTCTCTTCCATGATCGGTTTTCCATATGGTTTTGCCTTGCTCATTACTGATCTGATGGATGCAGATCAGGGTGGTTTTATCCAGGGCGTATACATGAAGTTCGTTCTGGGTTGCCTTCAATAATACACAGCTTTCCGGTCCTTGATACGTACCGGTGGGCAGTGAATAATAATTGCTTTTGTAACAAATGGTATGATCTTTCCTGACCTTATAGGAGGAAAAGGCTTCTTCCAATTGCTTTGACTTAAAGGGTAACAAATGTGCCTTTTCTATCTCCCATTCGCTTTTGGGAATAAGCCGTGTAGCGGAATGCTCTTTTGCATTAGCCGTACGATCAAGCCAGGCTATAGCCTGTTGATTAAGCACCTCTATATTGACAAATTCCCGACCCCTGGTAAAGTTCTGTTTGACATATTTGACTACGTTTTCCACCTTCCCTTTACTCTGGGGGTCTGCCTTGCGGCAAAATACAGGCTGAAAGCCCTGCTCATTACAAAAGGTATTAAAAGCACCGGTTAGCAGGTAATCGCCCAGGTTCTCATCATGAATAAACACATTATCCTGGTCGTAAAGAATTTCATGGGGAACACCACCAAAATATTCAAAAGCCAGGTAGTGAGCCATTACGGCTGTAACCGCTGTAAACGACTGCTTTTGGAAATACACAAATTTATAGCGCGAGCGCGAAAGCACCATTGTAAAAAAGTGAACTTTATGACGGCGGCCTGCTTTATCTTGCATCCAGGTTTCACCAAAATCCACCTGGGCTTGCTGGCCATAGGGAGGATCCTGAAGTTTGATAAATATGCGGGGAGCTTTAACTGGCTTGGATATACCGTATTCCTGGCGAATGGATTGCACAAAGTTATACACTGTTTTGCTATGCACCTGGGGTAAATCATCATTGGCTTCTTTTAAGCGATCTTCTACCTGGGCTGATGATAAATACGGCGCCTGGGCCAGCATCTGCCTTACCTGCTGCTGATAAGCTTTAAGCTTTTGCGGTAGGTGAGTTTTGTGTTGTATCCAACCATGGAAGGCTTCCTCATCCATTTGTTGATACTTCTTTATAGTGGCCCTGTCCAGTCCCGTCTCTACACGGATCTGGCTCTTGTTAAGGCCTTGTGCTGTGAGCTCTTGTACTTTATACCACATCTTTATTCGCGTTTTTTGTTTTTGTTTCATCATCCTGAGTATTTGACCTTATCTTCTTTTTTCCAAAGGTCTCACTCTTTAATTTTGGTGATTTAACTTTGCCAAAATTTGATGATTTACAATTGCGAAAAATTGAGGATTGCAAGTTACTGCTTACACAAATTCCTTATCTATTGCTTCCATTTCTTCATGGGTAATTCCAGAAGGTACTCCATTCGAGGTATACCCTGCTATAAAAGCGAACATCTCATCACTCCAAGGTTCTGATTCGATTTTATTTTCTTTCTCTTTCTGTTCTTTTCTCCATTTCCGTTCTTTAGTCAAATCCTCTATGGACCTTTTTATCTGTTCCTCATATCCTTCAGTTATTTCAATTCCGAGCATTCGAAGTTCTTTTATTGCACATATCTTATCTACACCAAACCATTTACTGTACCCTTTTACGATATGTTTTCCGTTATAAGTTTCAAGCCACTTTTTTCCTGAATTTAGCCTGTTCTTTCGAGAAAGCCTTTTTCTTTTAGGTGTATTTCCTTTCTTCATTTTCATGTTTCTATTGCATGAGGCACAACGTTCGGGCATAAACCCAGTAGCCGCTTCCACTATCGTTTCATAAAAGTACAAAATTTTCATTCAACTTCATCAGTATCCTATGAAACCCTTGCGGCTATTGGGTTTGATATCTTGTTAGTCTTTCCCCGAAATGTCGGGGCAGACTGTCCTTTATTTTTTCAGTATTTCAATCAATTCTTTATTTATATATAAAGTCTCTCTTCCGACTTTTTGAGATTCAACAATTCCGATATTTTCAATTTCTTTTAAATATCGAGAAGCTGCTTTCCTTTCCACACCTAACTTGTTTACCACAAATTCAATTTTCGAATAGGGTTGCTCGAAAAGTAATTCAACAAGTTCTTTTCTATAAACTTTCGGAGCTTTTTCTTGAACTTTTATTATCGTGGAATCAAGTTGGTCTTTGATATTTGTAATCCTTGTAATTGTATTTTTTGATGTACTTTCAACAGCTTTAAGCATAAACATTATCCATTCTTCCCATTTTCCTGTCCGGTTAGTTTGGTTTAACAATCGGTAATATTCTGGTTTATTTCCAATTATATAAGAACTTAAATATAAAATAGGAACATCAATTAAGTCGTTAAGTATTAAATACAAGATATTTAAAATCCGTCCAGTTCTTCCGTTTCCGTCATAGAATGGGTGAATGCTCTCAAACTGATAATGTAAAATAGCCAAATTTATCAATGGTGATAAATTATCCTGTTGGTTAAAGTGGTTAATGAAATTTGTCAGCAGGTCAAGTATTTCAGCTTTATCCTGTGGCGGAGTATAAACTATTTCACCAGTTGTGTCATTTTTTAAAACAGTTCCAGGAGTGCTTCTTATTCCAGCTGTATTGTCAACCAATTCTTGTTGAATGCCTACAATGTCATTCACTCTTAAAAATCCTTGACTTTTGGCAATGTCATATCCATGAAATATTGCTTTGCGATAATTTATAACTTCTTTGGTCTCTGGTGAAATATGAGTCTTATTAACAGTTAATGCTTTGTATAGCTCATCTTGGGTAGTAATAATATTTTCAATCTCAGAGCTATCTTTTGCCTCCTGTAAAACTATTGCATTAATCAGCATTGCTTGATTAGGAATTGTCTTTGCAATCCCTTTTAATTCTGCCAATGCAGCACTGGATTTGTTTGTTTGTCGAAGAATTTCAATGGTTTCCACTTTTTCTCTGAGAGGTGGAAGTTTTTCAAGCCTGCCTGACTGCGAGGCAGGTTTATAATGTGGTCCATTTTGTCCCATATTCTTTCTATTTGTCCCAAAAATACAAATTATGGTACAATTATCAGCGATTGCAGTAATCTTTTTGCATGAAATCTAACGGTTTAAATATGGTGCGTTTGGCATTTCAACGCTCCAATCTTTCAATTTTCTACTATGTTTTTTTATTGCTGTCATCTTCATTTTTAGCACCATCTGCCAAATGCACTTTATTTTTTGTTGGCGTTCCGTTATTTCTTTTTCATTACATCCAATGCTGTCGATAATAAATCTTTTGCTGTTTCCAGCATAGAGTTATCATCTTTTGTCTTTTTAGTCTTTTGTATTGTTGGCGATTTATAAACATTCCCAACAGAATTGAATATTAATTCATCCTTTAATTCGTCTTTTTGAATTATATCAGAATAAGCCTTAATAGTTAGTGCAACAGCAGATTTAAACGCATATTCTTCTTGAAAATTCCTTTCCTTATTATATTGTGATATTGAATAAAATAAAAGGAAGAAAAAAGGAAGTGTTTTTATGGAATTCATTATTAGTTGAGTAATAGTGAATTCTTTTGGGATTTCACCCCCAATTAATCCAAATACATTTGTAAAAATTGTGATAATGGCTAAAAAAGTTAATATTGCCATCCCAATCACTACTTTCTGCCAGTTATTTACAGGATTTTCTAATTCTTTTTTCCTTTGTTTAAATGTTTCAAATAATGAAACTCCAACTTCTCTTCCAATAAGTTCTTTTAAATAATTATTTCGCTCTTCAAAATATGCCTTTTTACTTTCTACAAATTTGAGTTTCTCATTAAAATCATCTATTTGAGTTTTTATTGTTTCAATGTTTTCTGCACTTATACTTTCTTGTTCTTTAAATATGCTTTTTTGCTTTTCAAATACCTGGTTCTCTGTTTCGATTTTTTTCTTGATATTTTCTAGACTCTGCGTTTGTTGTGTTAAAATACTATTTATTTTTTCATTAGTAGATGTGCTATTATTTAACAGTTTTGCAATCTGACTAGTATTGGTGTTTGATGATTGAAGATTAGTTGCTATTTGTTGAAGTTCTTTATTCTTCTGATTTATGAATTGAGTTAAATTATCTTGTTCTTTCTTTAATGAGTTTATTTGAGTTTTAAGCAAGTCTGAATTTGAAGATAATTGATTTGCTATTACATCTAATTGGTCTTTTAATTCACTAATTTTAATTTCATTGTATTTGTGAACTTTTCTTGTCGATTTATCCCAAAATCCATTGATAATTTGATAGTAAACAAGTCTATTAATAAACCCGATAGTATTGTTGAGATTATTTGGATTTTTTGCATTAATGTTGTTAATAATATTCTGAATGTCATTATTAAGAGAACCTGCTCCAAATTCATTTTGAAAGTTGTATTGAAATGGAAGATAATCGCCATTTTCATTTATTTCGTTCTTAAATTGCTTAAACAACCTTTTTGTAACAGAAATATATTCAGGCACTGTATATTGTCCGATACGAATATTTTGAATATCCTGATTTTGAAAAACTGCTGATAGTATTTCTTCTACATTTATTTGATTGAAGTTCTCAATCTTAGCTAAAATGTCATTTATCTGATTTTTATTCATATTCTGTTCCTTTTAATGAACGCCAACGGTTCGCAAGTAAAATTTCGTGCGGGCTTTTGGTAACCTTTCCTGTCCACCGAAACGCAAAGGCCATAAAAGGCTGAAAATGTTGAATTTACCTTGTCAGCCCGCATGAATTTTACTTGCTGTTAGCGGTTTGTTCTTTTATTTCTTTTATCAAGTCAATCAATATCTCAATCCTATCTTTTCCAGCCGTTTCTTTCAAAAGATGATACCCGTCTTCTTCGGTCAGCGTAAATTTCTTTATTAAGTCAGAGTCTGTTTTACCGTTTAAATTGTGAATACGCCATCCATTTTCAAAAGAGAATATTTGTAAGTCCTCATACTGCAAATAACTATCTTCCACTCCTTGCACAATGTAAGCTGTTCCACCGTCAATTTCCGTTGATATGGTCTTTATGAGTGGTGAGATATGGTAAGCGTTTAAGTTACTTCCTCCCATTTTTTCAATTCTGAAATCATCATGCCAGGCATAAATATTATTGTCTCTTGACAAATCATTATTCGTTTCAGTCATGCTTGAATATTTGATAAAATAATACCTCCAGTCTTTTTCATCATTGTTAGTTAAGTATTCTTTCACCATTTTTTGCAAATCACAATCATTGCTGTCATAGGTTTCAATAAAGGATTTATAGAAATCTGAATAGCTGAATTCTTCTGAACCGAAAGCCGTTAAAATCACTTCCCAATAATTTTCCTTGCCAAAAAAGTACTTGTTCCCCAACCATGTCCAACCTATGTACATTGTATAGTCATCAATGGTCAACATTGCCCGAATAACCTTGTTGGCTTTTTGGGAATATATTTCTCTAATAGTCTTATTATATAATTTCAACTTACTTTCGTCAGGCAAAAGAAAATTCCTAATGTCACCCTTGAGATATTTATAATCCTCTAAACGGAATATTTCACTTTTGATATTCTTATTAGCTTGGATGATTTCTGCTTTATCAATTTCATGTTTAAGTGACGCTTTAGTTATTGGGGAACCAGCTAAATCAGCGTTTTTCAAAAGGGACGGGTTGTCATATACGCTTTGATTTGTCCAATTCAAAAATATACCCAAAAGAGGATTTATATCTTCAAAGCTCAAGTCAACGGTATAAGTAATATTTCCTCTCTTCAAGTGTTTAACTCTATAAGTCAAATTTCTTGCAACTCTTATCAAATCCTTTAATTCACTGTTTATGTCATATTGAGTAAGATGTTCAATTATTAAAAAAAGTAGAATTCGCTGTTGTATATTTATCGTCCTGCCCTCAACTATTTTTTCAAGCAAGTTGGTTGCTTCATCGAACAAACAAACCTTTCCATCTTCATATTCATTCTTTGAAAATATTTCGTCAAAACTTTTACTGACAAGCTCAAGTTTGTCAAATGATTTGAACAAAAACTCAATGTTTTCCTCAGATCTAAAAATTTGCTTGATTTGCTTAAAATCGAGTTCGCTTTCTAAAGGTTCGGAACTTTCTCTGTTATGAAGCATTTCCGCAATGTAATGTATGTACCGAAGCAAAAAATCATCAACCAAATAACTCCCATCTTTAACACAGTATTTCCAAAAAAAATCGGTCCATTCATTGTCAATTTTTCGAGCAAATTCCTGTTTCAATTCGTCATTGGTTTCCTCTAAGTGCTGCTCAAATTTCGCTTTAAAGTTTTCAAAATCCGTAAGAGACTTTCCTCTTGCATTCATCTTGATATACAAATCATCATCCAGCCCAAACTCTTCCAATTCGAAAAAGTGAAATGTGATTAATTCAAGATTTTCATAGTAATTATCTTCTTGGAACTTATTGTGGATTGCATCTATCATTGTCAACATAGCCCGAATGGTTGGGTCGTTTTCCCAAAATGCTAAGAACCAATTACTGTCTCTGATCGAACTACTGATTTTATCATTTGTAAAATCTATTTCTGCACATAACAAATTCGAACAAAACTCTCGTGAACTCGCTCTTGTTTCATAGGTGAAGTTTTCCAGAAAGTCAATGTCTCTGTTTTCTTTCTTGCCAAAGTACCAATAGAGTAGAAATAAGGTTGTTAATCTTTGCTGACCGTCAAGGGGAATGAATTTTCCATTCTTAATACTGCCATAAACAAAATCAAGATGTAATGCTTTTTTGGTACTCAGGGTTTCTGAAATTGCATCTAAAAAAAGAGTTCTTACTTCAGTAGATTTCGTATCATCCCTGCCTTGAGCATAATCCCTTTGAATGATAGGTATTCGAACCTGATGCTTTCTTATTACTGTTTCAAAATTTGTCATTCGCCAAAACTCTTTATTACGTTTTTTACTTCTTTCAGATAATCTTTCCGGTCATCTTGATTCCAGAAATATAGATTATCTACCTTACTGCTATAATATTTTAGAAATACATTTTTTGTGCATATCGGAACGAACTCACCCAATTTGTCTTTGGTTATTAAAATCTCTCGTTTAATTGGGAAAATATTGTTGCTCAATGATGAGTTTACTTGACCAGATAATAAGGCCAAATTGTCAATTGTGTTAATATCAGGCTCATCACCAAAGAATTCGAAAACTTTAGTTTGAATAGAAAGAAACCTTTCATCCTCTCCTTTAATTTTTTCTTGCTGCAATAAGTCGTTAATTTCATCAATGATTTCCTTTTTAATTTTGTTCTTTTCACTTTTTTTACTCCCCAATTTGATTCGATTGATTTGTTGATTAACATCTTCAAGCCACTTTTTTATGGCATCACTTCGTGTGAAGCCTTTGTCCTGTTGAGCATGAATATGCTCTATGCTCCAATTTTCTTTGTTAAACTTGTCGTATGCAAATCTGATGTAACTATTTCGGTTGTTTAAAATCGTTGCAATATTGAACAAAAGTAGAGCCCGAAAAACCTTTGACTTTTCATAATTATAATCCAATTCGCCAAGGGTATTAATATCAAATTCATTTTTTATCCTGTCGTACAATTCTCTTTTAAACTCGTGCTTTCGCATGCTCTTGAAAAGCTGATAAATTTCGTTTACTGATAGCTTTTCAGAAGCTACTAAATACCCAATGAGATGATACAATTCTCGATTTTCGTACCAATGTTTAAGACTTAAGAAGACTTTCTTTATATTCTCATCTTCTTCTGCCCAAAGTTTTACAATGTCATCCTGCTTTGACAAGTACTGGTAGGAAGTATCTCTGGAATCTTTGGCTTCCTCTGAAAAGATGTCAAATACTAACTTTATCCTTGTTGGATAGTCTTGATATTTATTAAGAAAATACCACAATTCATTATTCTGCAAGGTAAATTCTATTTCATCCCATTCTTTTGCAATTTCAATCTGTCGGAGATGTTTTTCATCTTCTGTAAAATTCCTCCCGTTTAAAAAGAGAGCTTTTATTAACTCTGCTTCCGTCAGTTCGATTTTTCCACTATTGATTCTGGTAAAAACATCAATTTCTACTTCGTCAGCAGCGATTTCATACCAAATTACTTTTGTGTACTTACCCAAGTTTATATAGAATTCATCTGCAATCGTTGCTTCGTCATCTTCCTTTTCTTTAAACCACTCTTTAATGTAACGATAAGCATGACTAATATGATAGAAGTCGATGTTTTCTTCATTAATTTCATCGGATAGATTTTCAAGAAATTCCTTACTTCTTTCTCGTGTCTCAAATTGGATGGCGAATTTTTTTCTGTTGAGATAAGATAGGATTATGTAGATTGTAGTAAGCCGTTGTTGTCCGTCTATCAATTTATAATAATCGCCTTCCTTCTTGACAATTACTGGTTGTAGGCAGTAAAACTCCCGGTCTTTTTTATTGTCTTTAAACTCATTGATATCTTCGAGTAGTTCAATAATTTGTCTCTGGTCCCATCTGTAACCTCTTTGGTATGATGGGATGAAAAATTTATAGCTTAACAGATCATTGATTGACTTGAGTTTTATTTTATTTTCTTCCATTCTGTTTTGTCGTTTTAAGAATAACCGCTAACTTGTTTATACCCCCACCTTTTTTCCACATAGCACTCCAAATCGGCATGCTAAAAACATCTTTACTCTGTTTTATCATAGGTCGAAATCGTCTGTTGAATTCTTTATAGCAAGTTTATTTTTCATACTTCGCCGGTTATAATTCCTGTTGTTTAAAGCCATAGGCCCTTTACTGCTTATAGGACTTATGCCATGCCTTACTTCTTACCATCAAATCTACAAAACATTCCCAAATACTGTAATGGAATACCGTAATTTTTTCAAAAAGTTATTCATTTAGGCCGTAAGCTGCGGAGGAGGGGGCAGTTTAGTGCGGATTAGCCGGCAAGGGGCAGTTGGCAGTTTAGTTGGCAAAAAGCAGTGGGCAGTTGGCAAATGATGAAATCTTGTACTGTTCAGGGGTTTGGGAAGATTTGGATCAGCAAGTATTTAATGAACTAACCGAAGACCTTCGCAACAACAGGAAAAAAAGAAAGCCATAGAACACCATGAGTGAATGCCTTTTATATACTGATACTTATTGCCTGATAGATGAAAAAAGCCACTCCCGGAATCGAGGAGCGGCTTTTCGAGTTAGTTTAACTAACTACTGCCTGAAAGGTATCTTATGAGAAAATTTGCTATTTGATCAATAACTTCTTCATATATGAGGTCCCCTTACTTATCATCCTGATGTAATAGATGCCCTGTGGCAATTCATTTACATTTAGGTTGATTTGTTCCCGGCCGGGATTGAGCTTACGGATAAGTTGTCCCTGCTGGTTCAGCAGGTTTAATTCATCCATTAGCCCGCTCGAGGATATTTGCACCTTACCGGTCGCCGGGTTGGGATAAATACTCAGTATCAGAGCATTATTTTCATCCGTTGAAGCTGCTTTCCGCTTAATGGCTGCAAGGCCATATTTGCCATCACCCCCGGGGAATGTTGCTGCTGCATGAGCATGAACAATGGGTATCATTTCGAATGCAAGCTCCTTGAGTGTTCCATTACGGTAAACTTTTAAAGTAACCGGATCACCGGGATCATAGCCTGCCTCATCAAGTAATTGATTGTAAATGGCCATTTGGTTGTTTTTCCAGCTCTTATCCTGTATTCGAAGGGCTCCCACCATCTTTTCACCGTCAAATGCAGCAACCTCATCGCCGGCTTCCAACTCGTTTCCGGGATCCAAATAAAGCGTATAGACCGGTTCGGCCGGGTTGCCTCCTTTAAAACGAATGTGTTCCAGCGGTTTTTCAGTTGAAACGGAGGCCGCTTTCAATCCCGTTTGATAGACCAATGTTGCC
>JAIPAP010000135.1 GCA_021740045.1 Bacteroidales bacterium
CACATCATGGTATTTTTTGTAATAACCGTTGAGTTCCAATAGTTCCTCATGCCGGCCTCGTTCAACGATTTTTCCCTGGTGCAATACACAAATTTCATCGGCATCCTTAACTGTAGATAAGCGATGAGCAATCACGATCGATGTCCGGTTTTCCATCAGCTTATTCAGTGCATCCTGCACCAGTTTTTCCGATTCGGTATCCAAGGCCGAAGTGGCTTCATCCAGGATAAGGATGGGCGGATTTTTCAGGATAGCGCGGGCAATGCTGAGGCGCTGCCGCTGCCCCCCGGAGAGTTTGCTTCCACGGTCACCAATATTGGTATCATAGCCATTATCGGTACTCATAATAAATTCATGGGCATTGGCTACCTTAGCGGCATGGATCACTTCTTCCTCGCCGGCATCATCCATACCAAAAGCGATATTGTTAAAAATGGTGTCATTGAATAAAATCGATTCCTGGCTTACAATACCCATCAAGGATCGAAGATTGTTAATTTTTAGGTCTTTTAATGCAATACCATCAATAGCGATCTCACCTTTTACAGCATCATAAAATCGTGGAAGCAAATCAACCAAAGTCGATTTACCGGAACCCGACTGGCCCACGAGGGCTACAGTTTTTCCTTTCCCAATTTTCAGGTTGATATCCTGAAGAACATATTCAGTTTGATAGCGAAACCAAACACTCTTGTATTCAATAGATTGTTGAAACTGCTCTATGGACTTGGCATCCGGTTTTTCCTTGATGGGATTTTCGGCTTGCATCACCTCATCCACCCGGTCGGCTGAGGCCAGTCCTTTTTGAATGTTGTAATAGGCGGTTGAAAATGCCTTTGCAGGAGGAATAACCTGTGAAAAGATCATCAGGTAGGCGATCAATGATTCCGAATTCATCCGGGTATCGCCTTCCAAAACAAGCGAGCCACCGTACCACATGGCGGCCACAACCACAATGGTTCCCATAAATTCGCTCATGGGATTGGCCAAATATCTCCGGCGAAAGATGCGAATCATGGTAGTGGTGTAATACTCATTGCGGTTGTTAAAATTATGCTGAACCTTTTCTTCGGCATTAAAGGCTTTCACAATCCGTAAACCACTCAGCGCCTCATCGATCAATGAAAGTAAAAAACCGATCTCGTGCTGGGCTTTTTTGGAGGTTTTTCGCAGGGTGCGGCCCAGTTTACCGATCAAATATCCGCTAAAAGGTAACAGTATAAAGGCCAGCAAGGTAAGCTGCGGGCTCATATAGAGCAGAGCGCCCACATAAATAATGATGGTAATGGGATCGCGAAAAAGGACTTCCAGGGAACTCAATACCGACCATTCGATCTCTTTTACATCATTGGTCATGCGGGAAATAATGTCGCCCTTGCGTTCTTCCGAATAATAGGAAAGCGGCAGGTCAATGGATTTATTAAAGAGCTTGTTCCTGATGTCGCGAACTACATTATTACGGATGGGAGCCAGCTTAAACATGGCCAGGTAGCGGAATCCGGTTTTAAACAAAGTGGATGCCACTACAAACAGTGAAACATAAAGCAATGCAGTAGCTTCACCATGTTGGGCAATGATATCGCTAAGGAATTTAAAAAAGTTGTCGCGGATGGATGCCATGCTAAAATCCATTGGCGGGGCACTTTCCACTGTTGGTTGTGTTCCGAAAAGTATTCCAAGGAAGGGAATGACCATCGAGATGGAAAACAGTGAAAAGACCACAGATAGCACGTTAAACAATACATTGAAAACAGCATCGACCCAGTAAGGTATAACGTAACGCAGAATCTTTCCTAAATCCTTCATTCCAAAGCTTTGCATTTGCTACAGGCCCGTAGCTTATTTTCGCTTGTTTTTGCGGGATAACATGTTTATCCCCGCATAATTATGGGGCCTGATCGCTTTTAATTCCGATTTAACTTCCTCTGAAACGTTTAATTGATCAATAAAATTATCAATGGCTTTCAGATCGATCACTTCGTTTTTGCGGGTGAGTTCTTTTAAGGCTTCATACGGCTTGGGATAATTTTCCCTTCTCAGAATGGTTTGTATGGCTTCGGTAATCACAGCCGGATTTTCTTCCAGATCTTTTTTGATGGCTTCTTCATTCACCAGAAGCTTATTCAGTCCTTTTATTAGTGATTTATAGGCAATAACAGAATGCGCAATAGGAATACCGATGTTGCGGGTTACGGTGGAGTCGGTGAGATCGCGCTGCATTCTTGAAACGGGAAGCGTTTCCGATAAATGATCGAATAAGGCATTAGCTATTTGGAGATTTCCTTCGGAGTTTTCAAAATCGATGGGATTTACTTTATGCGGCATGGTAGAGGAGCCCACTTCCCCCTTCTTGATCTTTTGCCTGAAATAGCCCATGGAGATATAACTCCAGAAATCCCGGTCGAGATCAATAAGGATGGTGTTCATGCGGCGGATGCCATCGAAAAAGGCCGCTAAATTATCATAATGCTCAATTTGCGTGGTCGTCTTTTGCCTGATCATGCCCAAGTGGTCTTTCACAAAGGTATCGGCAAATTTCACCCAATCGATATCCGGATAGGCGGCATGATGGGCATTGAAATTACCGGTCGCCCCACCGAATTTAGCCGAATAAGGTATGGGACGCATCAACATGGATTGCCGGCGCAGGCGCTCAGCAAAAACATAGATCTCTTTTCCCAGGTAGGTGGGCGAAGCCGGTTGTCCGTGCGTATGAGCCAGCATCACCACATTTTTCCATTTTTTGGCTTTTTGAAGAATGATATCGAACACCCCGTTGAGTAATGGTGCAATCACTTCTTCATAGGCCAGCTTAAGGGCAAAAGGAATAGCTGTATTGTTAATGTCCTGTGAAGTTAACCCAAAGTGGATAAATTCCTTGTATTTTGATAAGCCGATCTTGTCGAATTGCTTTTTCAAATAATATTCAACGGCCTTCACATCGTGGTTGGTGGTTTTTTCGATCTCCTTCACCTTTTCAGCTTCCTTAAAGGTAAAGTTGCGATATATCGATCGAAGCTCCTCGATGCGTTCCTCGTTCATTTCCAATTCTTTCAACTGTGGAAGCGGTATCAAAGCCAGGGCAATGAAATATTCCACTTCCACCAGCAGGCGGTAGTTTATAAGGGCGCCTTCGGAAAAATAATAGGCCAACGCTTCGGTTTGTTTGCGATAGCGGCCATCAACAGGCGAAATGGCATTTAAGGTCGACAGTTCCATGATTAAAAAGTTTTAACCTCCCAAAAGTATGAAAGTTGATGTGAGATAAACAAGTTTTGAAAAAATTTTTCCGGGAAATGCATACGCTTCATATGCCACGAATGCCCGCCATTCGGTAGACAAGCACTAATAGAAGCTAATATTCGTGCATTCGTGGTAAAAGAATTTAAACTATGGGGGTATTCCTAGAAACTAATCTCAATACCTTCCTTTCTCACGATTTCCAGTAAAGGGGATGTATTATCACTTATAAACCTTTTTCTGCTGACCAAATAAGGTTCAATACGGCGATCTATCTTTTTGCTATTATCAGAAGCAAAATACGTAAAATTTTGCTATTAATATTAGCAAAATAATCTTACTTTTGCTTCAAAATTTAGCAAAAATGGAAGAGCTACTGGCAAAGTCGAAAAAGAAAATTGGAGCCGTTACTCTTGATTTTATACGGTATTTATACAATCGGATTAACTTTAGCAACCGGCTGATAAGTATACTGGGTGCCCGGGGGGTTGGGAAAACAACCTTGCTGCTTCAAATTGGTGCTTTAGCAAAATCGAAGTCGATTTTGTATGTTGCCCTGGATGATTTGTTTTTTACGGATCATACTTTATACGGATTGGCAGAGGATTTCAGTAAAGCAGGCGGGGAACTTCTGTTGCTGGATGAGGTGCATAAATATCCCAACTGGTCGCGAGAGATTAAATTGATTTACGATGATTTTCCGGAATTACAGGTGATCTTTACCTCATCATCGGTCTTGGACATATACAGGGGCGAATCGGACCTTAGCCGCAGGGCCACTGCATATATTTTTCACGAAATGTCGTTCCGTGAATACCTGGAATTTCATCACAGGTTTTCATTTATATCTTTGAGTTTAGACGATTTAATCAAAAATCATGAGGATATTGCCCATGAATTACTGAAAAAATTCAAACCTTTCCGTTATTTGCCGGAGTATCTGAAACATGGGGCATATCCCTACTATGCCGGCGATGAAATGGACTATTACCAGAAAGTACTCAATACGGTCAACCTGGTGTTGGATATCGATCTTCCTGCCGCGCAATCTATCAATTATGAAAATATTGCTAAGTTCAAGCGATTATTATACGTGCTTGCGACTAATGTTCCATTTACCCCAAATATAAGTAGGTTGAGTGAGCAAATCAAATTAAACAGGAATAATTTATCGCGGGCTGTTCATTTGTTGCATAAAGCCGAATTGCTTCATATTTTATTTCAGCAGTCGCGTAGTATCAGCCAATTGAATAAACCCGATAAGATTTGGCTGCACAATACAAATTTAAATTATGCGATAAGTCAACGTGAACCCGAAAAAGGAACCCTGCGTGAAACTTTTTTAATCATTCATTTAAGTCTTGATCATACAATTTCTTTACCGGAAGCAGGCGATTTTTTAGTAGATCATAAATTTACACTTGAGGTAGGTGGCAGAAACAAAACATTCAGGCAAATACAACAAATTTCGGATGCTTATCTTGTTAAAGATCAGATTGAAATGGGGGTAATGAAAAGTATACCTCTATGGCTTTTTGGTTTTTTGTATTAAAATAAACTTCACATTGTCTTAAAACACACAAAATAAGAAGTGTGTTATTTTGTTGTGTAAACACCGGTGTTTGGAAAATGCCATGCTGTATGCAATTTTCCTGAACACCAAACATATTTAAATCTAAAATTGGATAACATGAAAAAGCTCGCACTTTTTACGCTTTCGCTCATCATGCTTGCGGTGAACAATAGTTGCACTAATAGCAGTAAGGCTAATGAAAATGCCGGTAATGATAAACCCATGAATATTATTTTCCTGATTGGTGATGGAATGGGCCTTTCGGAAGTTTCGGCAACGTATTACTTTGGTGATCAACCACCAGCCTTTAACGAATTTCAGCACATCGGACTGATGGGAACTTCTTCCAAATCGCATAAGATAACCGATTCGGGGGCCAGCGGTACGGCCCTTGCCTGTGGCGAAAAAACTTATAATGGGGCTGTTGGAGTAAATGCCGATACTACGGTTTTGAAAAACATTGTTGAAATCGCCTCCGAAATGGGAAAAAGCACCGGTGTGATCTCCACCTCCTCAATAACTCACGCTACCCCGGCTTCCTATTACGCGCATGTAAAGCAGCGCCATAGGGAAGAAGAAATAGCCGAACAGCTTGTTAGTTCACCGGTCGATTTTTTTGCCGGTGGTGGGATTAGGTTCTTTGCCAATCGTAAGGATGGTAAGAATTTGATAGCCGAACTGGAAACCCATGATTTTGTAGTTGATACTACTTCTTTATCCGCGAAACCGCTATCAGCGGACAAAAAATACGGTTTTCTGCTGGCCGAAGGCGGCATGCCCGCCCGCCATGAAGGCCGCGGTGATTTCCTGCCCAATGCCACCCAAATGGCTCTTGATCATCTTTCGCAGGATAAGGACGGCTTTTTCCTGGTGGTGGAGGGCTCGCAAATCGACTGGGCCGGCCATGGCAACGATAATGAATACATGCTGGCCGAAATAGCCGATTTCAATAAAACCATTGCGGTAGCCCTGGAGTTTGCCAAAAAACATGAAAACACCCTCCTGGTGGTAACTGCCGATCATGAAACGGGTGGATTTGCGCTTGCAGCAGACGATGGTGATTATGATAAGATAAAGCCTTCCTATGCTACCGGCGGACATACGGCTTCATTGGTCCCTGTCTTCGCCCTAGGCCCCGGAGCTCATCAATATACCGGGATTTACGAAAACTCAGATATGTTTCATAAGATGAAAGCGGCATTTGGGGAGTGATCGTTCAGCATTTTTAAATCGAGGCGGATTATTTACAGGGAAGCTGAGATTGAGTGTGATTGAAATAGCTGGTAGTTGGTAGTTGGTGTTTGGTAGCAGGTTCTGCTAATTCTCCAATCTACACTCTCCAATCTACACTCTCCAATCTACACTCTCCAATCAATGCCGTTTAGTTAAGTAAATATTGTCATTTATATTAGTTTGACGTTGTCAGGAACTTCGCACGCTGACAAGTCTGCCATGCTACTAACCTGTCAACGTCTAAAGACTTGACAGCGTTAACTAAACGACATTGACTCACAAATCTCCACACTATACCCCCGTGTCTCTCATCCGGATCAGGTATTTTCCTACAAACCATGCACCGGCTGCGGAAAAGAGATGCCAAAGGAAATGGGTGCCCATGGGTAAAATTTGTTCCTGGTTTTGATCCCAATAACGGAAGAACAGGGAAATCCCAAATAATACGGCTGTTGCCACAATCAGTTTCCATCCCATATATTGGGTGCGGATGAGAATAAAGACAAGTGGGATCAAAATTACCATGCCCGTGATAAAATAGGAAATATTAATGGTCATATGCCTTTCCCCCAGGGTTTGAAAAACAATCATCCTGATGATGAAAGACAAAACGATAATCCCTATACCTATCCAGTAGCTGCCCGTTACTTTTTTCCATAAATAAACACCCAGTGAAACCGTTAAAAGTGCAATGGGGACAAAATCGAGATAGAGAAAAAACGGATGCGCCCTAAAGGCATGGTAAATGGCACTACCGGTTCCGCCCAGGAAAAACAGGGGAAGAAAAATAAAACTCACAAACGGATAGGTTTTGTAACGTCCATACAGGTAAAACACAAAATAGATCACCGGAACCCAGTATAGTAACGATGAAACTGCATTCCAGGGTTCCACGATAAAATTATCCAGTTGGGTTTCGTGATAAACCGGGCCGCCATCCATGAGGCGCCGGGCATGTTCTTGTATGGTGTCGTTGGTCATTGGTTGAGTTTTTATCTAGCGTCTTCTTTCGTATCCTGCTGCAATGGGATCTTTAATCCGTTTTGAAGAACGTCTTACCTGACTCCCTTGTTCATATAGCTCATAGTTTGGCAACTGCATGGTCATCTCATGCACTTCAAGCGCCAGACTATAGGCCTTGCTGTATATCTCCAAATCCGTATACCGTTTCATAATTCAAATAATTTGATGTTTCCAAAGTATCAGGTCTATTTCCAACCCGCAACCCGAAACTGTGTCCATATCCAAATTACTTTAGAAAACAAATTTACAGCATTTACAGCATTTTGTTCCTTTTTAATTTTCGGTTACAAAGATGAAACAGGCCATCATTTTTATGAATTAAAAAACGAAGAAGATTGGAAAAATGATGCTGAATGGTAAATATTTGTGATGAAGTGATGGTTTCGCAAGCACGGAGCGCAGAGCACTAAGCATTAAGCGGGCCGTACAAGGTGCATGGTGTTGAGTATAGAGCATATAGTGCAGGAGGTTAACGTGCATAAGTGTTCAGGTATTTAGACGTTTATGTGTTTATGAGGCTTGTCAGCGTACGAAGCTCCTGACAGCGTCAAACTAATATGGATGATAAAAGTTAATTAACTAACCGATGCTGGTATCAGCATATAATTTCGTATCTTTATTTCAGTTTTAATAAAAAACTAAGGGAAGCTCCTGTGGATAAGCTTAAGAATATAGAGTTGATTTGTGATGGCACTGGGCTTCATTGGCCCGATTTGGATGAGGACCTATCGCTGGCCGGAATTATGGAGGGGAGATATGGAAAGGGATAAACTGTGTTGGGCAAAGAGTATTGTGGTTTCGCGATTTAGCATGATTAGCTGGTAGGTAGTAGTTGGTAGTTCGTTATTTGGGAAGGAATTTGATGTTATGATTAAAAATTCACGGTTCCCCCCTCCGTCGAAAAAGAGGGGGGCGTGAATTAGCCGGAAAGTGGTTAGGTCTTTAATTGCTGTTCATAAAGATTTTTTCCGGGTTATTGCTTCTTCTCATCCCCAATTACCCTGGATTCATAGTCCACCGAGTAGGCCGCAAAATAACCAATGGCACCATTACTGATGTTGCCTTTGATGTTAGCCGGTGGCCCATCAAATAAAGGATTGTTACCTTCGGTTTCATCGGTCAGTTCCCAAAGAAAATTGGCATAGCCCTCGGAAATACTGCTTGCCCTTATAGTTATTTTATCACCTTTTCCGGCTTTTTCCGTCGGGAGTTCCTGATCGAGCCAGGCTACGCCTATTCCATTGGTGTAGCTGCCGTTATAGAGGATATCATCCACCACCATTCGCTCGGTAATGGTATCGGTAACCAACTTATCGTTGATGTAGGAATCGAACATATAAAACTCTGTGGTTGGCGGGTCCAATACATAACATTTCACTTCCCAATATCCGTCACCCAGGTTGGGCCAGTATTTGAATCCTATGGAATCCATCTCGGCAATGGGATTTACCGTCTCGCTGGCTTCATAGCTTGTGTGGCCGCCAACTTCGCTTTGGAGGTTTATGGTCAGATGATAAGTTTTACCAGCTTCGGCAAAATAATCCGGAGCTGTTTTATAAATGCCCGGTTTGTCTTCAATGAGCTGAATACTGCCGGTTCCATCATTGATCTTAATTTCCGCCCCAGTCACGGGGGTCGCCGGTTGATTAGCAAAATAATCGGCTGTTTCCACCAGGCGTATGGTATGGGCCATGGTATCGGTGGTAATACTTCCGTCCACCACCAGCCGGGTATAACTTTCATCCAATTCCACATCGATCTTTTCGGTACAGGACGAAAAAAGAGCAACCGTTAACATAAAGAGGGCCAGTGTTTTGATATATTTTAACTTTTTCATTTTCATCCTCCTTAAAATTTAAAGTTATAGGTTATTGCCGGCACAAACGAGAACAGATAGGTCTTTTCGGCATAAGTTATATTCGGATTATCCTCTTCCTGACGGAAGTTAATGGTCCATGGATTCTTTCTTCCATAAGCATTATATACCGAGAAGTTCCATTCACCTTGCCAGTTTTTGCCGGGTTTTTTCTTTCCCTTGATGGTATAGGAAAGGTCGAGGCGATGATAATCCTCCATACG
>JAIPAP010000016.1 GCA_021740045.1 Bacteroidales bacterium
TAACAAACTGCCTCCCCATAGTTCCTTTATTTCTTTTGATGATGAAAAAGCAGCGCTCGAAAAGCGTGATGACCAATCGCCCTACTACCGTTCGCTGAATGGCCAATGGAAATTCAAATGGGTTCCCAAACCCGGCGAACGGTCCAACGATTTTTATTCCAAAGATTTTAATGATTCAGACTGGGAATGGATAGAAGTTCCGGCCAACTGGGAATTTAATGGTTACGGCACACCCATTTACACCAATATTGAATATGAATTTACCAATGATCCTAACCCACCGCAAGTCCCCGAATGGCATAATCCAGTAGGTTCCTACCGGAAGGAGATCACTATACCCGATGGCTGGAAAGGCCGCCGCATTTTCCTTCATTTTGGCGCTGTAAAATCGGCCATGTTTGTCTTCCTGAATGGCGACACCCTGGGCTACAGCCAGGGTAGCAAGCTGCCCGCCGAATTTGACATAACCGATAAAATAACCCCCGGTAAAAACCTCCTGGCCATGCAGGTTTTCCGTTGGTCGGATGGAAGCTACCTCGAGGATCAGGACTTTTGGCGGGTTAGCGGTATTGAGCGTGATGTATACCTGTACTCCAGGCCCAATATCATGATCCATGATTTTTGGGCAAACGCAAGCCTTGACTCCACCTATCAAAACGGAATTCTGAATACCGAGGTCATTGTTAAAAAATA
Organism: Bacteroidales bacterium; assembly: GCA_021740045.1. Lineage (GTDB taxonomy): Bacteria > Bacteroidota > Bacteroidia > Bacteroidales > JAIPAP01 > JAIPAP01. The sequence continues at coordinate 694 of JAIPAP010000016.1, forward strand.
CATGGATTCCATCCCCCTACAAAATGACTCATTGATCCTTCAAATTGACTCATTGTCCAGTCAAACTGATTCTTTATCCAATCAAATTGATTCTTTAAAACAACAGCTCGAGCTTGAAATCACACTGGTGGATGACAACGGCTATGCCTTAGCCGGAGACTCGCGTATAGTGGAGATTGATTCACTTAGCGATACGGTGCATTTCACAAACACCATCGAAAAGCCCGCTTTATGGACTGCCGAAACACCCCATTTGTATGATTTGGTGATCACGCTGAGCAGAAACGGCGAAATCCTGGAAACCGGCGCCATCAATACCGGATTCCGGAAAGTGGAAATAACAAACGGGCAATTGCATGTAAATGGCAAAGCTATCACGCTTCGTGGCGTAAACCGCCATGAACATGATGAGCACACCGGGCATGTCATCACCGAAGCTTCCATGATAAAGGATATCCGGTTGATGAAGCAAAATAACATCAATGCCGTACGCAACAGCCATTACCCCAACCACCAGCGGTGGTACGAGCTGTGTGATGAATATGGCCTTTATGTGATCGATGAAGCCAACATCGAATGTCATAAACTTGAATGGCCCCCGGAGGTGGCATTGGCCATGGACACTAGCTGGACCAAGGCTTTTATGGACCGGACCATCCGCATGGTGGAACGCGACAAAAATCACCCCTCCATCATTATCTGGTCATTGGGCAACGAATCAGGTACCGGAATAAACCTGAAGTCAACCTCTGCCTGGGTTCATATGCGGGACTCAACCAGGCCGGTATTATACGGAAGAGCCGGTCATGCCGGTTATGTAGACATATACAGCCCCATGTACCCTTCCATTGACCACATCGAACAATATGCCGAAGACACCCTTAACAAAAAACCCCTGATCATGTGCGAATATGCCCATGCCATGGGAAACAGCACAGGGAACCTCCCGAGGTATTGGCGCATTATCGATCAGTATCCTAAATTGCAAGGGGGCTTTATTTGGGATTGGGTCGATCAGGGTATTGCCCAAACCGACGAAGACGGTGAAAAGTACTGGGCTTATGGCGGAGATTTTGGCCCCGACACCATCCCCAGCGATGGTAACTTTTGTATAAACGGCTTGGTCTCTCCTGATCGTTCGCCACATCCAGGTTTAAAAGAAGTAAAAAAAGTATATCAACCCCTCGATTTTAACCTTAAAAACCTGGAAAAAGGCATTTTTACCATTTATAACAAATATGATTTCCGCTCCCTCGATCATCTGGATTTTCGCTATGAAATCCTGGAAGATGGGGAAATCATCAAACAAAACACTATTGAGATTTCTAATGCACTTCCGGACAGCAGCATGGAATTTAAAATCCCCATAAACAAAGACGACTTCAACAGCTATAGCGAATCTTTTATCAATCTGTATGCTTATACTTCAACAGAAATGCCTTTAGTGCCTGAAGGACATGTAGTGGCAAGAGAACAGATCCTGCTGTCGCCCAAGCAAAGAAACATCAGGGAAGAGGGCACCGATTTTCCCGGCCTCGACCTTAAGGAAACACGGGCGGCAATTATTGTAAACGGCAACCATTTCCGTATGATCTTTAACAAGGACAACGGGTTGCTCACCTATTTCGAGGCTTACGGTAAAAAAATAATGGAAAGCACTCCCCTGCCCGATTTTTGGCGGGCGCCTGTCGATAATGATTTCGGTAACAAAATGGATCAGCGGTGTGCCCTTTGGCGCGATGCCGGCAGGCATCTGGAATTGAAAGAGTTCGATATCCTGGGTTCAGGTAGCTATCGCATTGTTATTAAAGCTGATTTCCGCTTACATGAAGTACGCTCCGATTTTTCCATCACCTATACCATTGAAGACAATGGCAAATTAACGTTTACAAACCGGTTTAAACCCGGAATAAAAGGATTACCTAACCTACCCCGTTTTGGGATGAAGTTTACGGTACCCGGAGATATGGAAAACCTTGAATGGTATGGCAGGGGACCGCACGAAAACTACATCGACCGTAATACCAGTGCATTTGTGGGAATATACGAAAGCACGGTGAATGAACAATATTACCCTTATATCCGCCCACAGGAAAGCGGTTACAAAACCGGCACCCGCTGGATGAACCTGACCAATGAGCAGGGGAAAGGTCTCCGGTTCAACGGTAAACCAAGCTTTAGTTTCTCAGCCCTGCCCTATCGCGTTGAAGACCTCGACCAGCTCACTAAAACCAATTATAAACACATGAACGACCTGGAAGAACGCCCATTTAACGAGGTTCATATCGATATGAAGCAAATGGGTGTGGGTGGTAACAACTCATGGGGAGCCCGCCCGCTTAAACAATACCGCATTCCAGCCCAGGAATATGAATATGAGTTTAGCATTACACCAATAAAACGCTAAACTTAAAATCATTTTCTTTCCAACTTCCAATGCCATCTGGTACAAGAGGTGGATTATGAACAAAGAAAATTAATTCCCATCCACTGGATAGTTTCTTATTAATTTATTAATTTTACGATCAATATCGCGAAATAACCCTAAAAACATAAATCATGAAAAAACTTTTACTAACATTTTGGATGATAGCATTAACCCTTATGGGTTTTGCCGAATATGATGCCACCATTTATGGAATGGTAAGCCAGGATGAAGAACCGGTGGAAGGACAGTTGGTAAACATTATATCGGCTGATAGCTTGGAAAACCCCATCAACATTACAGTTTACACCAATGAAGCTGGTGAATATGAAGCGACTTTTACCTTAAATCATGGAGAAGGGGGAAAACATTTTGTAGTTCAAACTTCTGATTGCAATGGCCAAATGCTTCAGGAAACAGTCGTGCTATTTCCGTGGCAGCCCAATGCCGAAGTAAATTTTGAGCTTTGTGGCGGTGGCGGCGAAGAATGCGAAGCTTCGTTCATTTATGATACTTTCGAAGATGATCCGCATACGGTTTACTTTGAAGACACTTCTGAAGGTGAGATAGAAGGCTGGTATTGGGAATTTGGGGATGGAACCTTCTGCTACGCCCAAAATCCGGTACACTTTTTTGAAACCGGAACCTATGAAGTTTGCCTGACCATTGAAGGCGAAGGCTGCGAAGACACCTATTGCGAAGAGATCACCATCGGCGGTGGTGGCGGCGAAGAATGTGAAAGCTGGTTCGAAGTTGTTGAAATGGAAAACCTGACCGTAACCTTAGAAGCCGGCTCGGTGGCTGAGCACCCCATCTTCTTCTGGCATTTTGGCGATGAGACCACCGGAGAAGGGCAGGAAGTAACCCACACCTACCCGGAAGAAGGCTGGTATGAAGTAACCTTGGTTATGGAAGATTCCATCAGCCAGTGCACTTGGGAAGTTGAAGAGGAAATTTACGTAGGTGAAGAACCGGGCGGTGATCATGAATTATACGGCCATGTCTTCGCCGGCGATAGCTACCTCGATAGCGGCATAGCACTTCTACTTGGTTTTGAGAATAGTTTTTACAGGCTTTCGCTGATAGGCGAAGAAGGCATGTACTATTTCGAAGAAGTGCCTAACGGAACCTATTATGTGCTTACCATGCCTTCATTTACTTCGCAATTCGCATTCCAGTATCTGCCTACGTACTACGGCAACACCTTCCTGTGGAGCAATGCGGAACCCATTGAGCTCGGCGAGCCGGCAAATCCTTACAACATCCAGCTTGTGCCCATCAACAATATGAACTTGGGCGATGCCTCCATCGATGGCTGGATCACCAACGGCGACAGCAAAGGTTCGGTGGAGAACATTACCGTGCTCCTGATGGATAATTCCGGCAATCCGTTGGACTATGACCTCACCGACAGCGAAGGGAACTTTGCCTTCGAAGAGCTCGAATATGGCGATTACCTGCTTTATGTGGAGAAGGTGGGTGTGCAATGCGATCCTATCCCTGTGAGCCTATCGGAAGATAATCCGAACGTGACCATCGAACTGATCATGCAAAACGGACAGATCATGGTAGGCCTTGATGAACAGCCTGAATTTTCAGCAATGGGCAACTTATACCCCAATCCGGCCAAACAACAGCTCAACTTTGAGGTGGATGTGAAAGAAAACATCAACATTAAGGCTGCCATATACAGTAGCATGGGCAAGCTAATGTTTAGCTCCGACAAGCAGTTGCAGGCCGGTAGCAACCAGCTTCAGTTCAACATTAAAGAACTGCCACAGGGTATTTACAACCTGATCATTACTGATAGCAAAGGCAATAGCATGAACAGGAAGTTTGTTAAGATGAATTAAGTTGATTTTAAAATTAAATGAAAAAGCTGCCTTTCATATACAGGCAGCTTTTTTTATGATTAATTTTGACGTAATTTCAAAGATGGATGTACCCTGTTATGTAATTGTAAATTAGAGGAGTAATAGCGTATATCGATAGTAACAAAAGAAATTTAACCAAAACATTGAACATGAAACGAACAGCTCAATTTGTATTAGTAGCAATGGTATTGGTCATCATGACAGGTTGTATTATGGAAGGAAACAAGGAAAAGATCAATTCACCCAACGGTAAATTATTATTGGAATTCATGCTCTCCGGTAAGGGGGAACCGACTTACAGGCTGCATCATAAAGGAGAAATGATTATCGATACGTCTTTTTTGGGCTTTGATTTCAAAAATGCACCCTCGGTTAAAGATGGCTGGGAAATCCTCACTGCACGGGAAAGTATTCATGACGACTCCTGGGAAATGCCCTGGGGAGAGCAAAAGATAGTGAGAAACAATTATAATGAGCTGGTCATTGAGCTTAAGGAAACCGAAGCGCCTCACAGGGTGATGACCATGACTTTCAGGCTTTATAATGATGGATTGGGCTTCCGCTATATTTTCCCCGAGCAGGAGAATTGGGAAGAAGCCCTCATTATGGATGAAAATACCCAGTTCAACCTTACCGGCGATCATCAATGCTGGTGGATACCCGGCGACTGGGATATTTATGAGCATCTGTATAATACCACCAAATTCACGGAGATTGACGCCATTAGCAAGCGCAGCAACGACAATCTCGCCCAGACCCATATCCCTGAAAACGCTGTAAACACCCCGGTTACCATGCGTACCGACAAGGGTCTCCACCTCAGCTTCCATGAAGCCGACCTTACCGATTATGCCGGCATGACCCTAAAGATCAATAAAGAAAAGCTGATAATGCAAAGCGAGCTGGTGGGTTCGGAACGGCTGGGCTATAAGGTAAAACACTCCCTGCCTTTTAAAACACCCTGGCGCACCATACAGGTTTCGGAAGATGCCGGCGGACTTATCGAATCAAAACTCATCGTCAACCTGAACGAGCCCAATAAACTGGGCGATATCGACTGGTTTGAGCCCATGAAATATGCCGGCATCTGGTGGGAAATGCACCTGGGCAAATCCACTTGGGATATGGGCGCCACACAGGATATGAATACCGTAACCGGAAAGAAAACCAGCACAACTCACGGAGCAACCACCGAACATGCCAAAGAACTCATCGATTTTGCCGCTGCAAATAACATCGGTGGTGTATTGGTAGAAGGCTGGAATACCGGCTGGGAACACTGGATAGGCTTTGAAGACCGCGAAGGTGTTTTTGATTTTGTAACGCCTTACCCGGATTATGATTTGAAGGAAGTGGCCAATTATGCCAGTAAAAAAGGCGCGCAGCTCATTATGCATCACGAAACTTCGGCAGCACCGCGAACCTATGAGCAACAACTGGACACGGCTTATCAATTGATGGAGGAACTTGGCATCCATGTCGTAAAGACCGGTTATGTCGGACAGATCATTCCCAAAGGTGAATTTCACCACGGACAGTGGATGGTCAACCATTACCGCAAAGTGCTCGAAACCGGAGCTGAGTACAAGGTGGCTATTAATGCCCATGAACCAATTAAAGCAACCGGCATCCGCCGCACCTATCCCAATGCCATTTCCCGCGAAGGGCTCAGGGGACAGGAATTCAATGCCTGGGCTTCCGATGGCGGCAATCCACCCGAGCACCTTCCCATTGTTGCTTTTACCCGCATGCTGTCGGGGCCTATCGATTATACGCCCGGTATCTTTAACATTAAACTGAACCCTTATAAAAAAGACAACCAGGTAAACACCACATTGGCGCAGCAACTGGCCCTCTATGTGGTAATTTACAGTCCGATTCAAATGGTTCCCGACCTGATGGAAAATTATAAAGGTCATCCTGCGTTTCAATTTATCAGGGAAGTGGCTGTTGATTGGGAAACATCAAAAGTGCTAAATGGCGAAGTGGGTGATTTTGTGACCATTGCACGCCAAGCAAGGGATACGGAAAAATGGTTTGTGGGCGGCATCACCGATGAAAATGCCCGCGATATGAAGATAGCTTTCGATTTCCTTAAAGAAGGGAAAACCTATAAGGCTACCCTCTACAAGGACGGCCCCGATGCACATTGGGACAATAATCCAACGGATTATACCATTGAAGAAATGGAAATAGATCACAACAGCAAACTCAACATTCACCTCGCCGCAGGAGGAGGGTTTGCCATGAGTATTATGGCGGAGTAGGCGGGCAGCATGGTTGATGGAGTGAGAAAATGATGTTAATTGGTTAATTGGTTTATTGGTTTATTGGTTAATTGGTTGGTGGAACTGCAACGAATTAACTATTCAGTCATTCAACCGTTCAACCATTCAATCAATCGCCGGTATATAAAAAGAGCATTCGGAAAAATGTAATGATACATAGAAAACAAAAGAAGATATAGTAAACCACAGAAATGAAAAAACTGATTTTGCTGGCGGTAGCCGGAGTAATACTGCTGGCGGCCTGTAAGCCGGAAGCAAAAAACAACAAGCAAGTGGAACAAAAAGGAAAGGTAAATATTTACCAGGTTTTCACCCGCCTTTTCGGCAATACCAACACCACCAATAAGCCCTGGGGTACGGTTGAAGAAAACGGTGTGGGCAAATTCAATGACTTTACGGATAAGGCTTTATCGGAAATTCACGATATGGGCTTCACCCACATCTGGTACACCGGGGTGCTGCATCATGCCGTGATCAACGATTACACCGAATACGGCATCTCCAACGACGACCCCGATGTGGTAAAAGGCCGTGCCGGTTCGCCCTATGCCGTAAAGGATTATTACAATGTAAATCCCGACCTGGCCGAAGACCCGGCAAAGCGCCTGCAGGAATTCGAAGCCCTGATCGAACGTACCCATAAACACGAAATGAAAGTGCTGATCGATATTGTGCCCAACCACGTGGCGCGCAACTACGAGTCCCTAACCAACCCGGAAGGCGTGGAAGATTTTGGTGCGAGCGACGACACCTCGGTCACCTACAAACGCGACAATAATTTCTATTATGTGCCGGGCGAGCCATTTCGGGTACCCGAGTGGAAAAACGGCTATGAACCGCTGGGCGGCGAAGACCATCCCCTGGCCGACGGCGAGTTTGATGAATACCCGGCCAAATGGACCGGCAATGGCGCCCGCAGTCCCCAACCGGATTTTTACGACTGGTACGAAACCGTAAAAGTCAATTACGGCGTTCGTCCCGATGGCACCAAAGACTTTGAGGAATTGCCCGAGGGTTATGCCCAAAAGGATTACAAAGCCCATTTTGCTTTTTGGAAGGATAAGGATGTGCCCGATTCCTGGATCAAATTCCGTGATATTACCCATTATTGGCTCGATAAGGGCGTGGATGGCTTCCGCTTCGACATGGCCGAAATGGTGCCCGTGGAATTCTGGAGCTTTTTGAATTCATCCATCAAAATGAAAAATCCCGATGCCTTCCTGCTGGCCGAGGTTTACAATCCCGAACTGTATCGTACCTACCTGCACCTGGGTAAGATGGATTATTTGTATGATAAAGTGGAATTGTACGACACCCTGAAACACATCATGCAGGGCCACGGCAGCACCGACAACATCCCGCCCATACAGGACGGCCTGGCGGATATCGAGCATCATATGCTGCATTTCCTCGAAAATCATGATGAACAGCGCATAGCGAGCCATGCCTTTGCCGGTGATGCCGAAAAGGGCAAACCGGCCATGGTGGTTTCGGCTTGCCTGAGCACATCACCCACTATGGTGTATTTTGGGCAGGAAGTTGGCGAACCGGCTGAGGGCAATCCCGGCTTTGGCTCCGAAACCCGCACCACCATTTTCGATTATTGGGGCGTGCCGCATCATCAGCGCTGGATGAACAACGGCAAATACGACGGTGGACAGCTTAAGCCCGAAGAAAAAGAATTGCGCAGCTTTTATAAAACCCTGCTGAATTTTGTTAAAAACAGCAAGTCCCTAACCGGCGAATACCGGGAGATCCACCGCTTTAACCGGGAAAACACCAAGTTTTATAACGACAAGGTCTTCTCCTTCACCCGCTGGAAGGACGATGAAAAACTCATCATCCTTTCCAATTTCAGCGATGCGCAAACCTACCGCTTCAGGCTGGGACTGGATCGATTCCTTATGAACGAATGGAAGCTACAGCCCGGCAGCTACACCCTGAGCGATCAGCTCGACCCGAATAAAGGCTTCACCCTGGAAGTAGATGATGAAAAAGCCACCGCCGACATCGTGATCAGGCCGTTGGAGTCGGTGGTGTTGAAGGTGGAGGAGTAGTGCTGGCTTGAGTGGGGTTAGTATAGAAGACTTTTGTAGGAGCAGAAGGGAGGTAAGGTTGATTCATTAATTGGTTGATTCGTTAATTCGTTAATTCGTTAATTGCCTGCCTACCGGAGGTAGGCCTGCCTGCCGGAGGCAGGGTTGATTGCCTGCCTGCCGGAGGTAGGGTTGATTGCCTGCCTGCCGGAGGTAGGGTTGATTGCCTGCCTGCCGGAGGTAGGGTTGATTGCCTGCCTGCCGGAGGTAGGGTTAATTTGTTGATTCGTTAATTCATTAATTGGTTAATTCGTTAATTCGTTAATTGGTTAATTGGTTGTTTACCAGATGAATGAATGATTGTGTGATTGATTGCCTGGCCGTTGATCATGCGGAGTTGAATGCTTACTCGCCAATAAGGATGGGTTAATTGATTGCCGGCCAGGGATAATTGCCTACTTACTGAAAGAAAGTTTTATTGGTTTTATTTGCTCATGCAATGCAAATCACGCGGCCGAAATGATTGATTTTCATGCGAAAGGCTTGAATGCCGGGGATAACATCTTTTATTTGTACCGCCCAGTCGCGTAGCGATGGCAGTATGGTAGAAATTAGGATAAAGGGTTAAGAGGAAGCGCAAAGCGGTGAAGGAATAGAAATTATGCTGGATCAATTGCTAATCGCCTTTAATAAGGATGTTTTAACATATTAAACAAATTTCATTCGAAAGCCAGGACGATCTCAATTTACAATCGGTATTATTTAGTATCTTTAAGCAAGATTTTAAATTGTATGTTTTTCGATTTATAAATATATTAGCAGGTTTTTAATCATATTATGATAATGAGGATTATTAAACCATAATAAGCAAACCTATGCAAGACCTTGCCGAACTAAGTATCCAGTTATATTTCACAGGAACCACATTAATAAGTGTTTTCTTCTTTTTTAAAATCCAAGTATTAAAAGAAATTCTCATAGGTGATGGACAATCACTTCATACAAGACAACAGGAAAGATTAAAGGAAAAAGAGGAAGAGGAAAAGAAAAACGGAAAAGTGGAAAAGGGAGAGAAAAAGACTAATGATAGATGCGAAGATTACAAGCCTGTCTTAATAACTAATAAATACAGGAAAAGATTAAGAGATGCCATTTTTAGAAAAAATATATATGGAGTTGAAGAAGGAATAATAAATATTAGAGACTGTGAGATTAAAAAGGGATTGAATGATAAAACAATCGTTAGAAACCATGTATACCCAAAATTTTTAGGGACTAAGAAAATCTTTGAAACTTTAGTAATCTCGTTTGCGGTGTCAACTACACTTGCATTTATAGGCATATTCATTAATCTGTTTATTTTGCTCTTAGATGTAGATATAAATGAGATAACCAGCTGTTATCATTGCATCATTGGATATGTTAATCCTACTTTATTGGTACTTTACATTCTGAGCATATTTTGGATAATATTATATTCTATTTTTAAGAAAACTCCACATGAATTAGATAAAATAAGGGAGGTTAAAAAAAATAGATAAAAGGGAGATTGTTATGAAATACTCAGTATATAATTTAAACCGAACTATCGTTTTAAGACATTTAAAAATGCTGCTTCTTTTTGCATTAATATCCTGCACATGTGATGAACCAATAACCAATGATGAACCAATAACCAAACCTACAGAAATTGGTCATAAGGTGTTTAGCATATTGGAACGAATCAATAAAACAGACCGCCAAGAATATGTACAAAAGAATTTTTTAACTAGAGAAAAGATTCAAAAAATTGATTCTACAGCTAAAAGCTCAGAGGTAAAAGAAGCCATTTCTGTCAATGATGAAATGATGGATGAATTTCTCAATAATTATCATACAGAAATAATAAAAGAATATAATGAAATTAAAACAGTGGGCGGAAGATTTGGGATCGAATGGGATGAAATTAAATATTTAGATTTCGTTTATGAACCTGATACTACAGAAGAAAATGTAATACTCATTGAAGGCACCCTCTATTTCAAATATGATAACCAACCAATGGAAGTTACCTGTTTATCTTTTTATGATGGGGAATTTTATCATCTCCAAGAAATAAAGGAACTATCCAAAGCTGGAGCAGGAATTTATTAAGCGGGCCTTATGAGTAATGGCGTTTTAATTGTGGAGTTGATTTTAGTCCGCCAAATAAATTTTGTTAAGACTACCATGGTTTATTATGATTAAACACCGATGATTATGTTAAGTGCATACTTCATATTGGCCTAGCCCCCTTTTAAATTGCTGCATAATCGTTTATTCTCCAAAAGTGTTTGATTTTAATTGTTATTCCAATAACCTCAACCAAAGAGTGTTCGTTTCAGACCGGAATTCATAATCTATAGGGATTGGTCTAAAGTTAAAATGATTGTGATCCAATACAATAACACTAAGCGGGATTTGCTTTTTTTGTATGTGTTCTAAGAGTCTTTTTCTGTTTTTATCTTCATGTTCAAAATTGAATAAGTATTCATATTTATTTTTTTTGATAACATTTTTAGGATCAATGAATTTAGCCCCGAGAACAATTCTTTCAATTGCCTCAATTGGGTAGGGAATATAACGGGTATCTTCCTTGTCTTTAGGATCGTGCATTGGATCATACATATACGGCTTTCTACCAAAAAATCGCCACTCATTTTCATGCTCCCATTCAATTCGTTTTAATAAATTTCGGTAAAATATCTGCGCTTGAACTTTCTCCCTTTTCAATGAAATTTTCTTGATAACTGGCTCATAACTAACCGGAAAAGGGCCTTGCAGATGTTCAACTTCCATTAACTTATGGGTATAAAAGTATACTGCAAACCCCTTATGATTAGTGTAATGATCCCATTGGAGGGTTGAATTATTTTCTGAATCAGTCATTGAAATTACTCCAGCACTTCGGTTAATTACGTAACTAAGAGTATCAAGTAATTTTTCAGGCTTTTTTCTACAAGAATCTAGTTTAGATTTTATTAATAATGGACCGCTACTCTCTTCTGCATATACTTTGACTAACTCGTACAACAAACTAGGTTTCGCTTCAAAGAAATGTGAGTAGCAATCAAATGGATCATTCAACTGTTGGGTATGAGCAGCATATAGATAATTACCCACCAATGCATCTATATTATGCGTTTTTTCAATCGAATAAAATTTACTTAGTACTATGGGTAATTCCTTTTTTTGTGATTCCTCTTGTTCAACTTTGAAACAGTTTTTACTTCCTCCTTCTGGATCAAAAATATATTTGTTGCCCATACTATTCTTAAATACTTGAATATTCTCCTTTTCCATAGTTTCTAGTGTTATTTTTATTGTTCGCTATTAGTGGTTTTAGAATTACACTGCAAAATTATTCATAATATTAGTTGGTTTAAATAAGTGTAGATGGTTACTGAATAATCCGGACTAAACTGACCCTCCCCCTGGTGCTTCAAAAAATCGGATTTGCACTTCTAAAACCTTTAATAAAACCCACCACTCCTGTCCCGTACCTGCGGGACTGACCCTTTAAATCAATCAACAAAAAATCCTCATTTTCGAAAGATAAAGGAACCAATGAATCCATTTATTCGTAAGCTGTTTTCTTATTCCGAAATATACGGCTCAACCGATTGTTTTTCAATAAATTCCGCAATACTATCGGTTTCTTAGGAAGGCACTAATTCCATGTAGTTTAAATTCAATTCCTGTTTGTGTTTACTTTTATTGGTGTCTTCAGCCAGGAGTTGAATGTTTCTTAAGGAATCCCTAAGCAATTGATAGGCCGAACCGGGCAATAGCGTCTTTAACGGCCTTACTTTCTCTGTTGAAAATTTATAAAACACATTGCCACTTCCGGAAAAAATTAGGCCAACACTTAGCTGTTCCATTATAACAGGATTGGTGACGGCATACAATATGGAATAAAATGAACTCATGTTTTTTCTATTTTCGTAAATTCTTATGAATGAATAATTCAAATTTCTGTTTAACCTGTTTTCTCCAATCTTGGGAAAAAACCATTTCAAGTCCTCTTAATTTCATTTCTATATTTATGTTCCAATCTTGGGGGACCTGAGTCATGATCTCATTCAAATTCTTTCCACAAGTTACAACATTTTCATCGAATCGGCTGAATTTTGAATGCATGGCTAATATACAAAATCTGGTGAAATAACTTTTTTGAGGCGTTTAAACTGTTACTAATAATCTCAAATCCGGTAAATGATGTATATGAATAGAACGATGATAACACGGATTAAACGCCCGCCTGACCGGACGAGCATGGATTTTCGCTGATCCGTGTTAATCAGTTGCATCTGTGTTATCCCTATCTGACTGACAGGCAGAAGTGTTCTGTTAACTTTACCAATTGCTTGTTCTGAAAAGATTAGTAAGTACTTGTTACCTCAATAATCCTACTGTTTTTCATGGCATACAGATGTATTGCCATTTCCCCGTCAGCCAAAAAGTATCTACTTTTGCCGCAGAAAATGAACAGTCTTATGAAATACTATATATTGACCCTTTTATGTTCCTTGCTTATGGCTATTGGCGGAATGGCTCAGCAACGCAGCTACCTCATCGATAGCGATATCGCTCTCTTTTATGCCGGAGATTTCAATCCACAGGATATACTGCCCTCCCTTACCGTAAAGGAAGAACCTGATTCAATCGCTCCGGTTCCCGGTGATTGGCCGATTATTCCCGGGTTTACTACCGAAAACGGCAAAGGCCGGGCAAGCATCAGCTATGCCGAAAACACCGACCTCTACGGCACGGGTGAAGGGGTAGGCCCGCTGCGCCGTAACGGACGGGAAGTCATTATGTGGAATACCGATAATTATGGCTACGGTCAGGTGGAGGGTAAACGGCTTTATCAATCGCACCCGTGGGTGATGGGGGTGAGAGAAGACGGCTCCTCATTTGGGATTCTGGTGGATAACACCTGGAAGCAGACCTTCTTTCTCAATAATCCCATGCTTATCGAATCGGAAGGGCCGCCTTTCCGGATCTTTGTGATTGAAAAGGAAAATCCGCAGGAGGTGGTGATGGCCCTGGGTGAACTCACCGGGATCATGGAACTGCCCCCGCTTTGGTCATTGGGTTATCACCAATGCCGCTATTCCTATTATCCCGATACGCGGGTGAAGGAGATCGCCGATGGCTTCAGAAGCCGCAACATCCCCTGTGATGTGATTTGGGTGGATATCGATTATATGGATGGATTCCGTGTTTTCACTTTTGATCCGCAAGGTTTTGATGATCCGGAAGAATTGAACAATTACCTCCATGAAAAGGATTTTAAGAGCATTTACATGATCGATCCGGGGGTAAAGGTGGATGAAGGATATTTTGTATATGATCAGGGAACCGCCGGCGATCATTGGATATTGAACAACAACGGAAATGTATATAACGGCGAGGTTTGGCCTGGCCAGTGCGCTTTTCCCGATTACACCCGTCCCGAAACCCGCGATTGGTGGGCCGGTCTTTATCATGATTTTATGGCCAACGGAATCGACGGCGTTTGGAACGACATGAACGAACCGGCTGTTTTTGACGGACCTGATAAGACCATGCCTATCGATAATATTCATCGCGGTGGCGATGGTCTCCCGGAGGATATTCACCTGCGCTACCATAATGTTTACGGGATGCTTATGATCAAAGGCACCCGGCAGGGCGTGCTGGAAGCCAACCCCGAGAAAAGACCGTTTGTGCTCACCCGTGCCAATTACATTGGCGGTAACCGCTTTGCCGCCACCTGGACCGGCGATAACAATTCTTCCTGGGATCATTTCAAGATGTCCATCCCCATGTCGCTCAACCTGGGATTGTCGGGGCAATATTTTAACGGCCCGGATATCGGCGGATTTGCCGGAAGCCCTTCGTCCGACCTGTTGGCTCATTGGATGGCTGTGGGCGCTTTTTATCCGTTTTCGCGCAATCACACCGGAAAAGGCTCAGCCGATCAGGAACCCTGGGCTATGGGCGAGGAAACCGAAGCAGCTTCACGCCTGGCGCTGAACCGTCGCTACCGGCTGATGCCCCATCTTTACACCTTATTTCGCGAGGCTTCCCAAACCGGTTTACCTGTTATGCAGCCGGTTTTCTTTGCCGATCCGCAAGACCTGAGTTTGCGGGATGAGCAGGAAGTCTTTTTGTGGGGCGATGAATTATTGATCATTCCCCGCTGGGCCGAAAACCCCGGCCTGCCCGAAGGTACCTGGCGCAGCATGAGCGTCGCCGGGGAAGATTATCAGGAGGACTCCTATCAACCAAAATTGAAATTACGGGGAGGCGCCATTATTCCCCTGGCCCAGCCCATGCAAAGCACCGAAGGTTATTCCACCGATTCCGTCACCTTGTTGGTTTCACCGGATTCGCTTAAGCATGCAAACGGTGACCTTTATGCCGATGCCGGAAACGGCTTTGAATATCAAAACGGTATGTATGCCCTCACCGGCTTTGAAGCCTCACCTTATAAGCAGGATTCGTTGTTGATTACATGCCGCCGGCTGGAAGGACAATTGGACTTTCCAAACCGCAAATACCGGGTGGGGGTATTAACGAATTATGGGGTTTTTTATAATGATTGGACAGCGGACACCAACATCATCGTCCCGCTCCCTCCCGAAATCTCCCTGGCCATTACTTCGCCGGAAGACGGGCAATCCTTTGAGGAAAATGAAAACATTTTGATTGATGTTGAAATTGATTCCGAAATTGATATTCAGAAGGTTTCCTTTTACAGGAATGATGCGTTGCTGGGAGAAGATATGGCCTCCCCCTGGCAATACAATTGGAGCGGTGCCCCTGTGGGCATTCATCAGGTTTATGCCGTGGCTCAGGCTGCCGACACCATAGCAGTTACTTCGAACCAGATCACCATAAAAGTGGGTAAATTCGGCGAAGGCTATGCCCTCAGGCAGGTATGGCAGGATGTACCCGGTGTGTATGTGGAAAAGCTTACCTCCATACCCGAATACCCTGAAAACCCCGATTTGGAAGAACCGCTTGAATCCCTCGCCACCCCGAAAAACATTGGCGACAACTACGGAACCCGCATCAGCGGCTTTATCCATCCCTATGCCGATAAGGAATACACCTTCAGCATAAGCGGCGATGATTATTGTGAATTCTGGCTCAGCACCGATTCCTCATTCACCAATCTTGAGTTGGTAGCCGAAGTTCCCGGCTGGTCTTTTCCGGACGAATGGAGCAAATACCCCGAACAGACCTCGGAACCGGTATCTTTGCAGAAGGGTCAAAAATATGCGTTTGTCGTCCTGCAAAAGGAAGCGGAAGGCGATGATTTTGTGCGTGTGGGCTGGGAAACCGAGGAGAATGAATTGACGGTCATCGACGGGATGTTCCTTTCACCGGCCAATCCGGGGGCAATTGGGGTTGAAGAGCGATTCCAAAACTACGCGCTAAACCTATCACCCAACCCGGCTGATGATCAGGTGAAAATTCAAACAGGCAAAAAAGAAGGCAGACTGGCGCTTTACTCGATTTCCGGTAAAATGCTATACAGCCGCGAATTATCGGGTCAGGCAGCGGTTGTTATTCCGACCCGTGAGCTTAAGAGCGGGATCTATTTTGTAAGCTTGGAAACGGAAAATGGTAAAGGGGTGGAGAAGCTTGTGGTGCAGCATTGATATAAAACTGTTTTATAGAATTTAAAACCATATGGCTTTATAGCTTTTCTAAAATATACGATTGCAGTAGCTTAATTGAATAAATGTCGTTCATAATCGACAAATATTATAACATTTGTCGATTATGAACGACTAAAATTAATTTTTATCTTCATGTTGTCAGATAAAGGGTTTCCAACCCCTTTGGGGATTTGAAACCCACGGCTAGGTTTCCAACTCTGAAACTGCGCCTTTAGACCAAGAGAAGGGTTGGAAACCATATTGACAGGTTTTCCAGCCCTTTTGGGTTTTGAAACTTGACAGCATCGAAAAATAAACAAACCTTTTGGACTGCAATACAGCTTGCATTGTCAGGTGGGCTTAACAATGTCTACCATAATCCCCGAAGGGATTGGAAACCCAGGAGATTGTAAAAGTGCCCTATCAACAACTATCGGGCAATGGGAACTTGAGGGAAGTCCCTTGCTTAAATCAAGCGGTTCTCAATGAACCGGTTGATTTACATGAGAAAGTGAACGGGCCCGCATCACTTATACAACCTTCGGTATAAAGATCACCGTCGGTCGTCCCTTGCTGATGCGATATTACAAATGAAAATGACTATTTTTACAAACTCAAACCAAATTGTCCGATTTATAGGGGGCTAGACCATTCCGCAAGAAAAATATCTGGAAAAAATATATCCTGAATTTGAGAAACGTAAACATGAAATAGAAACAATTATGAATGATTATCTTAAATCCATTCTAAACCTCAAAGACCGGCAAAACGTAGAAGACCTCATATGGAGGAGGTTGATTGAGTGAGGGAAACGTTTTTAACAATCTCTCTATTAAGATCTTAATTTATAAATATTATCAAACCTTAGATATTGTTATTAGATAATGGCTATTAAGTGGTTATTATTGCCAGTATACAAATAGAACCAATTAAACCAATAATAATATAGGCTCCTAAAAACATGTATGTTGCCCTTCGCATGGGATTGTTTATGTAATCCCTTCCTTCAGCATAAAATTTTTTGCCCTTTATATCCAATCTTTTATAAAGATGGTTTATGTTATCAACAAGATAGTTATATTGTTTTCTAATGCCATAGACTAATAAAATACCAGCAAGCGTGAATACAAATAAGATAATTATTATAAAAATTTTTTGAGAATTATCTTGAGGGATTTTGTCACTTTCTAATACAAAACCTGTTAATGCCAATATTAAACCAGATGTTACTACTGGAACCTTAAATCTTAATGATTTATATCCCTCAATGTTCGTATACATCCTTTCAAGTAATTTCATTTGCTTATCTTCCAACTTAAGAGGCATCTCTTCAATTTTTCAATATATATTGTTGTCAAAACTAAATTATTAATAATCTGCTAATTGTATACCCTTGAGATTTTTATACAATTCCACTGCATACCTGTCTGTCATTCCACTAATAAACATAACAACATTAAGTATTTTCTCATATTTATTTTCACCTATTTTATACTGGTTTGGTAATAGTCCATATATCTGCTTTTTACCTTCGTAATTTTCTTCTGTTAGTTGAGCTTTAATAAAAGCATCAAGTAAAAAAGGAACCACTTGATAACCTGCAGCTTCAATTTTCAAGATACTTTTTGAATTGTAGATTTTTTCAATAGATTTTTTCTTGATCTTATCTAATATATCTATTAGATCCTTATCTAGACGCTTTAAAAGAGGCTCATCAAAAACTCCGCTTAAAATTGAATCCTCATTATTAACAAAAATATCAGTTGCCTTGAAAATTAAGCTGTTTATAACCAGGCTTCTTAAATAAGTTATCCTACTTCTGTTATCAACTACATTTTGTAACTTCCTTTTATAACCATCATTATTACACTTATCGAGGATTGCTGTATAGAAATCGTATATCTCATCAAATCCAATTAACCCTACATTAAAGCCATCTTCTAAGTCTATTATATGGTAGCATATATCATCAGAAGCTTCTACAAGAAAAGCAAGAGGGAATCTTTTCCAGGCATAATCTTCCCTCTTATTATTTTGAGCAATCAGTTTTAATGATATTGCAATATTGCTATACGTTTCGACTTCAGTTTGAAATAACCCATATTTCTTTAAACTTGCTTTCCCTTCATGTTTTCTGTTTGGCAAGGATTCTTTGGGATACTTAACGAAGGTTGCAAGGGTTCCAAAAGTGAGTCTCAGCCCTCCTTCGATTTTATTTTGTGATTTAAGAGAAGTAGCTAACAATCTAAATCCGGCACTGTTTCCTTCAAAGTTTTGAAGATCGGCTATCTCCTTAATATCTAGATCAAAAGTAAATTTTTCTGCTTCTTTACTTTTGAAAAAGTGATTAATTGCATCCTCTCCTGCATGACCAAACGGAGGATTTCCAATATCATGTGCCAGACAAGCTGCAGAAACCATATAACCAAAATCAAATGATGACAATTTTAGCTTCTCTTTTATAGCTGGATATTTCGTTAATAATGTTTTACCAACAATGTTACCTAATGATCTTCCAACGGATGAGGTTTCCAAACTATGTGTTAACCTGTTCCTTACATAATCCGATTTCGGTAATGGTAACACTTGTGTTTTGTTTTGCAATCTTCTAAAAGGAGATGAAAACACAATTCTGTCAAAGTCTTTTTGAAATTCCGATCTTATATCATCATCGGTGCTTTTAGAAGAATTTCCTAATCTCAATTTAGAGTTGGTCAGGGTTTTGATCCATTTTTCTTCACTCATAGCCTTGTTGTTTTGTAAACATTCGGTTTATATACAATATTAAATAAAAACATTTAATTGTATTGCTGCCATTGTTTTAGATTTTTACACTTCATCTTTGGGAATTTTGTTTTATCAGTTTGGATGTCATATTCACTATAAAACAGTTTTCCATATTTATTCTCATATTGGCATAATATTGATAAACCCTCGAATTCCTTAGGCATTGTTTTTCTATGCATTTTTACATTCATCTGGGGTGATTCAATGATTTTACTATACTCATAGGATATATTTGTCTCACCATGCTTCGTGAGAACTCTCCCTTCCTTGATATTCTTTTTTATCGGGAGGAATACTGCATCTTTATGTTGCATTAATACTATATTATAGGCAGGTTCTTCAGTTCTATTAAATATGTTAAGTGTTATCATCCATTCCATTTTATATATATTATTAATTTCAGGCTCATTAAAAATTCCATTTGGTTCATTTTTCTGTGAGTGCCTAATAAAACTTTGAAATGCACTAATCTTTGAATTAACAATTAGTTTTGGCCTCCTGAAGTAGTAGTTAATAACCTTAGGATATAGAAAATACAATAATCCTAATAATAAGGCAACTATTGATATGATAATTCTTGTCTCCATATCTCTGAACTATAAAATTTCCTTTGTCTTATCCTATAAAGTTTCGCATTTGTCTAAACCGTTGAAAATTAACACAAAATTGTTAAAAAATGAAGCATGACAATTAAGTTAATGTACTGAAATGTAGTATATTAATAGTGACTCCAAACACAAATTACCATGCTACAGCATAAAGATATGCATAAAATTGGAGAACTCAAAAATGATTTTTCAACCAGCTGACTAGAACCCGAATCCATCTTCAGAATGCTAGGCGGTTTTTCGTTTTCAGTACTGAGTAAATGCCTTAACCCGCTATACATGAAAGGGTGTTTTTATAGCATGTTTTCAATTGCTGGCCATGGCTTTCATGGGGAGCCAATCTGTCAATGAATTAACCCCTAGCATTTATCATCATTAGATCGAAGCCCATAAAGATGCTTTTTACCGACTCAAAAACAACACTCGTAATCAATGGCGAATGATCTTGTGGCTTTTGCGGTTAAGTACCGCAAGATCATTGAAGAACAAGGGGTTGTCCTGATGGTAAACCTCGTTGCTTGATCGTTGACGATACCACCCTGTCTTTCATTAGCATGATTGAGATCTATCAGATTCGTTGGTCTATCGAAGTATTTTTCAAAGAATCCAGGAAGCTGCTTAGACTTGGCAAATGCCAGTCCACTAATTTTGACGCCAAGATTACCGATACGACCAGCACCATGATCCAGCATTTGCTTTTAACCCTCCATCATCGTTTTGAAGTGTATGAGGCAAAAGGGGCGCTGTTTGCTCATATCGAGGAGCAAATGTTGCGAACAAGGCTGGATCAGCGTTTTTGGGGACTTTTCCAGGAACTCATCCGAATTATCACTCATGTTTTCGAGGATATTGAAGAGATGGAACTAATGGAAAAAATCATGACCGATGAAAAAGTAATTGTTTTTTTACTCGATTGCTACCTGTACCAGAACCTCATAAAGAAGCAGCTTAGCTGAAAATTGAAACCTTATGTTATTGAATGACAGCATTTTAAATGTTTACATAAAATAATAGGTGGCTAAGAATCAGTAGCCTATGAGTAGGTGCGAAACTTTAGTATTTATCATTAGTGAAATGTAGACTTACTAAAAGGCTAGAAATTCGAAAAGATTAATCCCTCCCACATTCAACCTTCCACCCCACATCATTGTTAACTAAAGAAAATTTTATGCAAACCATGTTACATAAAGCGGATACACGTGGCCTCTCCAACTTCGGCTGGCTTAATTCTTATCATAGTTTCAGTTTTGGCCGGTATTTCGACCCTAAGCGCGTGCAGTTCGGTGCCCTCAGGGTGCTCAACGACGATACTATTGCTCCCGGAACCGGCTTTGGAACACACCCGCACGACAACATGGAGATCATTACCATTCCATTAGCGGGAGCCCTTGAGCATAAAGACAGCATGGGCCATAAATCGGTTATCGAAACGGGTGATGTGCAGGTTATGACCGCCGGAACCGGTATAGAACATTCCGAATACAACCATTCCAAAGCAGAATATGGGCATTTTCTCCAGCTATGGATATTTCCCCGCGAGAGAGACCTTACCCCCCGCTACGATCAGAAGAAATTCGATTTCAATAAACTGAATAATCAATTTCTCACCCTGGTCAATCCCGATCATGAAGGGGGCCTTTTTATTCATCAGGATGCCTGGATATCAATGATCGAGCTGGAAGCAGGTAAAGAAGCTACTTATAAATTGCATAAAGAATCAAACGGTGTGTATGCCTTTGTCATCGAAGGAAAAATCACCATTAACGATCACCTATTGGAAAAACGGGATGCACTTGGCATATACGAAACCACTTCATTTACCATGCATGCCACTGAAACCGGCAAAGTCCTGCTAATTGAAGTGCCGATGGAGGAATAGAGCGAACTCCATTCTGAAAAGTTTCACAGCTTGAAAGTTATGACTTGGAGCTATGAGACCAGTCAAAAAAGCCTTATAACCCCTATCCCAAAATCTTTCGGGACCAAAGGGGGCTTTCTCAAGCTGCTGATTTTTAATAATTCCCCTTTCCTGTTTTGTGCGCGGCGGCTACGCTCTAATTAGAGTCTGTCTCCAAACTGCCTCTCGAACTTCGCCCCTCTAACTCCCTTGCCTTAGGCAAGAAGACCATATAGCCGGCTGATTGTGAGGCCGTTCCCCTTTAGGGGATTAAGGGGTTAGGGATAGAATTGGTAAAATCAGCCGTTTGAACCCTTTCCAGTCCGGCCAACTTTAAATGCCGAAAAAACAGAAATCTTTGATTTCATGTTTTTTCGTGCCTGCCCGAATGAATTCGTTCAGGCGGGCATCCCCACCTGACCGGTCATTCAAGCTCGAAACTTTAGACTTGCGACTTGAAACTTTAGACTTTAAACTTCTTTCCAACCCGCCACACTAAGCTAAGCCTGCATAAGCAAGCTAACGACTTAACTGTAACTTTTCCACCTCCTCCCCGTCAAACCCCAAACTAAACTAACCAAAAAAAATCCGGTCATGAAACATGTAATTTTACTGCTTGTGTCAGCTATGTTGACATTCAATTTTGCCATTGCCCAGGACCACAGCGGCTTTATTTACGGAACGATCACCACGGTGGATGATGATGTATACACCGGGCAGATCCGCTGGGATGATGAAGAGGCTTATTGGTTCGATTTTTTCAATTCGGAAAAGAAAGGCAATGAGTACCTGCGTTACTTATCACGCGAAGATATGGAATATCTTGAAAAACGGGATGAATCCTGGGAAGGCCTTTTCGACCTGATCCGGGTTGAAAGCCATAACGAGGATTTTAATCACATTTTCGAATGTACGTTCGGGAACATTCAAACAATGGAATTTACAGGCCGAAAGAGTGTAAGGCTTACCTTTAAGAATAACAGGGAAATGGAGGTTAGCGGAGGCTCCAATGATCTGGGTACCACCATTAACATTTATGATGAAGAAATGGGGGAAGTAGGACTTGACTGGGACCGGGTCGCGCTGGTGGAGTTCCTGCCAACACCCAATGGTTTTCGAAGTCATTGGGGAAATGCCATCTATGGAACCCTGTATACAGAAACAGGCAATGAATTCGCCGGTTACATCCAATGGGATCATGATGAGCGCATGTCGACCGATAAACTTGACGGTGATCATAAAGACGGCGACATTTCCATTCCTTTTGAGAAACTGCTTTCTATCGAAAAAACCAACCGGGGATGCGACGTGGTTACCACAAGCGATAAAGAATTTTATTTGAAAGGGAGCAACGACGTAAACAGCAGCAACCGGGGGATTATCGTGAACGTGCCCGGTCTTGGCCGTGTGGATATCGACTGGGATGAGTTTAAGAAACTGGAACTGGATCCTGACCATCAGCAATCCGGCGCCGGCTATAAAGATTATGGCATTCCCTACCGCCTGGAAGGCACGGTAATAACAGAAAATGGAGATAATTACTCCGGATATATTGTTTATGATCTTGATGAAACCTGGGATTATGAAATCCTGCAGGGAGAAGATAAGGATATGGAATATTCCATCCCGTTTAAACACATCAAAGAGATCATCCCTAAAAATTACGAATATTCACGTATTGTCATGAGAGACGGCAAACAACTCATCCTTGGTGAAAGCCATGATGTGAGTGATGAAAATTATGGTATTCTCATCGCCGTAAACAAGGAAGGATATGAATATGTGCCATTTGTAGAAGTGGATAAGCTTGTGTTCAAATGACAATCTCTGCAAAAATCCAAGGTTCAGGTCGAAGAAATGGATGATAGATTGATGACTGATTGGATGAATGATCAAGTCCGTATATTTTATCCTATCTTAAAAACAAAATGGCAACCCATTTATTCTTATATTTGACCTATAATTAGGATCGTATTTAATAAATGGGATTATGAAAAAGCTCTACCAAATTTCGGCTGCTATTGTGGCCTGCCTTATTAGCATTGCAACAATGGCGCAATCTATTTCGGGGGATGTTAAATTCTGGAATCAAAGCGACCTGCTTGGATTTGATAAAATCGATGATTGTAGGGGCACCACAGGCGATATCAGTTCAGCCTATGCCCGAATACAAGATAACACCCTGATGCTGCGGGTTACCTTTGATGATATGGTCACCCGCAAAGGAAACAAGGTTGAAAAAGATCATTTCCGCGACAAGGATATAAAGCTTCAGCTCGAAATCAGCCGGCACGGACAAGCAATCAACTTGCAGGAAAAAGCAATTGATCTTTCATTGCTTCAAAGTTCACAAACTAAAAGCCATTACCTTAGAACACCACAAGCAAACCTGTGGGAAGCAAGTATCAACTACTCAGCGGATGTTCCGATTGATGACCTCCGGTTTTCGCTTTTTGTTAAGATAGATGGAAAAACTGTGGATCAATTTGTATCAAATGGACGGGATCCTGATGCAACAGGCAACTGTGCATTTGTCCATCATGGCAACCAGGGCATAACCTATACTGAAGTTTTCTATGGCAGTCCAAATGGTCAAAGCGGCTTGGAAGGAAGTGGCTTTGATGAAATCTTACAAGTTCATGAAGCTACTGATATACCGGGGAATTTCCATATGTCGGGAACACTTATGCCTGCTGCCGAATGGCATAATCCTGAGTTTAACGACTGGCTCTATAACCTGGCTTCCGAAGGCCTTGCCGAGATGATGACCTCTGCGCTAGGCCAGCATATCATGCCTTTCCTTCAAAACGATATGAACAACTGGTCGGTTGGTATCGAATCTGATATGGTTGACTTTCAATATAATTACACCCCTACAACCGCCTGGGTTCCTGAGCGGGTATGGCTTACTCCCGATGTTTATCCCAATGCCGGAGTTATTGATTGGCTGGGTGATAACTGGGCACAGCATGGCGTTTGGGGCGTGGTGCTGGACGACAGCCCGCATCTTAATGGATACGACAACCGCAAGATCCACTGGATGAACAATGGCTCGGGCATCGATCTGCGCGTTATTCCCATCAATAATTCTTTTGTGGGTAATATGCAAAACAATGCCGATGCCGCCAAGAACCAAATTGCCGGCATGGGCGAATACAACATCTGCGTTTATGGCACCGACTGGGAAGTGGCTGCCGAAATGAACGAACATGACGGCACCTTTTACCTCGATAATTATGAAAGCGTCCTCTGGTGGTGCCATGACAATTATCCCGGTGTAAATGTCTGGAAGATGTCGGATGCCATGCAGAACAGCAACTTTAACGGCACAGGAGCCGATATTACCCCTGGAACCTACAACTTGCTGGGAGGCGCCGATGGCTACGGCGGCAGCAACAACAGTTGGTACACCCAATGGGCAGCTACCCCCTCTCATTCCGATTTTCACGATCCCCAGTGGACGTACGGTTACGTTTGGGACGATGCCCATAACAACCTGCTCACAGCTCCTGATAACAATCTTTCCCAACTGGCATGGTATATCATGATGATCAACCTGCATGAAACCGGCTGGCACGATGGCGGAGAAGTTGCCGGATGGGAACACCGTTATTCATCCCATATTAAAAATGCCAATGTTTATGCCCACGCCGCCCGATGGGCCGATGGTCAGTACCAGGAAGACCTGGCGGCTTATTATGATGATATCGACCACGATGGGGTGGATGAAGTGGTGATTCATAACCAGGATATTTTCGCTGTATTCGAAAGCATTGGTGGTAAAGTTAATTGGTTATTTTATAAAGATAACAGCGGAAATGCCCATTCCGTGGTTGGTTCCGATATGGCCTACTGGTCGGAAACCGATGGCGACTATAATGAAAGCTCCAATAACCATGTAGCTGCTCTCTCCGATGTATATCCCTATCAGCAGGATGCCATTTATGATATTGATATCATCCAAAGCTCAGGCGATACAGTCATAGTGGAATTATCGCAATGGGGTGTAAAGAAACGTATCGAATTAACCGGCGGAAATAATTATTTGGATGTTACCTATGATTTTTATGATAGTGATGGCTATGTAAAATCCGGCTGGTCGCCGGGCCTGATGGACCTTGTTTGGTCAGGTAAAAGTCATGTGCAGCGCATGTGGGGCGATTACGGGTCTTATTGCGGACAGCGGAATTCCTCCTCCGGAGCAACAGTTGCCCTTGTACTTGGCAATGGCGGTGCACAGCATAATACCCAGTTCGAAGGCACCCTGGTAATGGGTGATGAGATCAACGGCTACAACCGGTTCTTAACAAGGTTGTATGCCGGATATACTTCAGAGCCCTCCGGAACTACCGTCCCCGAATTAAATGACCTGGCCGGCCAAAACATGGACATCTTCCCTCCCACCATGAACGATCAGGCCTTTCAAATTGACAACAACACCGTGGAGATCACCTTTAGCGAAGCCGTGGAGATCACCTCGGCAGAAAACATTGCCAATTACACACTGCAAGGCTTTTCTGGCAACTACACCCTTGAATCGGCTCAACGCCAGGACGATTGGCGAAAAGTTCACCTCACCATAGCCGAAAACTGGCAGCCCGGTGATGAAGGTGAAATTATAGTGGAAAATGTGGAAGACCTTAACGGAAATGTGATCGAAGATGAAAACAGCTCCGCATTTACAATACCTTCGGGTGTTACGCCCCACACTATCAACATCGACGGCACTAACGATTTTGATCCTGAAACCGAGCTCATGGTCACCAATGATTATACCTTGTATATCACCTGGGATAATGAGAAAATATACCTGGGCTTCGAAAGCCTTAATCTGAGTGGTGGTGGCGATCTTTTTGTCAACCTCGACACCGATCAAACCGCAGGTAGCGGGGCACCGGAAGGCTCCTGGGGCCGTGTGGTTTATCCGGAGGATTTCATGGCCGAATACCAGGTAGCCATCGAAGGCGGTGGAGGCTCCATTCAATTGAATAATTATACCGGTGGTCAGTGGAATTATCCCGGTAGTAATGGCGCCGAATCCTATGAAGGCTGGGAAGAAAACGGATTGACTGAGATAGCAGTTCCCTGGGAATCACTGAACAATCCCCAGGGCATTGCCCTTTCGGTGCATGTTTCCGAAGAAGATAACCAAATGATCACAGCAGCCTATCCCGGTGAAAATCCCACGGGTGATCACCCCACCCTTACCCATGTGTATGCCTATTATCAACCTTACATCCCTTCAGGAATGCCGCTAGCAGGTATGGAGCCCAATACAGCGGTAATTGTGCCCGAACCGCAGGGTGATACACAGGAGATTTCCCTTACCTCCGGTTATCAGTTTATTTCGAGTTACATCCAACCCGGTGACCCCGAAATGACAGTTGTGGTTGAAAGTTTGATGAATAACGAAACCCTTGATTTTATTCGCAATTCCAATGGCTCGCTATTGCACAAGATCGGACCGGTTTGGGTGAACAACATCGGCGATTGGAATACTACTGAAGGTTATTTATTCAGGATGTATGAAGTTGACAACTTCACCATTAGTGGCACTACCATGGATCCGCATACGCCTATAGACCTTGGAGATGGCTACCAGTTTATAAGTTATTTACCGGCCAGTCCCATGGATGCACAAGTCGCTGTAGCTTCTATCCTGGATAACCTGGACTTTATACGAAACAGCGATGGGGCCATGTTGCGCAAGATCGGACCGAACTGGATCAATGATATCGGTAATATGATGCCCGGAGAAGGTTACCTGGCCCGAATGAATGACGCCGATGAGTTGGTTTATCCGGTAAGCGGGAAAAAGCTGACAAATCATCATAAACCAAAACCACAATATTTCAAGTTTTCCGGAGGTAATCCGGCCGATCCGGTTTACACACTCTACCTTGAAGCCAGCCAAGGCATTGAAGCCGGTGATGAAGTGGGCGCTTTCCAGGATGGTAAATTACTGGGATCGACCTTTATTAATAAGGAAGGACCTTTTAGCAATAGCCTGGCTGTTTTCAAAACCCTTGATGATCAGCAAGGGTATAGGACAGGTAAGCCTATCAAACTTAAATTGTACGATAAAAGCGCGAATAAGGAACGTAATTTGACGGTTGATTTCGCCAATCCATACGGGGATGCACATACAAGCATCACAGCTCCTGCTGGTGACGGTAAGTACAGCATAGCACGCATTACCAAGCAAAATAAAGGCTTTGTGCGTTCGGCCGGTTTCATATTTTATCCCAATCCGGCAAAAGACATTGTGCATATTCATGCCCGCAGCTCCATTAAACGAATTAGTTTGATGAATTATACCGGACAAGCTGTTCTTCAAAATTCGTTTAATGACCATAATATCGAGCTGGACATTAGCATGGTTGAACCTGGGCTCTATGTTTTGGAAGTGGACATGGAAGCGGGGATCAAGTCGGAGAAGATAATTATCAAGTAACCTCCGAATGATCTGGTTATCTATAACCCAAATTGAGCGATTCTCGCTCAACTTAGGTATAAATTACAGGTTTATTTAAGCAACCGGGGGCAAGTGCAGGAGGCAAAATGCATAGAGCGTGCAATATGAATATTACTTTGCATGAAGCCATTGCAAACATGCCCATTCAATAAATAAATTGTAATTTTACGCTTCTTTTTAGAAAACCTAAAATATCAAAGGAATATGAGTACAAAGATTAGTGATTTGGAACCGAAGAAGTTGTGGAAGAATTTTGAGTCATTGACCCAAATCCCGCGCCCTTCGAAGAAGGAAGGTAAAGTTGTGGAATTCGTCCGTGAATTTGGCGAAAAACTTGGCCTTGAGACCAAAATGGATGATTCCGGGAATGTGGTGATCAAAAAACCGGCAACTCCCGGTATGGAAGATCGCAAAACCGTTATCCTCCAAGGCCATCTTGATATGGTTCCACAAAAGAACAACGATAAGCAGTTCGATTTTGAAAAAGACCCTATTGAAGCTTATGTGGATGGCGACTGGGTAGCAGCTAACGGAACCACCCTGGGTGCCGATAACGGTATGGGCGTGGCAGCAGCCTTGTCGGTACTTGAATCGGACAATATTGAGCATCCTCCTATAGAAGCTCTCTTTACCGTGGATGAAGAAACCGGCATGACCGGGGCTTTCGGTTTGAAAAAAGGTTTCCTCGAAGGTGATATTCTCATCAACATGGACAGCGAAGATGAAGGCGAACTCTACATCGGTTGCGCCGGGGGTATGGATACCCATATTCGCTTTAACTATGAAGAAGATACCGTTCCGGAAGTTGGAAAGCCTTTCCGTATCGATATTAGTGGCCTCAAAGGCGGGCACAGCGGCCTTGACATTCACCTGGGCCGTGGCAATGCCATTAAACTGCTCAACCGCTTGATGTGGAATGCCGAGCGGAAATTCGGCCTCCGGCTCGCCGATTTTTATTCCGGTGACGTTCGTAATGCCATTCCTCGTGAAGGACACGCCATTGTTACTGTTCCCGGTGATAAGGTGAATGACTTCAAAAAATATGTTGAAGAATTCCAGGGTATCATCAAGAATGAACTGGCTTCCGTCGACCCCAATGTAAAAGTTAAGGTAAGTGAAACCGAAATGCCCAATGCGGTTGTTGACCTTGAAACCACACAAAACTTGTTCAATGGCCTTATCGGATGCCCCAACGGAGTATTGGGTGTAATAGCCGATATGCCAGAAGTTGTAGAGACCTCAACCAGTACCGGCGTTATCCGGGTGGAAAACGGGCAGATCAGCATCACCACCTTGCAACGCAGTTCTGTAGATTCGACCAAAGAATATGTGGGCAACATGATACGGGGTATTTTTGAAATGGCAGGCGCCAAAGTGGAACATGCAGGAGCCTATCCGGGATGGAAACCGGATGTTAAATCACCCATCCTGAGCGTGATGAAAAATGTCTACAACGATATGTTAGACAAGGAGCCTCCGGTAAAGGTAATTCATGCCGGCTTGGAATGCGGTTTGATCAGTGCGGTTTACCCCAACCTCGACCTCATCTCCTTTGGCCCCACCATCCGTTTCCCTCACTCACCCGATGAAAAGGTGAATATCGAAACGGTGAAGAAGTTTTACAGCTTCTTGTTGGAAACGCTAAAGAACATCCCAAAGAAGTAATGTTCTTTGAATAAAATATGAAAAGGCTGTCAGCTATGGTTGGCAGCCTTTTTTTTCGAATATGAGATAAATAGGAAGATTGAAAGGGATTGATAATTTTCCTTGACACAAATTTTCAATCTTCTTCAATCTCCCTCAATCTTTTCATCCTTATAGGAGAGCTTTATAAAATTAATAAACCAAGCTTTGGTAGTTTCGAAAAGATAATCTATCTTTGCACCCCTAAAACGAAAATTGGAACAATGAAGAGAACATTTCAACCATCGGTACGTAAGCGTAGAAATAAGCACGGATTCCGTTCTCGGATGAAAACAACCGACGGGCGTAAAGTAATAAAAAATCGCCGTGCCAAAGGAAGAGTTAAATTATCCGTTTCAGACGAAAAAGGAGATAAGCGCTAACAACTAGCTCTTATTCAGGATTGATCACAATTACTATTTCATTATAGGGAGGCCGTTTTCCAATTGCCTCCTTTTTTACGTTATGCAGCCTTCAGCTCTTTTTTATTGCTTGTATTCGTGTATTCCTGAAAAAACAATATTTTCGCACCGGGTACGCTTAAGAATTGACACCCAACTATGCATATATGCTAAAGCTCATTTTTTATATCATTCTCTTTTACCTGATTTTCAAGGTGATGGTGAGGTATGTTTTCCCTTTCCTCGTCAGATTATATTTAAAATCAGTACGTAAAAAGTTTTACCAACAAAATCCCCATTACCGGCAGCAGCAACAGCAGCAACGGCAAAAGAAGAGGAAAGATGGGGAGGTTACTATTGAATACATGCAACACAAGCAGCGCCAGCCCTCAACCGATAATGTTGGCGAATATGTTGATTACGAAGATGTTGAACAAGAAGAAAAATAGATAATCAAAAACGGTCGTAATGAAAAAACCTGGTATTAAGCAGTTTGTTCCCTACATTATTGGGATCGTTCTTTTTCTGTTGATCACCATTATTTATTTCAATCCCCTGCTTCAAGGCAAGGCTCTTCAGCAAAGTGACATTACCCATTTCAGGGGAATGTCGGAAGAGATCAAAGATTACCGGGAACGCACCGGGGAGGAACCTTTGTGGACCAACTCGATGTTTGGCGGGATGCCGGCTTTCCAGATTTCGGTAAAATATAAGGCCAACCTTGCCGACGACATCGACAAGATACTGAGATTAGGCCTTCCACGCCCTGCAGATTATGTATTTCTTTATTTTCTGGGTTTTTTCATTTTGTTATTGGCCCTAAGAGTTAATCCCTGGCTTAGTGTAGCCGGGGCCATTGCTTTTGCTTTTTCATCGTATTTCTTCATCATACTCGATGCCGGGCATAACAGTAAAGCTCATGCTATTGCCTACATGGCTCCAGTTATTGCAGGTTTTATACTAACCATGCGAAAAAAATACCTGCTCGGGGGCGTGATCACAGCCCTGTTTCTTGCCCTGGAATTGGAAGCCAACCATTTCCAGATTACTTATTACCTGCTGTTGATCATCGTGATATTGGGAATTTCGGAATTGGTCAGGAAAATACGCCAAAAGGAGCTTCACTCTTTTTTCAAAGGTGCCGGGGTTTTAATAATCGCATTGCTTATAGCCGGGGGAACTAGTTTTAGCAACTTATGGTCAACCTGGCAATACGGTAAATATACCATTCGTGGAGAAACGGAATTAACATCCAACAAAGAAAACCGCACCAGCGGACTTGATAAAGATTATGCCACGGCATGGAGTTATGGAAAAGCCGAAACTTTAACCCTGCTCATCCCCAATTTCCGGGGTGGCGCTTCGGTGGGTGAACTTGGCGAAAACTCAGAAACTTACCAAACATTGGAGGAAAGAAATGTACCCAGGCAACAAATCAGGGAGCTTACACAGCAAGTCCCCCTATATTGGGGTAAACAACCCAGCACTTCGGGTCCGGTATACGTAGGAGCAATAGTGGTTTTCCTTTTTGTTCTTGGGCTTTTCATTGTTGAGCGGAAACATCGCTGGTGGCTGCTTATAGCCACCATATTGTCTTTTGCGCTGGCTTGGGGAAAGAATTTTATGCCCCTAACCGATTTTTTCCTCGAGTATGTGCCTTTTTATAACAAATTCAGGGCCGTTTCCATGACCCTGGTCATTGCCGAACTCACCATGCCCTTAATGGCATTCCTGGCCCTTCGTGAGATCTTTCAAAAGGAGTATGACAAGCAAAAAATGTTGAACTACCTTAAATACACCTTCATCATTACCGGAGGTATAACTCTGTTGTTCGCCCTGTTCAGCGGATCTTTGTTCACCTTTGTCGGCCCCCAGGATGCACGTCTCCAGCAAGGTGGTTACCCGGAATGGTTCCTCGATGCCATACGCGAAGACCGGGCTCGGTTGCTCCGCATCGATGCCTGGCGCTCATTTGTATTTATTACGTTGACTGCTGCGATGCTTTGGGCCTATGTTGCCGGAAAACTCAAAAAGCAATATGCATTTGTTGCCCTTATTGCCCTGCTGCTTATCGATATGTGGCCCGTGAATCGCCGGTACCTGAATAATAACGACTTTGACCGTGAACGCAAGGTGGAAAATCCATTTCAAAAGACACAAGCTGACCAACAAATTTTACAGGATGACGATCCTAATTTCAGGGTGTTCAATGTAGCCGGTAACACCTTTAACGATGCACGAACCTCTTATTTTCATAAATCCATAGGCGGTTACCATGGGGCCAAGCTACGTCGTTACCAGGAATTGATCGATCATCACATCAGTAAATACAACCGCGATGTATTGAATATGCTTAATGCCAAATATTTTTTGGTGCAGGATAACAATAACCGGATGGCCGCACAGCCCAATCCAAATGCTTTAGGTCATGCATGGTTTGTGGAGAATTACCGCATGGTCGAAAATGCCGATCAGGAAATCAATGCCCTTAATAACTTTAGTCCCGACTCCACAGCCATCATTGATGACCGTTTCAGCGAACATCTTCAGGGCTATAAACGGGGATCAGACCCCGATGGGCATATCAAACTTACCCATTATGAGCCCAATCACCTGAAATATAATTTCCAAGCCGGCCGCGATCAACTGGTGGTGTTTTCAGAGATATATTACCCGGCCGGTTGGCAAGCTTATGTGGATGGAGAAGAAATGCCACATTTCCGTGTGAATTATGTGCTCAGGGCCATGGTAGTTCCCGAGGGACAGCATACCATTGAATTCAAATTCCGTCCAAAGTCTTACTATGTGGGCGAAAAGGTTTCCCTGGCAAGCTCCATCATCCTGATTGTGTTGATATTGTTAGGAGGTTTTGTGGAAATGCGCAAACGCATGAAGGAAGAGTAAGATGAAAAAGGTATTGATCATCACGTATTACTGGCCTCCAAGCGGCGGGGCCGGTGTTCAGCGATGGTTGAAATTTGTTAAATACCTCAGGGATTTTGGCTGGGAGCCGGTGGTCTACACACCCAAAAATCCAGAATATCCCGCTATCGATCATTCTTTCGAAAAAGATATCCCCAAAAATATTGAGGTCATCAAAAGGCCCATTACGGAACCCTATTCACTCTACAAGCGTTTTTCGGGCTTAAAAAAAGAGGAGCGTATCAGTGCCGGCTTTGCAAGCGAAAAGGAAAAACCAAAAGTAACTGAAAATCTCTCCGTTTGGTTAAGGGGCAATTTTTTTATCCCCGATGCCCGGATGTTGTGGATTAAACCCTCGGTTAGGTTCCTCAGGAAATACCTGAAAAATCATCCTGTCGATGCGATTGTCTCCACCGGACCGCCTCACAGCATGCACCGCATAGCCCGAAAACTAAAGCATAAGCTTAATATACCCTGGCTGGCCGATTTTCGTGACCCCTGGACCAACATCGATTTTTACAATGATTTAAGGCTCACCAAATGGGCCGACCGTAAGCATCAACGGCAGGAAAAAGAGGTTTTGCAAGAAGCCGACAAAGTAGTGGTCATTTCTCCCTTTATGAAAAAGGAATTCCTCCAGATTCATCATCGAGAATACGAAGTGGTCACCAACGGTTTTGATGAAGATGACCTGGCTTTTGATAAAACCTTTCAAACAGATGAAAAATTCAGCATGGCCCACATCGGCACCATGACTTATTCGCGTAACCCAATTTCATTGTGGCTATCATTACAGGAATTGGTTGAAGAAAAGCCCGGATTTAAAGAAAAGCTGGAAATAAAACTGGCAGGCAGCATCGACCACTCGGTGATGAACGCCCTGAAGGATCATCATTTGGACCGGTTTGTCAACAAGTTACCCTATCTTCCTCACGATAAGGTAGTTGAAATTCAACGCATTTCGCAGGTTTTATTATTAGCCATTAATGATACTCCCAATGCCAAAGGTATTTTACCCGGCAAATTTTTCGAGTACCTGGCCTCCGGCCGTCCGATTTTGTGTATTGGTCCCGGCGACGGCGATGCAGCAAGCATTATAAAACAAACCAATACCGGCCGCATTGCCGGTTATGCCGAAAAAGTGCGTATTAAAAAACATATCGATGATATTTTCAACGACTTTCAATCCAATAAACTTGCAGCAAAAGGAACAGCCATTGAGCAATTTTCAAGAAAAAAACTTACCGGGAAAATGGCTTCACTCCTGGATGGCTTAACCTGATTGAAGAACTTATTCATTTATACGAATTATAAATAAGTATTTCTATATTTTTTTATTACCTTTACGGTACTTTGAAGTTCTCATTCGGACAATTAATTGTCTTTGTCAATGCGCCTAGTAATAATCCATATTCTTTTCCTTTTGGCAGGCTTCCCAATTGCAGGATACACGCAAGATATTCATCATTCCCAGTTTTTCAACACCTCTCCTTATATTAATCCGGCATTAACCGGGCAATCAACACCCGATTTAAATATTGGGGCTAATTACCGGCAGCAAGGAAAAACAGCTTCCGTTCCTTATGAGACTTATACCTTATTTGCCGGTTTGAGCACCGCACCCAAATCGATCAGACGCAGTGAAATTGGTTATGGGTTACGGTTTTATAACGATGATGCAGGCCAAGGGATTTTGAAAACCTCCTCGGCTCATCTCTCTGCATCTTTTACCAAAGGATTTAACCGGCATAATACCTTTAGAGGAACCCTGGGCTTTGCTGTCGGGTTTATCAATAAAAGTGTGGATTTTGCCAAATTAACATTTGATGATCAATGGGACGGTAGGCAATTCAATCCTGAAATACCTACCATGGAACCTTACAAATCAACTTCGGTGTTTGCTCTGGATTTTAATTTCGGGGGATTGATCGCCATGCAATTTTCCGAAGAGGTTAAAGCATCGGTTGGAACCAGTTTGAGCCATATCAATCGCCCCAAGGTATCTTTTTATGATATGGATGCCCGGGTTGAGCGAAAGTTGATTTTCCATACCAGGCTAAGCATACGCCTTACGGAAAGGCTTGCTATGATGCCGGCTGCTTTCTTTTCGAATCAGGCCGAAGCTAGCGAAACGATCATAGGCACCAACCTGGTATTTGGTGAGATTGATGATTTTCAGCTAATCGGAGGAATATGGCACCGGCTTGAGCGGGATATTATTCCTATAGCCGGGTTAAAGTATAGGGATTTTACCATGACGGTAAGCTATGATGTTAACGTATCGGAGTTTCATGAGGTTTCAAATTATCAGGGAGGACCTGAATTTTCACTGATTAAGGGATTCTATTTCGGTGAACGGAAGGAATTCTGTTATCCTTTCGAATAATAAAAAAAGCAAATGAACAGATTTAAGGTCATATCAATCATTTTATTAACCATCGGGGTACTTGTTGCCCCCGGCTTGATGGGTGAAGAATACTATTGGGTAGGAAACTCAGGTAACTGGTCCGACATTAATCACTGGGCTGTAAACTCAGGCGGTAGCGTTCTTCATTCACAAACCCCCACTGCTAATGATGATGTTTATTTTGATCAGAATTCATTCACCGAAGATGGTTGTATTGTGGTTATCGATCATAAAAATGCCGTATGTAAAGATATGCTCTGGGCCGGCGCTACCAATAACCCTGTGCTTTCCGGCCATGACACCACCAGCCTGAGAATTTATGGCTCTCTTAGCTTCATCAATAATATGCAAATGGATTACCAGGGCATCATTTATTTTGAAGCAACCAATCCGGGTCAAACAGTTTCGTTAGCGGATCAATCCCTGAAAAACCATGCATATTTTCAAGGTGAGGGCGGTGGCTGGCAACTTGAGGATAAATTTACAAGCCAGGAAAATATATATTTTCTTACCGGTGATTTGATTACCAATGATTACACTTTAGCATGCCAGAACTTTATTTCAAGTACTCAAACCAACCGTTATCTTGATTTGGGAGAATCAACCGTCGAAGTGACCAATTGGGAAATAAACGGCGTTAACCTGCAAATGAATGCGCAAAATGCATTCTTAATAGTAGGATCATCACTTAAAAATATCGATGGTGAAGAAATGATTTATGATGACATCCATTTTATTGGGGCACAGGGCGTTATTATTAACGCTCAGGTTTGGGTGACCTATAACAATGTGTTTTTCGATTATAGCGGGGGTATTAACGGGGATTGTAAAATTGACACACTTAATTTCGGAAGCAGTGGAATAATTAATGATAGCGACACCATCACCTATGTGAAGGTGGGCGGTGAGGGAATTATCAACGGAAGTCACATTATTGACCGGGCTGACTTACGTGAAGAATCCTCCATACTTGGCCATAATAAGATCAATTTTTTAACGGCACAGGGACTTACAAAAATAGCGGGAAACAATAACATTAACGAAGCTATTCTGGCTCATGAAGCTGAGATTGACAGCAGCAACGCAATTAATCATATTACCGTGGAGGAAGAAGCCCGAATAAAGGGGAGCAATATCATACGGAATTGTTTATTAAATGGGGATGGCTATTTCAGGGGACAAAACACCTTCGACACCCTGATTTTTTCTCCGGGAAAGTCTTATATATTCGGCATTGAATCAACCCAAACCATTAAGGATGAATTAACGCTTGACGCCAATTGCTCCGCTCCTATAAGGCTTTTAGCCGATACCAATGGTGTTCAATCCACTATTCATAAAGTAAATGGCCCGGTTGAAGGGGATTTTCTCTCCATCAGGGACATAAAAGCCTCAGGTAATGTTCCTTTTATTGCCAACCAATCGGTTGATCTGGGCAACAACACCAATTGGGAAATCGACACCAGCCAGGGTATCGATCTTTACTGGGTGAATGGAGACGGCCATTGGGATGATCCTAACCATTGGGATGCACAGTCGGGTGGTAGCGGTGGCCATTGCCCTCCAACAGAACTCGACAATGCTCTTTTTGATGAAAATTCATTCTCCGGTTCGGGGCAAGCTGTAATGATCAATGTTGATAACGCCGTGTGCAGGGATATGATTTGGGAAGGAGCCGAACATAATCCCTCACTGCAAGGCTCCATAAAAAGAAACCTGAGAATTTACGGTTCTCTCACGCTAATAGGAGGTATGAACCTGGCATTTTCAGGAGAAATATATTTTGAAGCTACCGAAAAGGGGGAAACCATTACCAGCGCCGGAAACATCTACAATAACAATACCTGGTATACAGGTCGGGGCGGTAGCTGGGCCTATCAGGATGAATACACCACTGAGCAAACTATCTATCTACAACAAGGTGAACTCTTTACAAGTTCGGTTGAAGTTACCTGTAATGACTTCCAATCAACCGATACTACTACAAGAGCCTTATCATTAGGAACGTCTGAAATTTACCTCAATAAAGCGAGCGCTGAAGCCTGGTCGCTGAATGCTCAAAATCTCACCTTCGACGGGGATTCATCATTTATCTATGTAAAAGGCCTTGCTGGTCAAATGAAGAGCTTCAGTGGTAACGAACTGGTTTATAACGACGTGGAATTTTGGCACGCCAGTTCGGCGCTCAAAAACGAAGGAACTTACTGCTATTATGACCTGGTTACTTTTAAGGGGGCCAAAGGTGAAATTCGCGGCAACTGCACCATCGATACAGCTACCTTTTATGGCCCGGAAAGCACGGTGTTCGACAGCGATACCATAAAAACAGTGATCTTCCTGGGGAAAGATGGTTTGTTGAAAGGAGGCAATCACATCATCGAAATTGCCTATTTCTATAAAGATGGACAAGCGCACGGTTCTTGCGTTATCGATACGGCTCTTTTTTATGAGAGGGGCATTATTTCCGACACCAACACCATCGATACGACTATTATTCATAAGCGAGCATTAATCAAAGGAAAGAATAATATCCGGACGGCAACCCTTAAAGATAAAGGAACTTTTAGTGGTAGCAATAGTTTTGGCACCCTAACCTTAACCCAGGGAAACAAGTACATTTTCCAGCGAGACAGCGCGCAAACCATAACCGAACAATTCAACATTAACGGTGCATGCACAGGGCCAATATTCCTTTATTCCAATGAAGTAACCCATCAGGCCATCATCAATAAACCCACTGGGCAGGTAACAGGCGATTATCTTGTGTTGCGCGATATGAAGGCTGTAGGTGAAGATAAACCCTTTATTGCTAACAATTCCGTGGGACTAAGTAATAACGATGGCTGGCAAATTAACGCATCCGAGCCGAAAGACCTTTATTGGGTGGGAGGCTCAGGTGTTTGGAGCGATTCATTGCATTGGTCGGCCTACTCAGGAGGTGACGGAGGGTACTGCATCCCTTCACCCAAGGATGATGTTTATTTTGATGAAAACTCGTTTCCCAATAACAGTAGCAGAAAAGTCACGGTTGATATTGAAAATGCTACATGCCATAATATGGATTGGACCGGAGCAAAATACAACCCAAGATTTATGGGAGCCGATTCGGTGAATTTAAGAATTTATGGTTCATTGACCTTTATCCGCAATATGCGAATGTCATTTGGTGGACGGGTCTTTTTCGAAAGCACCGAGAAAGACCAATTTATTGATGCTGCCGGTCAGCAATTCAGCAACCTGGTTTATTTCCTGGGCATTGGCGGTGAATGGGCTTTAAAGGACAGTTTGCAATCAGCAAAGCAAATCTATTTTAAACATGGTACTTTGGATGCGCAGCAAAACTATATCTCCTGTTCGAACTTTAATTCAAATTATGACAACCCAAGAGAGCTCGATCTCGATTCATGCGAGATAGTCCTTACCGGTACAGGTACCGAAACATGGTTCATCGATGGTGAGAACCTTGAATTTACAGCTAAGGATTCCAAGATCACCTCTACCGGGCCTTCGTCTGTTTTCCGTGTTGAAAACGGCGGCCCTTTCGATTATCATAAGGTTAGGTTCCTGATAAGCGGACGGATCTATAACAACAATACGGAAATTGCTTATGACCATATCCGTTTCCACCAAGGAGGTGAAGTACATGGTAATTGTAGCATCGATTCCGTCATCTTTGATCAATCGGGATTTATATATGACTCCGATCAAATTAACTATGCACACATCAAGGGATCATTCGGAGGATTGATTGGCGGTAGCCACCAGGTTGAGACTATCTTGTTTAACGAAAGCGGTCAGGTGAGTGGAAATAATACGATCGATTCCACTTCATTCGGGGGCAATGCCAGCGTAAACGGAATAAATAGCATTGGCAAAACATGCCTCATTGGCGGCACAGCAACCATATCGGGTAACAATACGTTTGATAAGCTTACTATCAGAGGTGACGGCATCTTTAACAATCAAAATGAATTTAATGAGCTGGAATTCACCCCCGGCAATAAATATGAATTAGAAGAAGGCATTAAACAGACCATTTATCATGATTTCAGGATAAGGGGAAATAATTGTTTCCCGATTGTATTGCGATCACAGCATGAGGGCGAACAAGCTGATATATTTATGCCATCCGGAACCCTGGTAAGTGGCGATTTTATTGAATTACGGGATATCAATGCTACCGGTGGCGGGGCTTTTTACGCCGGCAATTTCAGTACCGATATTTCCAACAACACCGGTTGGAGCTTTACCAATTCACCGGGGTATATTTTTGGATTTCCAAGAGATACAACGGTTTGTACGGGGTTGAAAACAGAAATCGGGACTGAGTTCTTCAATCCCGGACCCAAAACAACATTCCTGTGGCACGACGGAAGCACCGGCGACAGCTACCGGGTAAGTAATGAAGATTCTATTTGGGTAAAGGTATTTTATGCCGATGATTGTTTTTACACCGATACCTTATTGATCAATTACCGGCAATCGCCTACCGTTGATCTTGGTGATGACAGGCAAATCTGCACCGGTGACACCATTTATCCCTGGCCCCAAACCGATACGCTCAGTTACTTATGGTATGACAGCACCACCAATCAATACACTATAACCGAAGAAACCGGTCATTACTGGCTGGAAGTTACTGATAGCTTTGGTTGTAAGGATAACGACAGTGTATATGTAGAAGCGCTTCCAACACCTGATGTTTTTCTGGGCAGCGACACCACCTTGCCCTTCGGAGGAGAAATCACTTTGGATGCCGGTTTCCCCGATGCTAGTCATTTTTGGTCAACCGGCGATACCACCCGGCAAGTACTTGTACCGGGTGATGAAACCTATTGGGTGGAAGTAACCAAAGACGGTTGCCTGGGGAGTGACACCATCTATGTGGGTGAATATCCCGAGTGTATTCTGGCTGTGCCCACTGCATTCTCCCCTAACGGCGACGGCCATAATGATATGCTTCGTGTAAGAGGGAATGGCTTCAGGGAGTTCGAGTTGCTGATCTTTAACCGCCTGGGAGAATTAGTTTTCAGTACAAAAAACAGCCAAACCGGGTGGGATGGCACTTATCAAGGTAAGCAACAGGAAATGGATGTATATACCTTTTATCTGAAAGGAACTTGCACAAGTGGACGTCAGGTGGTGAAAAAAGGGAGTATAACTCTGCTCAAATAAAATTAATTATGGGAATAAGATACCTTTTGCTAATCCTTATTGCTGTGTTTATTTCTGTAAGTATTCATGGTCAATACCCTGGTGAAATATGGTATTTTGGACAAAATTCCGGTTTGGATTTCAATACCAACTCCCCTACCCCCTTAAATGACGGAATGATTAGTTCTATTGAAGGTTGCGCCACGATGACCGATACCGATGGGAATATTTTATTTTATACTGATGGGGTTACGGTTTGGGATAAGGATCATAACGTAATGGAAAACGGGGAGGGCCTGGCAGGTCACAATTCATCTACTCAAGTTGCTGTCATTGCCAAACAGCCGGGAGACAATCCTTATTATTTTATTTTCACAACACCAAAGTATGCAGAACCGGAAGGCTTATGTTATTCCAAGGTGGATATTTCGAAAAACAACGGATTGGGGGAAATCACACTTAAAAATATTCAGTTAACAACCCCCGTAAGTGAAAAGTTAACTGCCATAAGGCATGCTAATAACCTGTCAACCTGGATTATCACCCATAAATATAACTCGGATGCCTTTTATGCCTATCTGCTTTCGGAATCAGGACTATCAATGAATCCTGTAATTAGTAATACGGGAGCAACACATCAAGGTGGTACATTTGGAACCTATAATGCCATGGGGTATATGAAATCCTCACCAAGCTGCGAGAAATTGGCATTAGCCATATATGACATGGGAATATTCGAACTATTAAATTTCAATAATCAGAATGGAGTGATATCTCATCAGCTAACATTCTCAGGCTACCAAAAAAGTTATGCTGTTGAATTTTCACCAAACAATCATTTACTCTATGTGAAAGAGCTTTATTCAGGTGAAATTTTTCAATACAACCTTAACGCCGGTTCGCCGGGTGAAATATTCGACTCTAAAACATTGATAGGGGTAGCAACTGCATCACCCTCTAACCCGAATTACGTATCAGGAGCATTGCAATTGGGAAAGGATGATAGAATTTACGTTAGTAAATATATGGAGCCTTTTTTGGGACGAATTGAAAACCCCGATGTTGTTGGAACGGATTGTAATTTTGTTGATGAGGCATTATATCTAAATGGTAAACAGGGATTATTGGGATTTCCTTATGCAGGTAAAGACATAAGTATCGCCTTCACCTATGAACCTGATTGCTACGGGGATTCCACCTATTTTTACATCGAAAACACCAACGGGGTCAACGCCGTGGAATGGGATTTTGGAGACCCGGCCAGCGGGGAAAACAACTATTCCACCTCCTTTAATCCGTATCATGTTTTTACTGAACCGGGGGAATTCGTGGTTACCCTCACGCTTTTCTACGGCAGTGATTCCACCACGGTTGCCCAGGAGGTGATCATTCACGAAACCCCGCAAATCGACCTGGGCAATGACACCATTATATGCTCGGGTGAAAACTTCATCCTCGACCCGGGTGGTGGTTATGAAGCCTTCCTCTGGCAGGATGGCTCACAGGAGCAAACCTACACGGTTACCGAATCGGGCCTCTACTGGGTGGAGGTCTTTAATGAGTTCGGCTGCAGCGACCGCGACTCCATCGAAGTGCTCATCAGCGATCCCTTTGATATTGACCTGGGGGAAGATACGACCTTTTGCAGCGGCGATTCCCTGCTGCTTCATGCCGGCAGCGGCTTTGATGACTACCTGTGGCAGGATGGCTCCGGGGATTCAACCTACACGGTTACCCAAACCGGGACCTACTGGGTGATGGTCACCGATAGCATTGGTTGCACAGCCACCGACTCCATCCAGGTTACCGTGCTGCCGGATAATGACCTGGAACTGGGTGAGGATTCACTGGCCTGTTTTGGCGAAACGGTCATTCTCGATGCCGGTGAGGGGTATGATGAATACCTCTGGCAGGACGGGTCTACCAATCAAACCTTTGAAGTTACCCAGGAAGGGACCTATTGGGTGGAAGCCACCAACATCTGCGGAACCGACCGGGATACCATCGCGGTGGCCTTCACCGATTACTATGATATTTCCCTGGGGGAGGATACCGCCTTTTGTTACGGCCAATCCCTGTTGCTGGCTCCTGACAGTTCTTATTCCCAATACCTGTGGCAGGACGGCTCCACCGATTCCGTTTATATCGCCAACCACACGGGCTGGTACTGGCTGGAGGTAACCGATGCGTACGGGTGCACGGCCACTGACTCTATCTACATCGAGGTGTTTATGGATTATGAGGTCAGCATTGGGAAAGATACGGCCATCTGCCGGGGCGAATATGTGTTCCTGGATGCACCCGGGGGCTTTGAGCATTACCTGTGGCAGAACGGCGATACAGCAACCTCTATTATTGCCGATACCGCCGGCATCTACTGGTGCGAGGTTACCGATGAGCACGGCTGTGCAGCCAGGGATTCCCTGCTGCTGGATGTTCACAGCCTGCCTGCGGATTTCCTGGGCGAGGATACCATCCTTTGTCCGGGGACTTCGATCACCCTAAGGACCGATTCCCTCTACAGCGCCTACTGGTGGCCCGATGGCTCACAAGATTCGGTATATGCCGCGGACACTGCCGGCCTGTACTGGCTGAGGGTAGCAGATGAGATCGGTTGCGAGGGAACGGACACCATCAGGGTAGAAGCCTTTGAAAAACCGGCATTTGATGCCGATTCAGCCTTTATGTGCCCCGGCGAAACAGTGGAATTGCAGATTGACGGGGGATACCAGGGGTATGAATGGACTGGCGGCTCGGGTGACAGTATTTTTGTAGTAAATACTCCCGGTTATTACTGGGTGGATGTGACCACCCGCTGCGGGGTGTTCCGGGCATCGATCTATGCAGGAGAATATAAGCTAAGGCCTTTCGACCTGGGCGCCGACACCATGCTGTGCAAGGGGGAAAACCTGCGGATTGAGGGGCCCGCGGGTTACACCGATTACTACTGGCCCGATGGCTCCACCGGAGAATCATTTGTAGCTACCGAACCGGGTACCTACCGGCTGGAGGCCTTTGACGGCCATTGCTGGGTAAGCGATTCCCTGCTCATCGAGCCTTGCCCCTCCATCTGGATCCCCAATGCCTTCACCCCCAATGGTGATCAGCATAATGATTATTTCAGGGTGGATGCCCAAAATCCAGCGGGTATTTATAACTTTAAGCTGCTGATCTTTAACCGATGGGGACAGCATATTTATACCCTCGAAAACGTGAACGATCGCTGGGACGGCAAAATTAAGGGCAACCCCTGCTCGGAGGGAACCTACTTCTGGATTGCCGAATTCGAAACATTCGAAGAACAATCGATAATAAAACAGCACAACCTCAAAGGTAGTATAACGCTACTGAGGTAAAAGTTAACTTGCGAGAATAATCAATTTGTATGCTTATGTCGTTAAGCCTCCAGCACTTTATTTACAAAAGTCCTTATATCATATTCATCGGCCTGAAAAATTTTATATAATTCATGAATAATAGGAAAATCATCGCGGGTGGAATTAATTTTATCAATCTCATGGCAAAAGACCTCCGTGGCAATTTTACCTTCCAAAACAATCTTGTCCGAAATATTCCGGCTAAAAAAGCCCTTACCGATCAGCAATCCCAAAGTGCGGTTTCGACTCAGATCATTTAAAGAGGTCAAGGTAAAATCGCCAACGCCACAATAATGAAATAAGGTTTCTTCCTTTCCACCAAACCGTATCAGTATTTTTTTCATCTCATTAAATGCCTTGGTAAGCATCATAAAACGCAGATTAGGCGAATTAAAATGAGCATCGACTATTCCCATTACAATAGCGTATATATTCTTGAGAATACTCAGGATCTCAACCCCTTTTATGTCTGTTGAATAATCGAGATGCACTTCGGTTTTATCAAATATCTGTCCAAATAGCTTAAAAAATTTATCATCTTCGGCTCCCACAGTAAAACCGGTTGGCATACGGTTAATGATCTCACGTGCAAACGAAGGTCCT
Source organism: Bacteroidales bacterium (assembly GCA_021740045.1). Taxonomy (GTDB): domain Bacteria; phylum Bacteroidota; class Bacteroidia; order Bacteroidales; family JAIPAP01; genus JAIPAP01. The sequence goes on from JAIPAP010000016.1 coordinate 45,304, forward strand.
TTAAGGGTAATAACCGGATTTTTAAAATGCTCCCTTAAAGATTCTATAATGGTTTGATTTTCATTACCAAAGCCTTTGGCCAGGTTAACAAGAACTGCATCGTCAGGAATATGATCACTTATCTTTTGGAGATAACTTAGGGTAGCTGAAGATGGAATCGCTAAGAAAATAATGCCGGCCTGCTCTAATTCGGTTTCCTGCACAGAAGCTTTCAATTTATGATGCAACGGAATATTTGGAAAATGTTTTTGATTGATATGCTCGTTCGTAATAGAATAAGCCACATCTTCCTCAATCGTGACCAAACAAACATCCAACTCATCTTTAATGGCCAAGATGTTGCCCAATGCTGTTCCTATCGCACCCGCTCCTATAAATCTTATTGTATTGTGCATATCCTCAATTGCTTTATTCTTTTTTTGTATTGCTTAATCGTGTAATATTGCTTTTCCATAAGCGCGGATCGCGCCACTTTTTCCAACCCTGTGCAATACGCAAAAGTTCGATTTCTTCATAAAATTTCCAAAAATACAGAATCACAGGAAACAAGACTAACAAGGCTAGTTTGATAACTATGCCAAGTAAAAGGTTCATCTCCAGGGTAAATAATGATACTCCATACAACAACCCGCCTGTGATAATTACTTTGACAAGTTTACCCAATTCATAGTTTATTTTATAGAATTTCTGGGCAAAATAATAGAACAATGTCATCATTAAAAACATGGTGATAATCATGTTGATGGCAGCGCCATATATGCCCAATATGGGTATTAACAAAAAGTTCAACCCGATATTGGCAGCAGCCGAAACCATTACGATCCAAGCATTGTAGCGGGTTTTCTTAACAAAGTGAAGACCAAGGGCAAAAACATTCTGTATGCCTTTGAGAACAAATCCCAGGCAAATCAGCGGAACCACAGTGTAGGCAATCCAGAAGTTCGAATTGTCGGTGAACAAAACAAGCACATCCCTTGAAAACAATGAAAGGACAAGCGACAAGAATACCGAAAAAAATACAAGATAGGTAAGCACTTTGGAAAAATAACGCCCCGAATCGGGCTTATCGAATAATTTATAGGCAATGGGCAAAAAGCCGAGTTGAAACGATTGAATAACAAAAAGATTTAGTACACTAGCCAATTTATAGCCTAAGTTATAAACTCCCAGAACCGATTCGCTTATCAAAAATTTGATAAGGTACCGGTCTGAAATGGTTAAGAGGATCATCGAAGTAGT